>JBGSIZ010000103.1:0-11733 GCA_041742255.1 Marivivens sp. | reverse complement strand
CGCGCGGTTCACGTTTCTGGCCGGCATGCGCAATGGCCGGGCCGAGGCGACGCGAGGCATCCGGCGGCTTGCCGCGCACCCCGGTTACGTCCACCGGGGCCAAGAGGCGCGCAATGACGCGGTGTCGCAGGACATCGCGGTTCTGGAACTCAGCCAACCGATCCGGACCACGCGGGTTCACCCGTTTCCGGTATCGGCCCAGCCCTTGCGCGGGGATGACATCGGGGTCGTGTCCTATGCGGTCAACCGGTCCGAGGCCCCATCGCTGCAAAACCTGTGCAAGGTGATCGGGCAACAGGACGGGGTGGTCATCATGTCGTGTGATGTGGATTTCGGTGCGTCCGGGGCACCGGTGTTTTCGGTGCAGGACGGGATCGCGCGGATTGTGTCCGTGGTGTCGGCGATGGCCGATCTGGACGGGGAAAAGGTATCGCTGGGCACCTCGCTCGGAACTCCGCTGGATGATCTTCTGGCCTATTTCGACACCATCGGGGCGGGGCGGGCGGCGTTGGGGCAACGGGTGATCGTGCCGGGGCAACGCAACGAAACCGGGGCGAAATTCGTCAACCCCTAGGGCATCGCGCGGCCCGTCGCGGGACGGCAGCGGGGGTCTTGAAACCACAGGATTGGCTCCCCAAATTCTGCCTATCGGGGTGCCACATACGGGCCCCGGTGGCTGCCTGTCCCCATGGGGGAAGGCGTCTCAATCGTTGTCGCTCAATGGAGGATAACCATGCGCACGTTCGACCTCGCCCCGCTTTACCGGGCAACTGTCGGCTTTGACCAAATCGCCGACCTTATGGACCGCGTCCTGACCAACGACGCATCCACCCAAACCTACCCACCCTACAACATCGAAAAAACGGCCGATGACGGCTGGCGCATTTCTGTCGCCGTGGCCGGGTTTTCGGACGCCGACCTGACGGTCGAGGTGCGGGAAAACGCGCTGTTGATCGCCGGACGAAAATCGGACGATGACAGCGACCGCAAGTTCCTGCACCGGGGGATCGCCACCCGGGCATTCGAGCGGCGGTTCCACCTTGCCGACCATATCCGGGTGACCGGGGCGGCACATGAAAACGGGATGCTGCACATTGATCTGGTGCGCGAAGTGCCAGAGGCGCTCAAACCCCGCCGGATCGAGATTGCAAAGGTCGCCAACCGCACGCCCGACGTGCTGGAGGCCAAGGCGGTCAACTGACCCCGTCAACCCGGGCAAGGCGGTGTATCCGCCTTGCCTGTTCCCTCGGCATCACGCGGCAGGCGTCACGCGGCGGCGTTCGCCTCGGCAGCGACGCGGGCGAATACGGCGAAAACCTCCTCGGCACTGGCCGATGTGGCCTTGCCTTCGGCAATCTCGTCGGGGGTCCACATCCAACTGCGGGCGGGGTCGTCGAACATCGCCCAACGCGGGAACATGCGGTCAGCCACCTCGCGGCGGACCAATGTGGTCACTTCCAGATGGCGGTCATCCCGGGCGATCCGGGCATAGGCGGCATCAATAGCGGCGGCCGGTCCTTCCAGCAATTGCAGATACAGGTCCGCACGGCAAATCAGCGCCCCGGTGATATCGTCCCGGTCATTCAGCGTGCGGGCCGTGACCAGAATCCCGGCAAGGATCGCACCATCAAACCCAAACGGACGGGACGAATAAACAAGCTGCGTATGGGGCATTCTGGGCGTCCTGACTGTCATGACAATGGCACTCCACCCTGACCCACCACAGGGCCAAGGTCCAGCAATAACCGGTGCTAGTGGGCCATCGCCCAATTTGCGCCCTGCCCCGCCTCGACCGTCAGATGAACGTCGAGTTTGACAGCGGGGTCACTGGCCCCTTCCATCACGTCGCGGGCGCGGGCGATCAAGGTATCGGCGGCGGCCTCGTCCACCTCGAACAGCAGTTCGTCATGCACCTGCAACAGCATCTTGGCGGGCAGACCTTCGATGGCGGCGTCCATCCGGATCATCGCGCGGCGGATCACATCGGCGGCGGTGCCTTGGATCGGGGCGTTGATGGCGGCACGTTTGGCAAATCCGGCGCCCGGCCCCTTGGCGTCAATCTCGGGGGTATGGATCTTGCGGCCAAACAGGGTCTGCACATACCCATGCGCCTTGGCAAAAGCGACAGTGTCATCCATATAGGTGCGGATGCCCGGAAACCGTTCGAAATACCGGTCAATGAACCCTTGGGCCTGATCGCGGGGGATGCGCAGATTGCGGGCAAGGCCAAACCCGGAAATGCCATAAATGACGCCGAAATTGATCGCCTTGGCCTGACGGCGAATGTCGGATGTCATCTGGTCCATCGGCACATCGAACATCTCGCTGGCGGTCAAGGCATGAATATCGACGCCGTCACGAAACGCCTGCTTGAGGGCATCAATGCCCGCGACATGGGCCAAAATCCGCAATTCGATCTGGGAATAATCCAGACTGACCAGAACCTTGCCCGCATCGGCCACAAACGCCTCGCGGATGCGGCGGCCTTCTTCGGACCGCACCGGAATATTCTGCAAATTCGGATCAGTCGAGGCCAGCCGCCCGGTGGTGGCACCCGCAATGGAATACGACGTGTGGACGCGGCCGGTTTCGGGGTTGATATGGTCCTGCAACGCGTCGGTATAGGTGGATTTCAGCTTGGCCAACTGCCGCCAGTCCAGAACGCGACCGGGCAATTCGTGTTCGGTGGCCAGATCCTCCAACACATCGGCGCCGGTGCCATAGGCGCCGGTCTTGCCCTTTTTGCCACCGGGCAATGACATCTCGTCAAACAGAATCTCGCCCAACTGCTTGGGCGACCCCACGTTGAACGGGCGGCCGGCAAGGGTCTGTATCTCATCCTCCAACGCGGCCATCTTCTGGGCAAATGCGTTGGACATCCGGCTCAGGGTATCGCGATCCACCTTGATCCCGGCCATCTCCATCCGGGCCAGAACAGGCACCAACGGGCGTTCCAGCGTTTCATAGACGGTAGTGACCTGTTTGCGGTGCAACTGGGGCTTCAGATGTTCCCACAAACGCAAGGTGATATCGGCATCCTCGGCGGCGTATTTCACGGCCTGCGCCACAGGAACCCGGTCAAACGTGACGGCGGCCTTGCCCGTGCCGATCAGATCCTTGATGGGGACGGGAACATGGCCCAGATATTGCTCGCTCAACAGGTCCATGCCGTGATTGTGCAGGCCGGCATTCATCGCATAGGACATCAACATGGTGTCGTCGATCGGTGCAACCTGCACGCCATTGCGGGCGAAAATCTTGGCGTCATACTTCATGTTCTGGCCGATTTTCAGAATGCTGGGGTCCTCCAGCATCGGGCGCAAGGCGTCCAGAACGGTGTCCAGCGGCATCTGGTCGGGGGCCAAGGCATCCGACCCGAACAGGTCATCGGCGACACTTTCCTTGTGGATCAACGGGATATAACAGGCCTGCCCGGCAGTCACACAAAACGATATGCCCACCAGATCGGCGCGCATTTCGTCAAGGCTGGTGGTTTCTGTGTCCACGGCAACGTGGCCCACCTCGTAAATCCGGTCGATCCAGACCTGCAACGCGGCCATATCGGACACACGCTCATAGGAATTCAGGTCAAACGGAACGCGGGCGGAACCCTCAGCGATGACAGGATCGGCACCTTCGGGGGTCTGGTCGACAATGGGGGGGGCGACCACGCCCAGCTTGTCGGCGATCCGCTTGGCGACCGTGCGAAACTCCATCAGCGCCAGAAATCCCAACAAAACAGCCGGGTCCGGGTCGCGAACCTCCAACTCCTCCAGCGTGAAATCAAGGGTCATATCGCAATCCAGCGACACCAGACGCTTGGACAACTCGATCTGGGCACGGTGATCTTTCAGGGTCTCGCGGCGCTTGGGTTGGGGGATTTCGTCGGCGCGGTCCAGCAATTCTTCCAACGACCCGAATTCATTGATCAACAGGGCGGCGGTCTTGATCCCGATACCCGGCGCGCCCGGCACATTGTCCACAGCGTCACCAGCAAGAGCCTGCACATCGACAACACGTTCGGGGCCAACCCCAAATTTCTCGATGACCCCGTCGCGGTCAATCCGCTTGTTCTTCATCGGATCCAGCATTTCGACGCCGCCCCCGATCAACTGCATCAGATCCTTGTCGGACGACACGATGGTGACACGGCCCCCGGCATCGCGGGCGCGACAGGCAAGGGTGGCGATAATGTCATCGGCCTCGAACCCTTCGACCTCCTTGCAGGCGACATTGAACGCGCGGGTGGCATCGCGGGTCAGGGGAAACTGGGGCACCAGATCTTCGGGGGCGGGGGGGCGTTGGGCCTTGTATTTGTCATACATATCATTGCGAAACGACTTGCCGGAAAAATCAAAGATAACAGCCAGATGGGTGGCGGCATCTTTGCCGGAATTGCCCTCGACATATTTCTGCAACAGGTTCACAAACCCGCTGACAGCACCCACAGGCAACCCATCGGATTTGCGGGTCAACGGGGGCAAGGCGTGATAGGCGCGAAAGATAAAGGCCGATCCGTCGATCAGATGCAGATGGCTGCCCTTGCCGAATGGTTCCATGCCGCTGATGTCCTCGCAGGCTACTATTCCGGTGTCAGATAGGCCCTGCCGGGATCGGGCGGGGCATCGGGATCAATGGCCGGCCTTGGCCGCCCCGCTCAATTCATACCGGCAGTCGCAATAGGGGCACTCGACCCAGCCACGGTCCTGCGGAATGGACAACCACACGCGAGGATGGCCCAACGGGCCTTCGCCGCCATCACAGGCCACCCGTCCTTGGTCAACGATTTTGGTCTCTGGGGCGGGTCGGGTCATGGATATGCCTTTGGATCGTTGCGATGCGGTCAAAGCCGCCTTAGATCATGCGCACCCTACCCCTGCACACGGGGCGCGGACAAGTCCGGAAAGGGACATCATGACCCAGAACGCCATCGAAATCACCGGACTGCGCAAAACCTACAAAGCCACCGGCCGCAGCCCCGCCAAAGAGGCGCTGCGGGGCATCGACCTTGCGATCCCGCGGGGGTCGATCTTTGGGCTTTTGGGGCCGAACGGGGCGGGAAAATCCACGCTCATCAACATTCTGGCGGGATTGGTGGTCAAAACGGCGGGGCAGGTGAAAATCTGGGGGTTCGATCAGGACATCAACCCCCGGCAATCGCGGGCGGCGATCGGGATCATGCCACAGGAACCCAACCTCGACCCGTTCTTCACCCCGCGCGGCAGCCTCGAAGTACAGGCGGGGCTTTATGGTGTGCCCAAATCACAGCGGCGGACGGATGCCATCCTCGACCTGATCGGCCTGACGGACAAGGCGCACGCCTATGCGCGGTCGCTGTCGGGGGGGATGCGGCGGCGGCTTCTGCTGGGCAAGGCGCTGGTGCATGCGCCGCAAATCCTCGTGCTGGATGAACCCACGGCAGGGGTGGATATCGAACTGCGCAACATGCTCTGGGCGAATGTGCGGCGTCTCAACGATCAAGGGATGACGATCATCCTGACCACCCACTATCTGGAAGAGGCGCAGTCGATGTGCGACGAAATCGCCATCATCAACCATGGCGAGGTGATCACGCGGGACACCACCGCCAACCTTCTGTCCCGTCTGGACAGCAAGACAATCGTGATCACGCCGGCATCACCTTGCGTCCTGCCGGACCTGCCGCGCGGCGTCACGGGACAGGTGCGCGGCGACGGGGCGCTCGTGTTCAACTACCGGACCGGGGACACCGACGCGGGGCAAATCCTGGCCGCCGTGCAAGACGCGCGCATCGGGATCAAGGACGTCCAGACCAAAGAGGCCGATCTAGAGGATGTCTTTCTGGCGCTGACCTCGGGCAAATAAACCCAAGCCATGGGTTTCTTACTGCCGAAAAAACCGCCGCCGGAGGCTTCTATCCGCAGGGCCGGGCACCACGGCACGCACCCTCACCCCTGCTGCGGCAACATCCGGCCCAGACGTTTGCCCCCGATGATATGCAGATGAAAATGCGGAACATCCTGCACCCCGTCATCGCGGGTATTGGCAATGGCGCGAAACCCGGCATCGACACCGCAAATCCGGCAGACCTCGGCGACGGCGGCCATGAATCCCACCTGTTCGTCGGGGCTGGCGTCACGGGCAAAATGGTCCAGACTGACATAGGCGCCCTTGGGGATCACCAGCACATGCACCGGGGCCTGCGGGTTGATGTCATGAAACGCCAGCGCATGAGGGTTTTCAAACACGGTCTTGTTCGGAATTTCCCCGCGCAGGATGCGGGCAAAGATGTTCTGGGGATCATAGGTAAATTGCATGGGTCGGCTCCTCAATCAACAAACAGATAGGGGGTCTGGGCCAGACTGCGGGCAACATCGGGGGGCACCGACAGGAACGCGGCCAAGGCTACGCTGTTTTCCTCGGGCGACACAATCTCGCGCAGTTTCAGATGGTTGGGAAAATTGGCGTCGCGGATGCGGTCGCTCTCAAACACCACGTCATAGCGGATGGTGGGCAGCAACCGGGCCAGCGTTTCATCGGATGTTTCTTCGCCCGCCAACCCCACCCGCTTTGCATGACCGCGCAGGAACTCGTCGGTAAACTCGCACTCGATCTCCAGCATCCGGGTGACGGACCGGTCGGAAAAGAAATCCTGCATCAGATCCAGCGACGCGGTGTCCAGACAAATGATCAACCGGTCGGTTTCGTAGTAGTCAAACAACATCCGCATCAAGGCGCGGCGGTGGCGGGTGCGCTTGCTCAGGGTGGTCTGGATGCCGCCCAGATCGGGCAAGGGGGTGTCTTCCTCATTGAACAGGTAATCAATGGCGGGAATATTGGCGTGGTGCTTGATCGACCCGATCAACCGCTTGGCGACATGCCATTTCTTGCAGGCCACGATCAGCAATTCGCGCTCGCGGCCCAGACTGGTCTCGGTTTCCCAGAACCGGGGGGCAAACCTGCGTCCAATCCGGCCCCGTCCCGTCAGGAATTTGAACAACCCCCGGCCTTCGTTCGACACCTTGAAATCATTACGGCCCGAGGCATAGAGTTTGCCCAGCCGGGCTTTCAACTGGGCGGCTTCCGGGCTGATCTTGCGGGCAAACAACGCATTCTGCGACATCAACAGGTCATAGTGGTCGTTGTAGAACGTCACCGGCATCCCGTAATCGGTGAACATCAGAAACGTCAGGGTGCGGGTCTGAATTTCGGTCTCGGGAACCAGATGGCGGACAAGGGTCTGAAAAAACGTCTCGTCCGGGATCCATGTGGTGGCGAAAAACCGCATCACATCGCGGCGGGTGCGGGTGAATTCGACGATCCATTCAATGGTGCGGCGGCGCAGGCACCACCATTGGCTGCCAATCTGCACCTGAATATCGGCAGGGATCGCACGGGTCAGACCCAACCGCCGCTGCGCCCAGAATGACCAGTAGAATCGCCGCTTCTGGGTGCGTTCATTGAACCAGTGGCGATAGATCAGGCGTTCTTCCTTCATGCCCGTCTTGATCCAGTCGCTGTCGAAATAATCGAAACTTTCGATATAATCGACGTCATGGGCGTCCAGAAAATCATGGGCATAGGTGGCGGATTTGATCGCCATGCAATCGCCGGACACCATGTAAAAATGGGTGGCGCGCGGAAACGCATCCACGGCGGCCTCCACGGCATACAACGTGGCCTGAACCAGACTCCAGGCACCCCACCCACATTTGATCCGGCGCTTGGCATAGGTCACATTCGGGTTGTCGGCCAACCCCTTGCGGATGCGGTCATAGGCGGCCTTGGGCGCGCGGGCGTCAAAATGGATCGAGATATAATCGCCCACAGCCGTCAGCTGTTGCGCCTGCTGCACGATGGCATCAGGGTCCTTGTGACACAGCAGGATAAAGGCGATTTTTGCCATATTGGAAACAGTGTCCCGCAGTTTGCCACGATAGTTTGCACTTGATAGCCTGAACAGACGTTGAATAAACAGGCTTTGTTTGCTTTTTTGTGGTCAATGACGTCAGGACGGACGCAACACGACAAGCGATACAACTGGCGACACGGGCGCGCAATCAGGCGCAGGGTAAGGGATAGAGGCAGTATGGGTTTCCCCGGCACATGGATGACGGAAAGTGAAAGCGTGGTCTACCGCGTGGTGCCCAAATGCGCCTGCTCGACCATCGGTCAGGTCATGTATTATTCCGACCACGGAGTGTTCTTTGACGGCGACATCCACGACGCCACCAGCGGGATGCACAAATGGGCGATGGACGACAGCCAAAAGCTGATCGAGGCGAATGTAAAAGGCCACCACAGCTATTCCTTTACCTGCGTGCGCAACCCCTACACCCGCATCCTGTCGTCGTTCTTTGACAAGATCTGCGGGATCCAGCGAAACGGCAAACGCTACCGGGGCAACCTTGTGCCGACCTTGGTGCAGAAATACGGGGTCGAGGTGGGGGACCCCGAAACCGGGTTCGAATTCGACCAGATCAAATCGTTCCGGCGGTTCCTGTTGTTCGCGCGGGACACCATCCGCTGGCGGCGGCCAATGGAACCGGACATCCACTGGTCGGCGATGTCGGGGCATATTTCCACATTCATCGTGAACGGTGGGCGCTATGACCACATCTTCTGGACCGAGGATTTCAACACCGGCATGAAGGTCGTTCTGGACAACATCAAGACCAAGAAAAAGGTCGATCTGAAAAAGATCCCCCGCTTCAACGAAAGCGAAGGACACGGGCCCGCCCGCGCCCACCCGGTCGAGGATTACTTTGACGACTTGTCGATGCACCTGATGTGGGAAATCTACAAAAAAGATTTCCAACTGTTCAAATACGACTTTGACAACCCCGCCAACAAGATGCCCATCGGCCAGATTGATCTGGCCGAGGTGCATGCAAAACTGGGCGAATAATCCTAGCTGAAGAATCGGGGTCACAGCAGCCCGTGCTGCCGGAACACCTCGGCCATATCCGCCTGCGGACGGGGGCCGACATGGCCAATCACTTCGGCGGCACACAGCACGCCCATCCGGGCGGCGGTTTCCAGATCGCGCCCGGTGGCCAGCCCAAACAGGAACCCGGCGGCAAACTGATCCCCGGCACCTGTGGCATCCACCGGGGTCACGCGGGTGACAGGGGCCTCGGCCCGCTCGGTGCCCCGGATCACCAGAACCGATTGGCCGGACCGGGTGCAGGCCACGGTGTCACAGGCAGCGGCGGCATGGGCCAGCGCGGCCTCCAGATCGTCCGTCTGATACAAGGTGGTCCATTCGGCCTCGTTCCCGATGGCGATATCAACATCGCCCGCGATCAGACGCTGGAAATCGGCGCGGTGCCGCTCGGCGCAAAACGGGTCGGAAATGGTGATGGCGGCGCGGCCTCCGGCGGCCTTGATCCGGGCGGCGGCCTCGGTAAACGCGGTTTTGCCTTCGTCCTTGTCAAACAGATACCCCTCCAGAAACAAGATATCGGCTCCGGCAAAAATATCGGGGACATCGGCAGACGAAATATCGGCACCCGCGCCCAGATAGGTGTTCATCGACCGCTCGCCATCGGGGGACACGAAAATCATAGACCGGGACGTGGGCAGCGGCACGGCTTGGGGGGGCATTGGAAATGCGGTGCCGGACTGCGCCAGCGCGTCGGCATAAAACCGGCCCAGCGCGTCATCCTTGACCTTGCCGATAAACGCGGTTTTCAGACCCAGCGCGCCAATGCCCGCAATGGTGTTGGCGACGGACCCGCCGGGGGCCTCCACCCGGTCGCGCATCGCGGCATACAGCAGTTCGGCGCGCTCGCGGTCCACCAACTGCATGATGCCCTTTTCGATGCCCATCTGGTCCAGAAACATGTCGGACGCATGGGAAATGACATCCACCATGGCGTTGCCGATACCGATCACATTGAAACTCATATCGTCTTGTCCTCAAATTGGCACAGGTCACGGATGATGCAGGCGCCACACTTTGGCTTGCGAGCGACGCAGATATAGCGGCCGTGCAAGATCATCCAATGGTGGGCGTGCTGCTGGAAATCGACGGGGACATGGTCCTCGATGGCGCGTTCAACGGCATCGACATCCTTGCCCGGACACAATCCGGTGCGGTTGCCGACACGGAAAATATGGGTGTCCACGGCTTGGGCGGGGTGCTGCCACCACATGTTCAACACCACATTTGCGGTCTTGCGGCCCACACCGGGCAGGCTTTGCAACGCGGCGCGGGAATTGGGAACAACGCCGCCATAGTCCTGCACCAGAATTTCGCTCATCCGGATGACGTTCCGCGCCTTCTGGCGAAACAGGCCGATGGTCTTGATCGCCTCGGTCAGCCCGTCCAACCCAAGGGCCAGCACTTTTTCGGGGGTATCGGCCACCTGAAACAACGCCTGCGTGGCCTTGTTCACACCGGCATCCGTGGCTTGGGCGGACAATGCCACGGCCACCACCAGCGTATAGGCGTTCACGTGATGCAATTCGCCCTTTGGCTCGGCCTCGGCAGCCTGAAACCGGGTGAACGCCTCACGCATCACGGGATATGATAGCTGCTTTGCCACCGCCCCCATATGCCCGGACGGCCCCCGCCGGGCAAGCGGATTTGGCGCAACATTCGGATCGCGCGACGCAGGGACACCAACTAGATTAACAGCATGGAACACTCAGACCGCTATCATTACAACGTCATGCGCCGGGCGATTGATGCCATCGACGGCGCGGCCACGGACACACCCCTCACGCTCGAAACACTCGCGGCGCAAATGAACATGAGCCCCGCGCATTTTCAGCGGGTGTTCTCGCGCTGGGTCGGGGTATCGCCCAAACGGTATCACCAATACCTGACACTAGGTCACGCCAAGACGCTTCTGGCGGACCGGGCCACCACGCTTGGGGCGGCGCATCAGGCCGGGTTGTCTGGGGGCGGGCGGCTCCATGACCTGTTCGTGCGCTGGGACGCGATGAGCCCCGGGGATTTTGCCCGCTCCGGGGCCGGATTGACCATCCGCTGGGGCTGGTTCGACAGCCCCTTTGGCCCCGCCTTGGTCATGGGGACGGACCGGGGGATTTGCGGCATCGGCTTTGGCTCGGAAACCGGACCGGACGCCACCATGACCGACCTGCGGGGGCGCTGGCCCAAGGCCACCTTTCTGGAGGATACAGACGCCTTGCGCCCATGGGTCGATACCGCCTTTGGCCGGGCTGACGGTCCAACACCGCTGTTTCTCATCGGGGCGCCGTTCCAGATCAAGGTCTGGGAGGCCCTTCTGGCCATTCCGTCCGGTCAGGTGACCACCTATGGGGACATCGCCACGGCCATCGGGCATCCTCGGGCGGTGCGGGCGGTGGGCACGGCCGTCGGTCGCAACCCGGTCAGCTATCTGATCCCGTGCCACCGGGCGCTGCGAAAATCCGGGGGGCTTGGGGGATATCATTGGGGTCTGCCGGTCAAACGGGCGCTGCTGGCATGGGAATCCGCGCGGGCGGACGGGTCATTTTCCGCCGATGGGTGAAATGTGCTGACTGTGATATTGGATAGCAGGACAAGAAGGGCAATATAACAAACATCGGCGCCATTTGCTGCGCCCTGTTATGACTGGATTACACAATGACCCTTTCCAAAATTTCGCTTGCCGCCGTGGCGGCCGTGCTGACCCTTGGTGCCTGCGTCGACACCTCTGAAAACAACCCACAGCGGAACACCCAGCAGGGGGCGCTTGTGGGCGCGGGCCTTGGGGCGCTGGTGGGCGTGGCGGCCGGTGACAC
>JBGSIZ010000102.1:0-2017 GCA_041742255.1 Marivivens sp. | reverse complement strand
CACGGAAATGGTGATGCCCGGCGACAACCTGAAGTTCGTCGTTGAACTGATCGCCCCGATCGCCATGGAAGACGGCCTGCGCTTCGCCATCCGCGAAGGCGGCCGCACGGTTGGTGCAGGGGTTGTGTCCAAAATCCTCGCCTGATCGCCTGATCGCCTGATCGGACAACATCCCAAAGGCCGCCCCACCGGGCGGCCTTTTTCGTTCCCTACCCCCGCAACCGTCGCAGCCATCCCGCAATGTCATCGTGGATCGGCACAACCGCGGCCAGCACCAACAGGGCGGCCAGCGGCACGGTGGCCACATACCCCGCGATCTTGAACCCGAACGCGCCGATCACGCCGCCCCCGAAAAACAAGGCCAGCAGGGTGGCCAACACCACCAGCCGGTCCCGGCTCGCGACAACCGGGGGCAATCCGTCATCGGGCCGTGTGCGATACATCAGCTTGCCCAATTCGATCCCCAGATCGGTGGCAATTCCGGTGACATGGGTGGTGCGGATCACGGCCCCGGACACCTTGGTGATCACGGCATTTTGCAACCCCATCAGAAAACACAACAACAGGACGGTGACAGCGGCGGCCATGCCTTGATCGGCGGCAATCCCGGCTCCAACGACGCCGAACGTCATCAGCAACACGGCCTCCAGCATCAACGGGGCGGCGTATTCGCTGTGCAACGCGCGGCGACGGGCATAGTTGACCAAAATCGCGGTGCAGGCGGCCCCGCCAATGAACGCGACAAGGCTGCATAACCCGCCCAGAACCAGTCCCATCCGGCCAAGGGCGACATTGTCAGCCATCAATGACACGATGCCGGTCATGTGGGACGTATATTGGGCGACGGCCAGATACCCGCCCGCATTCACCGCCCCGGCCATGAATGCCAACAGATACCCCAGATCGCGGTTGGCTTCGTGGGACCGGGTCTTGCCGGTCAATCGGCGGGACAAATGGGCGGGCATCGGTGGCTTTCTGGGCAACGCGAAAACAACGGGGGCATTTGCCTGCCCCTGTGGTAGCCCTGCGCGGCCCGCGAGGAAAGACGGTTCTGCTCTCGCCCCCTATAACCCGGACCATCGCAACGGGCCGTTAACCCTGTGGCGGCTACACCCGTGCAAATGACCCTTGATTCCTATCCGGCGCTGCCGTAATCCCCACCTTGGCCTTAGGAGTTTAGCTCAGTTGGTAGAGCATCGGTCTCCAAAACCGAGGGTCGTGGGTTCGAGTCCCCCAACTCCTGCCAATCCCCCGTCTTGGGGATCATAGGCCACATCACCTGTCAGAAAGGTGCCGTTTGCCCCCTCCCATCAGCCTGACCCTGCATCTTGGGGCGCATAAAACGGCGTCAACCCATCTGCAATGGACCCTACGGGACCACAAGGAACTGCTGATCGACAGCGGCATCCGTTATTACGGGCCGGAATACCTGCGGCTGCGGGGGCGGACCCTGCAAAAGATGTTCGGTCTGGGCGACTGTGCCGGGTCGGCGCGGCGCGGCGCACAGGACCAACTGGCGTTTCTGGCCAAGGACACGCGACGGGTCGTGGTGTCCGAGGAAAACTTTCTGGGCGCACTCCATGTGGGGGATGGCGTGGTCGAGGTGCCGTTCTACCCCGGTGCGGCGGACCGGGTGGCGGACCTTGCAGCGGCCATCGCACCCAGCCCCCTGCGGGTGTTTCTGGCAATCCGGTCGCCCACGGGGTTCCTTGGATCGGCGTATTCGCAAACGCTTCTGGCGGGGCATTTCGCCTTGCCACGGGATTTCGCAGGGCACAATCCGCCCGCGCGGATCGACTGGGCAGACTTGGTGGACAGCATCCGCCGCGTGCCGGGGGTGACCGAAACGGTGGTCTGGCGGCACGAAGATTACAGCGCGGTGTTCACGCCCCTGATGCGGCGGATGCTGCGGTGGCGGGTGGGGGGGCAAATCGTGCCCAACGTGGCGCAAATCCATCCGGGCCTGTCGGCGGATGCGGTGCGGCAAACGCTGCTCTGGGCGGCGCAGGGGGAACCG
>JBGSIZ010000101.1:0-36122 GCA_041742255.1 Marivivens sp. | reverse complement strand
CACGGAAATGGTGATGCCCGGCGACAACCTGAAGTTCGTCGTTGAACTGATCGCCCCGATCGCCATGGAAGACGGCCTGCGCTTCGCCATCCGCGAAGGCGGCCGCACGGTTGGTGCAGGGGTTGTGTCCAAAATCCTCGCGTAAGTCACGCAAGGGTCGATAAAGGGGAAGGTGGGCGAAAGCCCGCCTTCTTCGTTGAAATTCCGGGTTCGATGTGGCGAGGCAATTCCGCTCTCCCCACCTCTCAACCCAAAGCCGCGAAAGGCAAAGCCATGGCCGCACAAAGCCAAAATATTCGCATCCGGCTCAAGGCGTTCGATTTCCGCGTGCTGGACGCCAGCACCGCCGAAATCGTTTCGACCGCCAAGCGTACGGGTGCCTCGGTCCGGGGTCCGATCCCGCTGCCGAACAAGATCGAGCGTTTCACCGTTCTGCGGGGACCGCACATCGACAAGAAATCCCGCGATCAGTTCGAAATCCGCACGCATATGCGTCTGCTGGATATCGTTGATCCGACGCCGCAGACCGTGGACGCGCTGATGAAGCTCGACCTTGCTGCCGGTGTCGACGTCGAGATCAAGGTTTAAGGGGGCCATGACCATGTTGCGCTCCGGTGTAATCGCAAAGAAAGTCGGCATGACCCGGCTTTTCATGGAAGACGGCAAGCAGATCCCTGTGACCGTCCTCCTCCTTGACAACCTGCAGGTCGTGGCACAGCGGACCGTTGAAAAGGATGGCTATTCGGCCGTCCAGCTCGGCGCCGGCACAGCCAAGGTCAAGCGGGTGACCAAACCCATGCGCGGCCATTTCGCGGCTGCCTCGGTTGAACCCAAGCGGAAGATTGCGGAATTTCGGGTTGCCCCGGAAAACCTGATCCCCGTGGGTGAAGAAATCATCGCCGCCCACTACTTCGACGGCCAGTTCGTCGACGTGTCGGGCGTGTCCATCGGTAAAGGTTTTGCCGGTGTCATGAAGCGGCACAACTTCGGTGGTTTGCGCGCGTCGCACGGTGTGTCCGTGTCGCACCGCTCGCACGGCTCCGTCGGCCAGTGTCAGGATCCGGGCCGCATCTTCAAAGGTAAGAAGATGGCCGGTCACATGGGCGCTGCCCGTGTCACCACGCAGAACCTGCAGGTTGTGCGCACCGATATCGACCGTGTCCTGATCATGGTCAAAGGTGCCGTTCCCGGCTCCAAAGGGGGATGGGTCACGATCAAGGATGCGGTCAAGAAACCGCAGTCTGAAAACGTGATCTTCCCGGCGGCTCTCAAGTCCGCCGCTGAAGTCGCCCGTAAATCTGCCGAAGCTGCCGCCGCACAGGCCGCCGCCGAAGCAGAAGCCGTGGCAAAAGCCGCCGCCGAAGCAGAAGAGGCCGCAATTCAGGCCGCCGCTGCTGACGCCGCGAATGCAACCCCGGCTGACGACGCCGCTGAAGGAGGCGAGACCAATGAAGGCTGATGCAATCAAGCTCGATGGCAAGGCTGCCGGGTCCGTCGATCTCGACGACGCGATCTTTGGCCTCGACCCGCGCGCAGACATCCTGCACCGCATGGTGCGCTGGCAGCGTGCCCGCAACCAGCAGGGCACGCACTCCACGCTCGGCAAATCCGACGTGTCCTACTCGACCAAGAAGATCTATCGCCAAAAAGGCACCGGTGGCGCACGCCACGGGTCCAAGAAGGCCCCGATCTTCCGTCACGGCGGGATCTACAAAGGCCCGACGCCGCGCAGCCACGCCCATGAACTGACCAAGAAGTTCCGCAAACTCGGCCTGCGCCACGCGCTCTCGGCCAAGGTCAAAGCGGGCGAACTGGTCGTTCTGGACATCGCCGAAGTGACCGCCGCCAAGACCGCGATCCTCGCCAAACAGGTGGGTGCGCTGGGTTGGAAGCGGGCGCTGATCATCGACGGCGCAACCGTGAACGCCGATTTTGCCCGCGCCGCGCGCAACATCGCCAACCTTGACGTGCTGCCGTTCGTTGGCGCCAACGTCTATGACATCCTGCGCAGTGACACGCTCGTGCTCACCAAAGCAGGGCTCGAAGCCTTGGAGGCACGTTTGAAATGACCGCAAAAGCAGAACACTACGACGTGATCCGCAAGCCGATCATCACCGAAAAGGCAACCATGGCGTCCGAAAACAACGCTGTGGTGTTTGAAGTGGCGATTTCGGCCAACAAGCCCCAGATCAAGGAAGCCGTCGAGGCTCTCTTTGGTGTCAAGGTCAAGGCGGTCAACACAGTCATCACCAAGGGCAAGGTCAAGCGGTTCCGGGGTTCCCTCGGCACCCGCAATGACGTGAAAAAGGCCTATGTGACCCTCGTCGAAGGCAACACCATCGACGTGTCCACCGGTCTTTGATCTCAAAGCCCTGTTAAAGCCAAAGATCGCCGGTGCAGAAATGCGCTGGCGATTTTCTTTTGCGCGGGTAGCATTCTCAGGTGAATATTTAGGGTCTGATAATGAGCTACGATTTCAACCTCTTCGCGGCCAAAACCAACACCGCTCACGCCCCCACAGCTTCCCAATGGCGCGAACCTGTTCCTCAGCGGTCCCTTGGACATCAAAGACGAGGATATCCCAGACCCCCACCTTGCGCTGATCGGCAAACGCAGGACGTTCTATTCCCTCCACCTCGAAGGGGCCAAAACCCCGGACGTCTGGGCCACCATTGACGCATTTCTCGCGGACATTCTGGCACAGACCAAGGGCGCCCTGATCGACGTGCAGGCGAACAAGTGGGAAACCGCAACCAAACAGGGGCTTGTCGCCCACGACGTCGCGCAGCCCCGTAAACCCCACTGGATGACCTTCTGGTTCAAGGATGGCGCGAGGTTCCATGCTACGGGCTTTGCCGACCTGCTGACCACCTTGGGGACGATTCTGCCCGCCGCCGTGCCACGCCGCTTAGGGCTGACCGGACCCCTCCAGGGCAAGGTAACCAATGGCGATACAGCGCCCCTTGTAGACACGTTTCAAACCAACGGCGACATCATCCTGCGGTCCGCCGCGCCTTTTGGGGACGTCCTTGTCTCGGTCCCCAGTGCCAAACGGTTTGAAGAGTATAACCCCCGGCACTTTGCCCGCCGCGACCACTTGCTGGGCACTGTCGCCTTTGCGTTTAAACCAAAGCTGTTCGAGGACAAGGCCGCCACAACTGCGCTCTTTCGCGCCTTTGAAACGCTCAGCCTGCAACTCGATGTGGTCTACGCGGAAATCCGAACGGACAATGACATGCCGGGCGGCACGGGGTGGTTCTGGAACGGCCTGCCCCATGGTCCGGTTCTCGCGCGATGCATCGGACCGGACGATTGCGGAGTCTGGCCAGACGCGGTCACGGCCGGGCGGCGGATCGGGCCAAACCATGTGGTGGAACGGGCAGGCCGGGACGCCACCCTGTTGCCGTCTCCGCCGCGCGAAATGGTCTTGCCGCTTCTGGACGGCGGGGACCGCAGGTCGGCACCAAAGCTGGCTCCGGTCTTTCCCTTCGACTATGTGTATGGCGAAGACACCTATTATTGGTAGGCTAAAGGTCCGCGTGGTCCCGCCCCTGCGCACTGTCGTCCACCGCCGCATCTTCTGCGCTTGACGCCATCCCACCGCTCCCCTATCAGGCCCCATTGCCCTAGGTCCCGGATTCGTCCGGGCCTTTGGTTTTTTGTTTGCCGGTAATGTGGGTCTTGACCCACCACGGCGGCCAACATCGTAAGGTGGGTCTTGACCCACCACCCTTTGGGACCTTCGGGGCCCTGTAACTTCAGGTTCCCGGTCGGGAACCGCCAAGCAAACGGAAGACATCAAACATGGCACTCAAGTCGTATAAACCGACGACGCCTGGCCAGCGCGGGCTGGTACTGATCGACCGTTCGGAGCTTTGGAAAGGTCGCCCCGTCAAGGCCCTCACAGAGGGTCTTATGGGACATGGCGGTCGGAACAATACCGGACGGATCACGATGCGTCGCAAAGGCGGTGGGGCGAAACGGCTCTATCGTATCGTGGACTTCAAGCGCAACAAATTCGACGTTGCCGCGACTGTTGTCCGCATCGAATATGACCCCAACCGGACAGCATTCATTGCGCTGGTGGAATACACAGACGGCGAACAGGCCTATATCCTGGCGCCCCAGCGGCTTGCGATCGGCGACAAGGTGATCGCTGGCGCAAAGGTGGACATCAAGCCCGGCAACGCGATGCCGTTCTCGGGGATGCCGATCGGCACGATCGTCCACAACATCGAAATGAAGCCCGGCAAAGGTGGGCAGATTGCCCGCGCTGCTGGCACCTATGCGCAGTTTGTTGGCCGCGACGGGGGCTATGCCCAGATCCGTTTGTCGTCCGGTGAATTGCGGATGGTCCGTCAGGAATGCATCGCCACCGTTGGTGCGGTGTCGAACCCTGACAACTCCAACCAGAACTTCGGCAAGGCCGGTCGTATGCGCCACAAGGGCATCCGCCCGAGCGTCCGCGGTGTGGCCATGAACCCGGTCGATCACCCCCATGGTGGTGGTGAAGGCCGGACCTCTGGTGGCCGTCACCCGGTGACCCCGTGGGGCAAGCCGACCAAAGGGGCTCGTACCCGCAACAAGAAAAAGGCGTCCAGCATGCTCATCGTGCGCTCGCGTCACGCCAGGAAAGGCCGCTAATCCATGGCTCGCTCTGTATGGAAAGGTCCGTTCGTCGACGCTTACGTCTTGAAAAAGGCGGAAAAGTCGCGCGAGTCCGGCAAAAACGAAGTCATCAAAATCTGGTCGCGCCGCTCGACGATCCTGCCCCAATTCGTGGGCCTGACGTTTGGCGTCTACAACGGCAAGAAACACATCCCCGTCAACGTGTCTGAAGACATGATCGGCCAAAAGTTCGGTGAATATTCGCCGACGCGGACCTACACCGGTCACGCAGCCGACAAAAAAGCAAAGCGGAAATAAGCCATGAGCAAGGATAAAAATCCCCGCCGCGTGGCCGACAACGAAGCAATGGCAAAACTTCGCATGCTTCGCACCAGCCCGCAAAAACTGAACCTCGTCGCCGCGATGATCCGTGGCAAGAAAGTGGACAAGGCGCTCGCCGACCTCACCTTCTCGAAAAAGCGGATCGCGCAGGACGTGAAAAAGTGTCTTCAGTCTGCGATCGCGAACGCCGAAAACAACCACAGCCTGGACGTCGATGAACTCATCGTCGCCGAGGCCTATGTGGGCAAGAACCTCGTGATGAAACGGGGCCGTCCGCGGGCTCGTGGCCGTTTTGGCAAGATCATGAAGCCGTTTTCGGAACTGACGATCACCGTGCGTCAACTCGAGGAGCAAGCCAATGGGTAACAAAGTCAATCCCGTAGGCATGCGCCTGCAGGTCAACCGGACCTGGGACAGCCGTTGGTTCGCCAACAGCAAGGACTACGGCAACCTCCTGCTCGAAGACCTCAAGATGAAGGATTTCATCAAAAAGGAATGCAAGCAGGCCGGCATCAGCCGCGTGATCATTGAACGGCCGCATAAAAAGTGCCGGGTGACGATCCATGCCGCCCGTCCCGGTGTCATCATCGGCAAGAAAGGCGCGGACATTGAAACGCTGCGCAAGAAACTTGCCGCACTGACAGCGTCCGATCTGCACCTCAACATCGTTGAAGTGCGCAAGCCGGAACTCGATTCGGCGCTCGTGGGCGAAAGCATCGCGCAGCAGCTCGAACGCCGGGTGTCCTTCCGTCGCGCGATGAAGCGTGCCGTGCAGAACGCCATGCGGATGGGTGCCCTTGGCATCCGGGTCAACGTCGCGGGCCGCCTTGGCGGTGCCGAAATTGCCCGGACCGAATGGTATCGCGAAGGCCGCGTGCCGTTGCACACCCTGCGGGCCGACATCGACTATGCGCTGTCCGAAGCCATGACCCCCTATGGTATCATCGGGATCAAGGTCTGGATCTTCAAAGGCGAGATCATGGAACATGACCCGCAAGCCCGCGACCGCAAGGCCGCCGAGTCTCAGGACGGCCCCGCCCCCCGTGGCGCCCGCCCTGACCGTCGCGACCGGTAAGGAGTAGAAAAGATGCTGCAACCAAAGCGCACCAAATTCCGCAAGCTCCACAAGGGCAAGATCCACGGCGAAGCCAAGGGTGGATCGGACCTGAACTTTGGCACCTATGGCCTCAAAGCCACCGAGCCAGAGCGTGTGACGGCCCGTCAGATCGAGGCGGCCCGCCGCGCGATCACCCGTCACATGAAACGTCAGGGCCGCGTCTGGATCCGGATTTTCCCGGATACACCCGTCACCTCCAAACCCGTCGAAGTGCGGATGGGTAAAGGTAAAGGCTCTGTCGATTTCTGGGCATGCAAGGTCAAACCCGGCCGTGTGATGTTCGAAATTGACGGCGTGGACGAAACCGTCGCACGCGAGGCCCTCCGCCTCGGCGCGATGAAGCTCCCGATCAAAACCCGGACGATCATTCGCGAGGACTGGTAAATTCGCGCAAGCGCGAATTTACCAAGTGCGGCGAAAGCGGATTGCATAGCAAACCGCGTGCCGTCACCCGGTAACAAACACAAAACCCCCGCCGATCACTCGGCGGGGGTTTTTCATTGCAGCACTTTGTCCCCGTAGGGTGCGTGGTCCCCACGCACCAAATCCCCGGATTGTGCGTGTTCCCCACGCACCCCGTATCAACCCCGCCTCACCCCCACCCGTAATTGAAACTCACGCTGATCCGGTCGTCCTCGGCCATGTTCATCGGCACCTCGTGGCGCAGCCAGCTTTCCCACAACAACACATCGCCCACGGCGGGGGCGACATAGATGAACTGGCGCAGGGCCTCGGGGGCGTCCTTGGCGCGGGTCGGGGCGGCCATCATCATGGCAAGCCTTGGGTCTTCGAACTTGATCGCGCTGGCGCCTTCGGGCATCGCCACATAGGTGGTGCCGGAAATGACGGAATGGGGATGGATGTGGCCGGTGTGAATGCCGCCCTGGGGCAGGATATTGATCCAGATATCCTCCAGCTTCAGCTTCTTGCCCGCCAGATCAAACGCCAGATCCTTGGCAAAGGCGGCAACATGCTTGTCCAGCACCTTGACCAGATCCTTGAAGATCGGGGACCGCCACGGCAAATCAGTGAGCGAGGCATAGGACGTGTATCCGGTATAACCGTTCGCCTCGCACCAATCCTGCCCGGCCTCGTCATCCTCGGCGGTGCCCAGACAGGCGTCTTCCAATTCTTCGGCAGAAATCGGCTTGCCATGCTCGGACAGCGTGGCGCGATACAACCGGGTGACAAACAGCGATTCAATATGTGACATAGGGGGGACCATAACCGGGCATCCGGTCCATGGGTAGTGGGGCGAACGCGCGCCTTTGCAAAAAGGGGCAAAAGCCCTTGCCAACCCAAACCAACCCACCTATACGCGCCTCTTCTACACCCACTCCTCCGGAATCAGGGTGACCCCGCGCCAATGGCCAAGGGGGCCCTCCGGTGATGTTGACAAAGGACATGGCATGGACGCCAAAGAACTCAACGCCAAGACCCCCGACCAGCTTCGGGAACAGCTTGTCGCTCTCAAGAAAGAAGCCTTTAACCTGCGGTTTCAGCAGGCGACCGGGCAACTGGAAAACACCGCCCGCATGCGGACCGTCAAACGGGCTGCGGCGCGGGTCAAAACCATTCTGAACCAAAAGGCTGCAGCCGCAGCCGTTTCGGAGGCGTAAGACAATGCCCAAGCGTATTCTTCAGGGTGTCGTCACCTCGAACCAGAACCAGCAGACCGTGACCGTCAAGGTGGAACGCCGGTTCAAGCACCCGCTGCTTCAGAAAACCGTCCGTAAGTCCAAGAAATACCGGGCTCACGACGAAAACAACGCCTTCAACGTCGGCGACATGGTCCGCATTCAGGAATGTGCGCCGAAATCGAAAACCAAACGCTGGGAGGTCATCGCCTCCTAAGGCAGTGACAGTCCGGTTTAATCGAAACCCTGGGGACACGGCCATGATGGCCCCCCAAAGGTCGGGAGAAACCAAATGATCCAGATGCAGACCAATCTGGATGTAGCTGACAACTCAGGCGCTCGCCGGGTTCAGTGCATCAAGGTTCTCGGCGGTTCGCACCGTCGGTATGCGTCGGTTGGTGACATCATCGTTGTGTCGGTGAAAGAAGCCATTCCGCGCGGTCGTGTGAAAAAAGGGGACGTCCGCAAGGCCGTCGTCGTTCGCACCGCAAAAGAAGTCCGTCGTGAAGACGGCACCGCCATCCGTTTTGACCGCAACGCCGCCGTCATCCTGAACAACTCCGGGGAGCCCGTGGGCACCCGTATTTTCGGGCCGGTCGTGCGTGAATTGCGGGCCAAGAACTTCATGAAGATCATCTCGCTGGCTCCGGAGGTGCTCTGATGGCTGCGAAACTCAAAAAAGGCGACACGGTCGTCATTCTCGCGGGCAAGGACAAGGGCAAGACCGGGGAAATCTCCTCGGTGGACCCCAAGGCCAACAAGGCCGTTGTGGACGGGCTGAACATCGCCATCCGCCACGTCAAGCAAAGCCAGACGACCCAAGGCGGGCGCACGCCCAAGGCGATGCCGATCGACTTGTCGAACCTCGCCATCGTTGATGCCAATGGCAAAGCCACACGCGTCGGGTTCCGTATGGACGGCGACAAAAAGGTGCGTTTTGCCAAGACCACGGGGGACGTGATCTGATGCTTGACACTGCAACCTATACGCCCCGCCTCAAGGCGGATTTCATGGCCCGGATCCGTCCGGCCCTGAAAGAAGAGTTCGCCTACAAGAACGACATGCAGATCCCCCGTCTGGACAAGATTGTCCTGAACATCGGCTGCGGCTCCGAAGCTGTCCGTGACAGCAAGAAAGCCAAATCCGCGGTCGAGGATCTGACCACC
Source organism: Marivivens sp. (assembly GCA_041742255.1). GTDB lineage: Bacteria > Pseudomonadota > Alphaproteobacteria > Rhodobacterales > Rhodobacteraceae > JBGSIZ01. The sequence continues at coordinate 27,252 of JBGSIZ010000101.1, read as the reverse complement.
ATCGCCGGCCAGCGTGCCGTGCAGACGATGGCGAAAAAGTCGATCGCTGGCTTCCGGGTCCGCGAAGACATGCCGCTTGGCGCCAAGGTGACCCTGCGTGGGGACCGGATGTATGAATTCCTTGATCGTCTGATCACGGTTGCCATGCCCCGGATCCGCGACTTCCGCGGCGTTTCCGGCAAATCCTTCGACGGACGGGGCAACTATGCAACCGGCCTCAAGGAACACATCGTTTTCCCCGAGATCAACTTCGACAAGGTCGATGAAGTCTGGGGGATGGACATCGTCATCTGCACCACCGCGAACACCGACGCGGAAGCGAAGGCGCTGTTGAAGCATTTCAACATGCCCTTCAACAGTTAAGCGCCAGGAGAGATTTGATATGGCTAAGAAATCCATGATCGAGCGCGAAAAGAAGCGCGAAAAGCTGGTGGCGCAGTATGCCTCCCGGCGGCTTGCGCTCAAGGCGATCATCAATGACCAATCCAAACCCGTGGAAGAGCGGTTCAAGGCCACGCTGAAGCTGGCCGAACTCCCGCGCAATTCCTCGGCCGTGCGTCTGCACAACCGGTGCCAACTGACCGGTCGTCCGCATGCGTATTACCGTAAACTCAAGATCAGCCGGATCATGCTGCGCGAGCTTGGCTCGAACGGCGAGATCCCCGGCATGGTCAAAGCAAGCTGGTAAGGAGAGTATGAAATGAACGATCCTATCGGTGATATGCTGACCCGCATCCGCAACAGCCAGATGCGCGGCAAGGCCACGGTGGAAACACCGGCGTCCAAACTGCGCAGCTGGGTTCTGGATGTGCTGACCGACGAAGGCTACATTCGCGGTTACACCAAAATTGATGGCAAGGACGGTCACCCCGCCCTGAAAATCGAACTCAAATATTACGAAGGCACCGCTGTCATTCGCGAAATCAAACGGGTCTCCAAACCCGGGCGTCGCGTCTACATGGGCGTCAAGGATATTCCGACCGTCCGTCAGGGCCTCGGTGTGTCGATTGTCTCCACCTCCAAAGGTGTGATGTCGGATGCAAACGCACGGGCGGCCAATATTGGCGGCGAAGTGCTCTGCACCGTGTTCTGAGGAGGGATCGAAGATGTCTCGTATCGGCAAAAAACCAGTGACCCTGCCCAGCGGTGTGTCTGCCAACGTGTCCGGCCAGACGGTCGAAGTGAAAGGCCCCAAAGGGACCCGCAGCTTTACCGCGACCGACGACGTGACGCTGACTGTCGTGGACGGCACCGTCAAGGTCACCCCCCGTGGCACGTCCAAACGCGCCCGCCAGCAGTGGGGCATGTCCCGCAGCCAGGTGGAAAACCTCGTGATCGGGGTGACCCAGGGTTTCAAGAAAGAGCTTGAAATCCAGGGCGTCGGCTACCGCGCGAACATGCAGGGCAATGTCCTGAAGCTCGCTCTCGGCTACAGCCATGACGTGAACTTTGAAGTGCCGGATGGGGTCACCGTGACCGCGCCCAAGCAAACCGAAATCATTGTTGAAGGTATCGACCAACAGCTGGTGGGGCAGGTTGCTGCCAACATCCGCGAGTGGCGTGCGCCCGAGCCCTACAAAGGCAAAGGCATTCGCTACAAGGGCGAATTCATCTTCCGCAAGGAAGGCAAGAAGAAGTAAGGAACGCACAAATGGCAAACAGCAAAAGAACCCTGTTTCTGAAGCGCCGCCAGCGCGTTCGGAACAAACTTCGGTCGGTGAACGCGGGGCGCATGCGTCTTTCGGTCCACCGGTCCTCCAAAAACATCAGCGCACAGCTGATCGACGATGTAAACGGTGTGACCCTCGCCGCCGCCTCGACCTTGGAAAAGGATCTGGGCGTTGTGGGCAAGAACAACATCGACGCGGCCAAAAAGGTCGGTGCGGCACTTGCCGAGCGCGCTATGAAAGCGGGCATCACCGAGGCGTATTTTGACCGTGGTGGCTTCCTGTTTCACGGAAAGGTCAAGGCAGTCGCCGACGCCGCCCGTGAAGCCGGCCTGAAGATCTGAGGAGAGACGATATGGCAAGAGAACCGAACAATCGGGATCGCGGCAATCGTCGTGAAGAGGCTGCTCCGGAATTCGCGGATCGTCTGGTCGCGATCAACCGGGTGTCCAAAACCGTGAAAGGCGGCAAACGCTTCGGCTTTGCGGCACTCGTGGTTGTTGGCGACCAAAAGGGCCGCGTCGGCTTTGGCAAAGGTAAAGCCAAGGAAGTCCCCGAAGCGATCCGCAAGGCGACCGAACAGGCCCGCCGCCAGATGATCCGCGTCGCCCTGCGCGATGGCCGGACGCTGCACCACGACATCGAAGGTCGGCACGGCGCCGGCAAGGTCGTGATGCGGCAGGCTCCCGAAGGGACCGGGATCATCGCCGGTGGTCCGATGCGTGCGGTGTTCGAAATGCTTGGGGTGAAGGACGTCGTGTCCAAATCCATGGGCTCCTCGAACCCCTACAACATGATCCGCGCGACCATCGACGGCCTCAAGAAAGAGACGTCGCCGCGGTCCGTGGCACAGCGTCGCGGCAAAAAGGTCGCCGACATCCTCCGCAAGGATGATGCCCCGGCCGCCGAAGCCGTCGCCGAAACTGCAGACGCATAAGGGAAAACGGACATGGCCAACAAAACCATCGTGGTAAAGCAGATCGCTTCTCCCGCCCGTCGCCCCGACGTGCAGCGCCGGACCCTCATTGGTCTGGGGCTGAACAAGATGCACAAGACGCGCGAACTCGAAGACACCCCCTCGGTGCGTGGCATGGTTGATGCCATCCCGCACCTGGTGAAGATCATCGAAGAACGCGGCTGATTGCGGCGCGTGCACAGCACGCACCCTACGACATACAGAACGCCCCTCGGGAAACCGGGGGGATTTTTGCGTTGAAAATATGACGTTTCAAGGGGCGGGCCATGAAAATGCTGCATAGCAGCATGGCTCATTCGGCATTTGTTCTCTCCCCCTCTAACGCTTACCTATTGGTCACTGAAAGAATTCAGAAAACAGCAACGGCGCATCCGGCGCCCGACCAAAGGACTTCAAAATGACCACGCTTTTCGCAAAAACCACGGACTTCGGCATCATGGCCGCCCTGCGCGCCCAGATCGCATCGTTCAAAACGGCCCGCGCCACGCGCGACGAATACACCCGCGTCTATGACGAACTGTCGGCGATGACCGACCGGGATCTGGCCGACATCGGCGTCTACCGTGGGATGATCCACGACATCGCGCTCGCCGCCGCGAAATAATCCACCCTCTATTCGACCTCAACGCCCCGGCGCACACAGCCGGGGCGTTTTCGTGCCCGGCTGGCCCCTTGCCCATCCCCCCCCAACACTCTATACGCCGCCAATCTGCCCCACCACGGGGCCGACTCATTTGCAACGCCGCGTGCTCTATCCGTCGCTGGGTAGGGTCTTCCGGCAAGGAGACAGCGACATGAAACTCAATGAACTTCACGACAACCCGGGTGCCACCAAGAAACGCAAGCGCGTGGCGCGTGGTCCGGGTTCGGGCATGGGTAAAACCGCCGGGCGCGGGATCAAGGGCCAGAAATCGCGTTCGGGTGTGGCGGTCAACGCCTACGAAGGCGGCCAGATGCCCCTGTATCAACGTCTGCCCAAGCGCGGGTTCAACAAGCCCAACCAGAAACATTTTGCGGTTGTGAACCTGGGCCTGATCCAGAAATTCATCGACGCCAAGAAAATCGACATCAAGGACGCGATCACCGAAGACGTTCTGGTGTCCTGTGGCCTTGTGCGCCGCAAACTCGACGGCGTCCGCGTTCTGGCCAAAGGTGAAATTACCTCCAAGGTCACGATCGCAGTCACCGGCGCGTCCAAAGGGGCAGTAGACGCCGTTGCGGCGGCGGGCGGCTCGCTTTCGGTCACGACAGCGGCAGCAGCGGAATAATCCGGGTTGTGAGCGGCCTTCGGGGCGCTTACATCTGCCTCATGTTTTCCCAACGCCGCCGCCCGGGGAACCGGCTGGCGGCGTTTTGATGAAAAGAGCACCAGCATGGCGTCAGCAGCAGAACTAATGGCCTCGAACATGAGCTGGTCCGCCTTTGGCAAAGCGACAGAGCTTCGCCAGCGGATCATCTTCACTCTTGGCCTTCTCATCGTCTATCGGCTTGGCACCTATATCCCGGTGCCCGGCATCGACACCGCCGCCTTGCGGGACTTCATGGATCAGGCCGCCGCCGGTATTGGCGGCATCCTGTCCATGTTCACCGGCGGCGCGCTGTCGCGGATGGGCATTTTCGCGCTGGGGATCATGCCCTACATCTCGGCCTCGATCATCGTGCAGTTGATGGGGTCCATGTATGAACCCTGGAAACAGCTCAAGAAAGAAGGCGACGCAGGCCGCAAGAAGCTGAACCAATATACGCGCTATGGCACCGTCCTGCTGGCCACCTTTCAGGCCTATGGTCTTGCCGTCAGTCTGGAGGCAGGCAGCCTTGCAGCCGATCCCGGCCTGTATTTCCGGGCGGCAACGGTCGTGACGCTGGTGGGCGGCACCATGTTCCTGATGTGGATTGGTGAACAGATCACCGCACGCGGCATCGGCAACGGCATTTCGCTCATCATCTTTGTGGGCATCGTGTCGGAAATTCCGGCCGCCCTCGCGCAGTTTCTCAGCCAGGGACAAGCGGGTGCCATCAGCATCCCGGTGATCCTGTCGGTGATCCTGATGGTCGGGGTAGTCCTGACCTTTGTGGTGTTCATGGAACGGTCCCTGCGCAAGATCAACATTCAGTATCCGCGCCGTCAGGTCGGCATGAAGGTCTATGACGGCGGGTCCAGCCACCTGCCGATCAAGGTGAACCCTGCCGGGGTCATCCCCGCCATCTTCGCCTCGGCCTTGCTGCTCTTGCCCACCACGCTGTCCACATTTTCGGGCGGGCAATCGGGGCCGGTCATGTCCACGATCCTTGCCTACTTTGGGCCGGGCCAACCGCTCTATTTGCTGTTCTTTACGGCCATGATCGTGTTCTTCACCTACTTCTATACCCGTGAGGTGGCGTTCAAGACCGATGAAGTGGCCGAAAACCTTAAATCGCAGAACGGTTTTGTTCCGGGCATCCGGCCCGGCAAACGGACGGCGGAATATCTTGACTACGTCGTGGTGCGCATCCTTGTTCTGGGGTCGGGTTATCTGGCGCTGGTGTGTCTCATGCCCGAGATCATCCGCAGCCAGCTGTCGATCCCGTTCTACTTTGGCGGCACCTCGGTCCTCATCATCGTGTCGGTGGGCATGGACACGATCCAGCAGATTCAATCGCATCTGATGGCGCACCAATACGAAGGGCTGATCGAAAAATCGCAGCTCCGCGGCAAGCGGGGCGACAAGAAACGCACGACCAAGGGACCAGCGCGGCGATGAACATCATCCTTCTCGGACCGCCCGGCGCGGGCAAAGGCACTCAGGCACGCAAACTGGTGGACGACCGGAACATGGTTCAGTTGTCCACCGGCGACATGCTCCGCGAGGCCCGGACCAGCGGCACAGAAATGGGCCGCGTCGTGGCCGACGTGATGGACAAAGGGCACCTTGTGACCGATGCCATCGTGATCGGCCTGATCCGGGAAAAGCTGGAGACTGGCGGCACCCACGGCGGCTACATCTTTGACGGCTTCCCCCGGACACTGGCGCAGGCGGACGCACTCGGCGCGCTCTTGTCTGACCTTGGCCAGACGCTCGACCATGTGATCGAAATGCAGGTCGATGACGAGGCGCTGGTCAGCCGGATCACCGCGCGGTCGACCTGTGGAAACTGCGGCGAGGTCTACAACGACCACACCAAACCCATTCCCGCCGACGGTGTCTGCACATCCTGCGGCCAGCCCGCCGAATTCAAACGGCGGGCGGATGACAACGCCGACAGCCTCAAGACCCGGCTTCTGGCCTATTACAAACAAACGTCGCCCCTGATCGGCTACTACTACGCCAACGGCAAACTATCGTCGGTGGACGGTCTTGCCAGCATGGACGACGTGGCCAACAGCATGGCGGCAGTGCTGGGGTAACACACTGGAGCAGGGGTCTTGACCCTTCCCGCAACTCCCCGTAAGGAACCACATCCCGCAAGGGAATCAACCGTGTGTATTGGGTCGCACCCGCCGCACACTGACCACCTCGACTGACCGTGGCCCGTGGGTTCACCCACCGGGCCGCAGTTGTGAAAAAAGGTTCCGGCGATACGGAACCGCAACGAAAGGACAACCAACGTGGCACGTATTGCCGGCGTGAACATCCCGACTGCAAAGCGGGTTCCAATCGCCCTCACCTACATCACCGGAATCGGTCCCGCGATTGCCCAGCAGATCTGCGAAGCAACCAAGATCGACGTGGCCCGCCGGGTCAACCAACTGTCGGACGCCGAAGTGCTCGCAATCCGCGAATACATCGACGCCAACCTGACGGTTGAAGGCGACCTGCGGCGCGAAACCACCATGAACATCAAGCGTCTGATGGACCTTGGCTGCTATCGTGGGCTGCGTCACCGGCGCAACCTGCCGGTTCGCGGTCAGCGGACCCACACAAACGCTCGCACCCGCAAAGGCCCCGCAAAGGCCATTGCCGGCAAGAAGAAATAAGGGAGGGCATGACAGATGGCTCGTGATACCCGCCGTGGTGGCAAGAAAAAGGTTTCCAAGAACATCGCCGCTGGCGTTGCTCATGTGAACTCTTCGTTCAACAACACCAAAATCCTGATTTCTGACGTGCAGGGCAACGCAATTGCGTGGTCCTCCGCTGGCACCATGGGCTTCAAAGGCTCGCGGAAATCGACACCCTACGCGGCCCAAATGGCCGCAGAGGATGTCGCCAAGAAGGCGCAGGAACATGGTGTGAAAACACTCGAAGTCGAAGTGCAGGGGCCCGGTTCGGGCCGTGAATCGGCGCTGCGCGCGCTGGCTGCTGCCGGGTTCAACGTCACCTCGATCCGTGACGTGACCCCGATGGCGCACAACGGCTGCCGCCCGCCAAAGCGTCGGCGCGTCTGATATCGCTATTTCTACTTGGGGCCGTGGGTTTTCCGCGGCCCCAATTCGCATTTTTGAAACCTCGGGCGTTGGCCTTTTAGGACATGGAAGGCTGACAAGTATGGAGGGACGCATGATCCACAAAAATTGGGCAGAACTGATCAAGCCGATGCAGCTTGACGTGCGGCTGGGCAATGACCCGTCGCGTCAGGCAACGGTTGTGGCCGAGCCGCTGGAACGCGGCTTTGGTCTTACGCTCGGCAACGCGCTGCGGCGGGTGCTGATGTCGTCGCTTCAGGGCGCGGCCATCACGGCGGTCCAGATCGACAACGTCTTGCATGAATTTTCGTCCGTGCCGGGCGTCCGCGAAGATGTCACCGACATCGTCCTGAACCTCAAGGGCGTGGCGATTCGTATGGACGTCGAAGGGCCAAAGCGACTGACGGTTCAGGCCAAAGGGCCGGGCGTGGTGACGGCTGCGGAAATCTCGGAAAGCTCGGGCATCGAAATCCTGAACAAGGATCACATCCTGTGTCACCTCGACGATGGTGCGGACCTTTACATGGAACTGACCGTTAACACTGGCAAGGGCTATGTGTCTGCGGACAAAAACAAACCCGAAGACGCGCCCATCGGCATGATCGCCATCGACGCGATCTATTCCCCGGTGAAAAAGGTGTCGTATGACGTGCAACCGACCCGCGAAGGTCAGGTGCTGGACTATGACAAACTGACGATGAAAATCGAAACCGACGGGTCGCTGACCCCGGATGATGCCGTGGCCTATGCCGCCCGCATTCTGCAGGACCAATTGCAGATTTTCGTCAACTTTGACGAACCGGAATCGGCCTCGGCTGGTTCGGTGGACGACGGGTTGGAATTCAACCCGCTTCTCCTCAAAAAGGTGGACGAACTGGAACTGTCGGTGCGTTCGGCCAACTGCCTCAAGAACGACAACATCGTCTATATCGGCGATCTGATCCAGAAAACCGAAGCCGAAATGCTCCGCACGCCGAACTTTGGCCGCAAATCCTTGAACGAAATCAAGGAAGTGCTGTCGGGCATGGGTCTGCACCTTGGTATGGACGTCGAAGATTGGCCGCCGGAAAACATCGAAGATCTGGCCAAGAAATTCGAAGACCAGTTTTGACAGGTGCGTGAAACCACGCACCCTACCACCGCGTAGGGTGCGTGTTCACACGCACCGCCCCGACGACCTGGGCAATCCCGCCCCAATAATGCGGCTGACACGCATCAGACCGCTGCACAAAGTATAAAGAACCATAGGAGACTACAAATGCGTCACGCTCGCGGATACCGCCGCCTGAACCGGACCCACGAACACCGCAAGGCGCTGTTCGCCAACATGGCCGGTTCGCTTATCGAACATGAACAGATCAAAACGACCTTGCCCAAGGCCAAGGAACTCAAGCGGGTCATCGACAAGCTGATCACGCTGGGCAAACGCGGCGACCTCCACGCCCGCCGTCAGGCCGCCGCACAGCTCAAAGAAGACAAAGACGTTGCCAAACTCTTTGAAACTCTCGGGCCGCGCTATCTCGAACGCACTGGCGGCTATTGCCGCGTGCTCAAGGCAGGCTTCCGCTACGGGGACATGGCGCCGATGGCGATCATCGAACTCGTGGACCGTGACCCGGCCGCCAAAGGCTCCGCCGACAAGGCCCGTATGGCCGAGTATGAGGCTGCCGAGGCCTGATTTTCAGGTTTCAGCGCAAAACAGTGCAAGGCCCTGTCCCACCAGACGGGGCCTTTTGCATTTAGCATGGAGGGGCGTCAGGTTTCGGGGTCCGGTGTCGGTTCATCGGTGGCCGGCAATGGCGCCTCTGCGGCTGGCTCACGGTCCGGGGCGCCCAAAAATCCCAAGACAGACCGCAGGTCTTCTGCTGGCAGATTGGACAGTCTTTCGACCAGATCAGCGTCTTTGCACAACATGATACACCTCTCAGAATCCTCTTACATTTATACAAGTTAAAGTTGACTAAGTTTAAATCAACTTGTCTAAAAAGGTATGTCCATCCGGTCGGGAATCGAGCAGCACATCGCGAGACTTTCGGACCTCGCGCCGGGGGGCTTTTTCTTTGCATTGCACATCCGGTTCGCGCTGCCCTTGCTGCACCATCAAACGTTTCCGCAAGCGTGGACCGACCGCTATACAGAGGAGGCCTATGCGCTTCGCGACCCGATTATTGCCTGGGGGTTCAGTCGGGTTGGCAAATCACGGTGGAGCGAGATCGATATCCCCGATCCGTTCAACATTCTCGGTCAGGCCCGGGACTACGGAATGGTTTATGGCATCGCCGTCTCTTGTGGCCCGATGAAATCCCGGACCATTGCATCGGCGTGCCGGTCTGATCGCGAGTTCGACATGCACGAAATGCAGGACTTTGAACAACTGATCGAAGAATTGCACCGGATCACCGAACCCCCGACATCTTTGACCAAAGCCCAAGTCGAAGCCCTGCGGTGCATCGCCGAAGGGGATCGTTACGCAGCTGCCGCCGCACGATTGGGGATATCGGAAAGTGCCCTCAAGGCCCGCCTCGCTGCTGCCCGCGCGGCCCTTCTGGCACGAACCACCACCGAAGCCATCCAGCGCGCAAGGGACTACAGGCTGCTCTGACACCTCTCCGGGATGTGAGTGCAGGGTTGTGTGACCCTTAACCACCTTGCTGGAGGCCAAAATGCACAGCACAACCCTTTCGTTCGCCAATCTGCACAACCATGGCGAACTTTTCGCCAACATACTTCGCGCGCGGCGTGAATCCTTCATTGTGCGCAACCAATGGAACCTGCCCGAATCCATGGGCATGGAATACGACCAATACGACACGCCCCAATCCCGCTGGCTCGCCGTGCATGATGATGCCGGGCGGGTGCTCGCGGGGGTGCGGCTCACGCCCACCACCGCGCGCTGCGGGATCTACAGCTACATGATCCGGGACGCGCAACGGGGTCTCCTGGACTCCATCCCTCAGGACCTCTTGTATACCGAAGCGCCGATTGACGACGGCACCTGGGAGGTCACGCGGGGCTTTGTCACCCACGACATCCCGGCCAACATCCGGCACCGGGTCCGGATGCGACTGGTCATGCAGATGCTGCGCACCAGCCGAGAGGAAGGGATCCGCCGGATGCTCGCCCTTCTGCCGTCCAACTGGCACCGGTGGGCGGCGCGGTGCAGCCTTGATATGGACGCGGCAGGGCGGAACATGAACATGGGCGGCATAGACTATCAGGCCGTTTGGATTGATTTCTCCAAGCAGTTGCACTGATCCTTCCCTCTGGCATGGCCGCGGCCTAGAATGCGGCCATGCCTGATCTTTTTGACATGCCCTCTGACCATCCCGGCGCGCCCGGTCCGCGACCTCTGGCGGATCGCCTGCGGCCCAAATCGCTTGGGGATGTGATCGGTCAGGAACAGGTGCTGGGGCCAGACGCGCCGCTGGGGATCATGCTGGCGTCCGGGTCGCTGTCCTCGCTTATTCTATGGGGGCCGCCGGGGGTTGGAAAAACCACCATCGCGCGGCTTCTGGCGCGGGAAACGGCGCTCCATTTCGAACAGATCAGCGCGATCTTCACCGGCGTCCCGGAACTGCGCAAGGTGTTCGAGGCGGCGCGCCTGCGGCATCGCAACGGTCGGGGGACTCTCTTGTTCGTTGACGAAATCCACCGCTTCAACAAGGCGCAACAGGACGGGTTCCTGCCGCATATGGAGGATGGGACGATCCTTCTGGTGGGGGCGACCACGGAAAATCCGTCGTTCGAACTCAATGCGGCACTCCTCAGTCGGTCACAGGTTCTGGTGCTGAACCGCCTGACGCTGGCGGATCTGGAACGTCTGGCGCAGCGGGCGGAACAGGACATTGGGCGGGCGCTCCCGCTGGACGGACCCGCGCGCGAATCGTTGCTGGAAATGGCGGACGGGGACGGGCGGGCGCTCCTCAACCTCATCGAACAAGTGACAGCATGGAAACCGGGGGAAAAACTCGGGGTTGATGCGCTGGCATCCCGGTTGATGAAACGGGCGGCGAAATACGACAAATCAGGGGATGAACATTACAACCTGATCTCGGCGCTGCACAAATCGGTGCGGGGGTCAGACCCGGACGCGGCGCTTTACTGGCTGGCGCGGATGCTGACAGGCGGAGAGGACCCGCGCTATCTCGCGCGGCGGATCACCCGCATGGCGGTCGAGGATATCGGTCTGGCCGACCCGCAGGCGCAATCGCTCTGCCTTCATGCGTGGGAGGTTTACGAACGGCTCGGCAGCCCCGAAGGCGATCTGGCGCTCGCGCAGGCGGTCACCTATCTGGCGCTCGCGCCCAAATCCAACGCGGCCTATGTGGCCTACAAGGCGGCAATGGACGCGGCGCGCAAACACGGCTCAGAACCGCCACCGCGCCACATCCTCAACGCGCCGACCAAAATGATGAAGGATCAGGGTTATGGCGCGGGCTACGCCTATGACCACGATGCACAGGATGGGTTTTCCGGGCAAAACTACTTTCCCGACACCATGAAACGGGGGGTCTACTACATCCCCGTGGATCGGGGATTTGAACGGGAATTGAAAAAACGGGTGGATTTCTTTGCGGGCTTGCGGGCCAAACGGGACACGGACCGGGGCCGAAACTGATCTGGGTTCAGGTCACCGCATCCGGCGCGCGCAACTGATCGGCCAACCGGGCCAGATCGGTGCGCATCTGCACAATTTGATCCATCGTCAGGCCGGTTTTTGCGGTGAAACAGGCAGGGATATGGGCGGCGCTCGCTTCCATCTCGCGGCCTGTCGCGGTCAATCCCACGCGCACCTGCCGTTCGTCGTGGCTGTCGCGAGTGCGGGTGACCAACCCCATCGCCTCCAACCGCTTTAACAACGGGGTCAACGTGCTGGAGTCCAGATGCACCTGCGCTGAAATGCCCCCCACCGTGGGCGGGGCGGGGGCAGTCCAAAGGGCGCTCAGAACGACATACTGTGGATACGTCAGACCCAGCGCATCCAGATGCGGGCGATACGCCTGCTGCATGGCATGGCCCGCCGAATACAGCGCGAAACAGATCATTTCCGAAGGGGCGAGTGTCATCAGGTCAAAATAGATGGTGTGCGATCTATTGGCAAGCGGTTGACTCTGCCCGCTGCAATAACCTATCGTATGCAAATAAATCGTAAACAAAGGAAACGCCATGACAACCGATCCCAAATACTGGACACAGGCGCAGGCCACGGGGGGCGGGCGCAACGGTCTTGCCAAACTCACGTCGGGCATGTTGACCGTCACCATGACCAGCCCAAAGGAATTGGGCGGCTCCGGTGCTGGCCACAACCCCGAAGAATTGTTCGCGCTCGGCTATGCTGCCTGTTTCCTTGGTGCGATGCGGTTTGCCGCGACCAGCGAAAAACTGGGCACCGTGCCCGATGACGCCACCGTGGACGCGCATGTTGGCATCGGCCCGCGCAGCGATGGCGGTTTTGGCCTTGCGGTCAAACTGTCGGTCAACCTGCCCGGCGTGGCCCCGGACGTGGCCGCCAAGATCGTGGAACGCGGCCATTTCATCTGCCCCTATTCCAACGCGACCGCAGGCAATATCAGCGTGGAAACCACCATCGTTTGACCGCAGAAAACCGGGCGGATCGCAAAAACGATACCGCCCGGATACCGACGCAATACCGACGCGATATCCCGGCTCCTTTTGGGCCAAGAATTGACTCTGTCGGCCCAAACCGTCATGGCTCGGACATGATGTTTTCCCTCCTCTCTGTGGCGCTTGGCGGCGCCCTTGGTGCGTCTCTGCGCTACCTCACCGGCCTTGCCGTTGGGTTTCCCTATGGCACCCTCTCGGTCAATGTGGCGGGGTCGCTCGCCATTGGCGTTCTGGCCGTCTATCTCCTTGGGAACAAGGGAAATTCTGCCGCCGCACCGTTCCTGATCACAGGCGTTCTGGGCGGGTTCACGACGTTCTCCGCCTTTTCACTCGACACCATCCGACTGCTGGAACAGGGGCGAACCGGGGCGGCGCTTGCCTATGTTCTGGCCTCGGTCGGACTTTCCGTGCTGGCCTGCGCCGCTGGCTATACTCTTGCCAAAGGAGCAGCCGCATGACCGGCGTTCAAACCCTCACCATCACCGAAGACGACAGCGACCAACGCCTCGACCGCTGGCTTCGCAAACACTTCCCCCACCTCACCCAAGGGACCATCGAAAAGATGTGCCGCAAGGGTGAATTGCGAGTGGACGGGGGCCGGGTAAAGTCGGCTACACGTCTGATTTCAGGGCAAAAAGTGCGAATTCCGCCGATGGGCGCCGACGCCGATCAACCCGCGCCATTGGGCGAGCGCAAGATCACCCGATCCGATGCCGAGATGATCCAGAACGCCGTCCTGTGGAAGGACGAACACATGATCGTCCTCAACAAACCCCCCGGCCTCCCCAGCCAGGGCGGCTCTGGCCAAGGCGACCGCCACGTCGATGGTTTGGCCGAGGCGCTCCGCTTTGGCTACAAGGATAAACCGAAACTGGTGCACCGTTTGGACAAGGACACGTCGGGCCTTTTGCTGCTGGCCCGCACCGACCGTGTCGCGCGGGGTCTCTCCGAGGCGCTAAGGCACAGAAATGTCAGGAAGATTTACTGGGCCGCCGTGGCCGGGTCGCCCTATCCACGGGCGGGGTCGATCAAATACGGCCTGCTCAAGGCGCCGGGCCGGGGGCATGGCGGCGACGCCGAAAAGATGCGCTGTATCCACCCCGCAGAGGTCCAGAAAACCGAAGGTGCCAAGCGGGCACAGACCGATTACGCGGTCCTCACGTCGCTGGGAACCCGGATGGCATGGATGGCGCTGGTCCCGATCACGGGCCGCACGCACCAATTGCGCGCGCACATGGCCGAAATCGGGCATCCCATTATCGGGGATGGGAAATATGGCGGTTCAGAGTCTGAAAATCAGGGCGATGGTTGGGGTGCGGGCATGGGCGGCGACATCAGCCGCAAACTCCATTTGCACGCCCGGACCCTGATCATCGAACACCCGATCACCAAGGCCATGCTGACCCTCACCGCCCCCTTGCCGGACCACATGCAGCGGACATGGGACTATGTCGGTTGGGACATCCGGCATGCGCCGCTGGACCCGTTCAACATGCCTGATGGCTGACATGCGGCTGGTTATTTTTGACGTCGATGGCACGCTCGTCGATAGCGAAGCCAGCATTGTTGGCGCAATGTCAAAGACTTATGCCTCGAGCGGGCTCGCGATGCCCGCCCGTTCGGCCATCCGTGGCGCGGTCGGCCTGTCGTTGCGCGAAACCTTTGACCATTTGTCGCCGGATGCCACTGACCAACAGCGTCTGGACCTGATCGAGGGCTATAAACACGCCTATCACGACGCGCAAACCAGCACGACGGACCAGTCGGCCGACCCATTTTTTCCGGGTGCGCGGGACTTGTTGGATGTTCTGAAGGCCGATCCGTTCACCATTCTTGCCGTCGCGACCGGAAAATCGCGGCGGGGTCTGGCGCGCCTGATCGCGGCGCATGGGCTGGAGGGGTATTTCCACACTGTCCAGACCGCCGACACCCATCCGTCAAAGCCTCATCCATCCATGATCTACACGATTCTGGCGGAAACCGGGATCGCGCCAACCCGTGCTGTGATGGTGGGCGATACCAGCTATGACATTGAAATGGCGCGGGCTGCGGGGGTTCGGTCGATTGCGGTGGGGTGGGGTTATCATCCGGCGGAGCAACTGAATGCTACCCGCGTGGCACAGGATTTTGCCGGATTGCGCGCAGACATTGACGATCTCTTGGGGGTTGAGGCATGAGCGACTGGAAAGCAAAACGGTTCTGGTCAGCAGCCAAGGTAGTGACCGTTCCGGACGGGTTCACGGTTCATCTGGATGCCCGCCCGCTGCGCACGCCGTCCAAGGCGCCGTTGGTTGTGCCCACCCATGCCTTTGCGGCTTCGATCGCGGCGGAATGGGATGCGCAAACGGATTTGATCAAGCCCGAAACGATGCCGATGACGCGATGCGCCAATTCTGCCATCGACAAGGTGACCCCGCAAAAGGCAGCAGTGGCCGATATGCTCGCCGAATATGGGGGGTCTGACTTGTTGTGCTACCGCGCCCATAGCCCCGCGGAATTGGTGGCGCGTCAGGCTGCGGCATGGGACCCCGTTCTGGACTGGACAGCGCAGACGTTGGGCGCGCGATTGCGGGCCACCCAAGGGGTCATGCATGTGGCGCAAGATGCGGTAGCGCTGGCTGCGCTGCGGTCAGAGGTTCACACACTCGATTCGTTCGCGCTCGCCGCGTTTCACGATCTGGTCTGCATCTCCGGGTCGCTCGTTCTGGCGCTCGCAATCGTCAAACGGCGTCTGAATGGGCAAACCGCTTGGGAAATGTGCCGGATCGACGAGGATTGGCAGATTGAGCATTGGGGACACGACGACGACGCATCTGCGGTCAGTCAACGGCGCGGCCAAGCGTTTGCAGATGCAGAGACGGCATACTGGTTGATCGCCGGACAGGAAAAAAGCCTCTGAAACCGCTTTTAATTGGGAAATTGGCCCGATTTTGATCTGCTTTTCCCGGTGTCGGCCACTTGACCTTTGTAGGTGAATCCGCCCACTCTTGGTCCGTTGATGGGGCATCGCCCGGTCAGAGAGAACTGCCGTCCCTTGTGGCGGAAAAAAGCCCGCCCCGAACGGGCGGAAACTCAGGAAGAGGTAAAAATGAAAAAATCCATCATTCTTGGCGCGATGACCGTTGCAGGTCTGGCCGCCAGCGCGGCGCAGGCGGCAACGCTTGACGACGTCAAAGCCCGCGGCAAGCTGAACTGCGGCGTCACCACCGGTCTGCCCGGCTTTGCAGCACCCGACGCCAATGGCGTGTGGGAAGGGTTCGACGTTGCGGTGTGCCGCGCCGTCGCCGCCGCTGTTTTTGGTGACCCGACCGCCGTTGAATTCGTGCCAACCACCGGCGAGACACGCTTTACCGCGCTGTCCTCCGGCGAGATCGACATGCTGGCCCGGAACACCACCTGGACCTTCTCGCGCGATACCGACCTCAAGTTCGATTTCGTCGGCGTGAACTACTACGACGGTCAAGGTTTCATGGTTCCGACCGCGCTTGGCGTGTCGTCGGCCAAGGATCTGGACGGCGCCACCGTGTGCATCCAGACCGGCACCACGACCGAACTGAACCTCGCCGACTACTTCCGCGCGAACAACATCAGCTATCAGCCGGTGCCGATCCAGACCAACGCAGAAGCCCAGCAGCAGTATCTGGCGGGCGCCTGTGACGTCTACACCACCGACGCATCCGGCCTTGCCGCGACCCGCGCCACCTTTGAAAATCCGGGCGACCACGTTCTGCTCCCCGAGATCATCTCCAAGGAACCGCTCGGCCCGCTCGTTCGTCATGGCGACAACGAATGGGGTGATATCGTAATGTGGACGCTCAACGCGCTCGTGTCTGCCGAAGAATTCGGCATCACCTCGGCCAACGTTGCAGAACTTGCTGCGGCACCGACCAACAACCCGGAAATCAACCGTATCCTCGGCACCGAGGGCGAGCTGGGCACCATGATCGGCCTTGACGCAACCTGGGCTGTGGCCGCGATTTCGGCCAGCGGCAACTACGGCGAGATCTTTGAAAAGAACATCGGTGAAAACACCCCGATCGGTCTGGCGCGCGGTCTGAATGCGCAGTGGACCGAAGGCGGTCTGCTGTATTCGCCGCCCTTCCGGTAAATAGATCAAGGGTCGGGGCGCGGTTGGTTTCCGCGCCCCGATCCCATTTCTTGCGACACCAAAACCACAAGATTACCCAAAGCCGCACAGACGACAGCACAAGCTGACGCACCAAGAACACGGCAGGGACACCCGGGGAGATATTCGATGGCCGTGACTGACGCGCCGAAAGACACCTTTCGGCTCAGCCAATTGATTTACGACACACGCTACCGATCCATGACCATTCAGGTGGTCACACTGATCCTTGTGGTCATCGGGGTGTGGTGGCTTGTTCAAAACCTCTTGGCGAACCTGTCGCAACTTGGCCAACAGCCGAATTTCAGCTTTCTGGGCAATCGGGCGGGCTACGATATTGGCCAGACCCTTATTCCTTATGACAATTCCATGTCGCATGGCCGGGCGGCCTTGGTCGGCATCGTCAACACGCTGCTGGTCGCGGCGCTGGGGTGCGTGACGGCGACCATCATCGGCGTCTTTGTCGGCGTGTTGCGCCTTTCGAAAAACTGGGTCGTGGCCCGGTTGATGGCCGTTTATGTTGAAGGGTTCCGCAACGTTCCCCTGCTTTTGTGGATTTTGCTGATCTACGCGATCATGACCGAGAGCATGCCACAGCCTCGCGATTTCCGCGAAGGCGGTGCCGCGACCCTCAAATTGTTCGACACTCTCGCGATCACAAATCGGGGTATCTACATTCCCAAACCCGTTTGGGGCGACAATTCGATGATCCTTGTCGGGGTGTTCCTTCTGTCCATTGTCGGGGCGATTGCCTATCGCCGCTATGCGAAAAAGCTGCTGTTTGATACGGGGCGGTTGCTGCCGATGGTCTGGCCCGCGCTGTTGGTGTTGATTGTGCCTGTGGTTCTGGCGTTCTTTGTGCTGGGGCGGCCGGTGTCGCTCAGCTATCCGGTTTTGGGCGGCTTCAATTTTCAGGGTGGCATCCAGATCAGCAACCCCTTGGTTGCCCTCTGGCTGGCACTGTCGCTCTATACGGGCGCATTCATTGCCTAAATCGTGCGCGCCGGCATCATGGCCGTCAGCAAGGGCCAGACCGAGGCCGCGTTCGCCTTGGGCATGCAGCCCGGCCGGACCATGAGCCTTGTCATTCTGCCGCAGGCGATGCGGGTCATCATCCCGCCGCTGATTTCGCAGTTCCTGAACCTGACCAAGAATTCATCGCTGGCCATCGCGGTTGGCTATCCGGATGTCCGGGCCACGTTGGGGGGGATCACGCTCAACCAGACGGGTAGGGCGCTGGAATGTATGTTGTTGCTTGGATTGTTTTATCTGGCGCTCAGCCTCGTCATTTCGTTCGTGATGAACATCTACAACAACAGCATGAAGCTGAAGGAGCGCTGATATGTCCGGAACACACGCCTCCTCTGCCAGCTATGTCCGCAAGGAAATGTTGCCCCAGACCGCGCCGCCATTGCGCGAAACCGGGGCGATCAAGTGGATGCGCGAGAATTTGTTTTCCAGCATTCTCAACAGTATCCTGACCATCGGATCGATTGTGTTGGTGTTTTACGTCATCAGCGCGTTGTTCCCGCAGTTCGCCAATTCTGTCTGGCAGGCGTCGTCCCTGACCGAGTGCCGAGAGATCCTGGCGTCCCGGGGGTTGTCGTCTCATGACGGATTCTGTTTTGCGGTGATCACGGACCGTTGGAAACAACTGTTGTTCGGGTTCTATCCGTCAACGGAATACTGGCGGCCGGTTCTGGCGCTGGGTCTGTTTCTGGTCGGTATTCTGCCGATCCTGTTCAACAGCATTCCGCGCAAGTTCATGATTGGCACAGCGATCATGCCATTTGCGATGTTCTTTCTGCTGTGGGGCGGCTCCTTGTGGACGACTGTGAGCGTAGCGCTCGGGTTTGTCATCGGTTGGGCGGCGTTTCGGTTCATCACGCCCATCGCGGGGACGATTGTCGGGCTGGTGGCATCCATTTTGCTGCCGATCGTGTTCTGGACGTTCTTGGCCGGGCCGTTTGCCGCAACGATGCAGGGCATCCTGCCGATCGGGATCGAGTTTATCCAATCCAAGGATTTTGGCGGCTTCACACTTTCCCTCATCATCGGGATTGCGGCGATTGCGCTATCACTGCCACTTGGCATCTTGTTGGCGCTGGGTCGGCAATCGGACATGTTGATCGTCAACAAGATGTCCACGGCGTTTATCGAAGTGATCCGGGGGGTGCCCCTGATCGTGTGGCTGTTCACGGCGTCATTGTTGCTCAACTACTTCCTGCCGCCCGGAACCAATTTTGACCTGATGTTGCGGGTCATCATCATGGTGACCCTGTTTTCGGCGGCCTATATCGCCGAAGTCGTGCGCGGGGGCCTCGCCGCCTTGCCAAAGGGCCAGTATGAGGCGGCGGATGCGCTTGGCCTCGATTACTGGAAATCCATGCAGTTGATCGTGCTGCCGCAGGCGCTCAAAATTTCGATCCCGGGCATCGTGAACACGTTCATCGGCCTGTTCAAGGACACCACGCTGGTGGTGTTCATCGGGCTGTTTGACCCTCTGGGGCTGACAAATCCGATCCGGTCCTCGACCGATTGGAACGGCATCTACTGGGAGCTTTACATCTTTATCGGCCTCATCTTCTTCCTCTTTTGCTTTAGCATGGGCCGCTATTCCCTCTTTCTGGAGAAAAAACTCCAGCGTGAACATCGTTAAGGAGACGACGCATGTCTGACCTCGCCCTCGATCGCGATATCAACCGCAGCCAGATGACCATTTCGGATGAAATGGCCATCCAGATATCCCAAATGAACAAGTGGTATGGGACGTTCCATGTGCTGCGCGACATAAACCTGACGGTGTATCGTGGTGAACGGATCGTCATTTGCGGCCCGTCCGGGTCCGGCAAATCGACATTGATCCGGTGCATCAACCGGCTGGAAGAACATCAGGCCGGACAAATCATTGTGGACGGCACCGAACTGACATCGGATCTGAAAAACATCGACAAGATCCGGTCAGAGGTTGGCATGTGCTTTCAGCATTTCAACCTGTTCCCGCACCTGACCATTCTGGAAAACTGCACCCTCGCGCCGATCTGGGTCCGCAAGACACCCAAGAAAGAAGCCGAGGAGGTGGCGATGCATTTTCTGACCAAGGTCAAAATCCCCGAACAGGCCCACAAATACCCCGGCCAGTTGTCGGGTGGCCAACAACAACGGGTGGCGATTGCCCGGTCACTGTGCATGAAACCACGGATCATGCTGTTTGACGAACCCACATCCGCACTTGATCCCGAGATGATCAAAGAGGTGTTGGATACCATGATCGAACTGGCCGAAGAAGGCATGACCATGCTATGCGTGACCCACGAAATGGGCTTTGCGCAGGCCGTCGCCAACCGGGTCATTTTCATGGACCAAGGCCAGATCGTGGAACAGAACGAACCCAAGGAATTCTTTAACAACCCGCAGTCGGACCGCACGAAACTGTTCCTGAGCCAGATTCTGGGTCACTGAACCGTTACGTCGGAACATGGGGGGCGGGCTCGTGGTGCCTGCCCCTTTTTTACTGTCACCCTTGAATATCTGCAGGGCAGACAAACGCCGCAACGGTCCCGGTGCCAAAATCCACCGCGCGGCTGGATTGGGCATCAAAATGCAAGATCGTCACGGCGGCGGTCGGATGGTCGGTCCAGCGGGCGTGTTTGACCGGGGCAGTTGCGAGCATCACCGCAAAATCAGTCAGCCCCGGATTGTGCCCGATCATCATGACATCCGTTGCGTCCGCCTGCCGCAACACCCGCAACAATGTGGGTGCAGAGGCAAGGTAGAGGTCAGGCACATAGCGCGTCACTGGATTTTCGGCCCAATCGCCTACGATCAGGTCGAGCGTTTCAACCGTCCGTTTCGCCGTTGAACACAGGGCAAGGGACGGTTGCACCCCTGGCACGGACAACCAACGCCCAACCTCATCTGCCGCCGCCACGCCGCGCGGGGCCAGAGGGCGGTCATGGTCGTCCAGTGTGGGATCGTCCCAACCGGATTTTGCGTGTCGGATCAGGATAAGCCGTGTGGTCATGTGTGAAACTGCCCCATGTGATAGCGCGATTGGTCATCGGACCTGCGTCCTTGGCCCACCGGACAGGCCCGGCGCACCGCACATCCCGTTGTCAAACAGTCCCGGCCCGCCGCGCTGTCCAGATAGGCGTGGCATTCCGGAACGTCGTATCCATCCGGGGTCAGTGCCTGCGCCGGGCATGCCGTGCGGCAGGGTTGGCCGATGCAAGTGTCACAGGGGTTGTGGCTGGTCCGCCGTTCAACCTTGTAGGGCAGCACAAGGGCGGCCCGAAATGAAATAAACAACCCGGCCACGTCATGCACCAACAGGGCCACGGGCGATGCCCAGACCCGCCCCGTTTGCAGCGCCCATGTGTAAAACGGGGCAAAAGGCGGACCGTCTGACGGATAGACCAGCCGCCCGCCTGTTTTTGCGGCCAACGGTTCCGTCACCCGTTTTGACCAGCGGTCGATTGGATCGGCGCGCCCGTCCGAAAACTCCGGCGCGGCGCGGATGATCGTCCAGAACGCAGGTTCGTCCGGTGCAATCATCACGACGCAGCCATCGCTCGTATCGGCCACGCCTGCGACCATCAAGCCGTGCCCTGTCAGGTCGGCCTGAAGGGTTTCCACCCCAACCGTCACCGATTGCGCGGCTTCACGCGGCTTTCTGTCGACCGGATGATCGACCCCGCGCCGTGTTCGGTGAACAATTCCAGCAACGACGCATTGGGCAACCTGCCGTCGAGGATGACAACCGCCCGCACCCCCTCCTCGATCGCTTTGAGCGCAGTTTCGGTTTTGGGGATCATCCCACCCGAAATGGTGCCGTCTTCGATCATTTCCCTGACCTGTTCGGGGGTCAATTGTGTGACGACCTCGCCCGCGGCGTTCTTGACGCCGGGCACATCGGTCAGGAGCAGCAGGCGGTCGGCCTTGAGCGCGCCTGCGATGGCGCCGGCGGCGGTGTCGCCGTTCACGTTAAAGGTCACGTTCGAATCCATGCCCGTGGCCACCGGGGCCACAACCGGAATGATCCCCGCGCCATAAAGGTCGCGCAACACCTGCACGTTCATTTCAACGGGCCGCCCAACGAAGCCGAGTTCGGGGTCGTCCGCCTCGGCCACCATCAGGTCGTCATCTTTGCCAGACAGACCGACCGCGCGGCCGCCTTCATCCATGATGGCCTGCACGATGCGTTTGTTCACCAGCCCCGTCAGCACCATTTCAACCACTTCCACGGTGGCCTTGTCGGTGACCCGCTTTCCGCGCACGAATTCGGACTTGATCCCCAGTTTTTCCAGCATCTGGTTGATCATCGGCCCGCCGCCATGGACCACCACGGGGTTCATGCCGACCTGTTTCATCAACACGATATCGCGGGCGAATTCGGCCATCGCGTCTTCGTCACCCATGGCGTTGCCGCCGAATTTCACCACAACGACCGACCCGGAGTAGCGTTGGAGATAGGGCAGGGCCTCGGACAGGGTGCGGGCGGTCGCGATCCAATCTCGGTTCATGTCTTGTTTCCTCATGGCCGGGGCCCTTTGCTTGCGGTGATCAGTCAATCGTGGCGATGATAGCGCGCAATGTCTCGATCCCGTCCCCTTTTTCCGACGAACTCAGGATGATTTCGGGAAAGGCGGCAGGGTGTTTGGCAAGCGCCGCGCGGGTGGCGGCAAGTGAGGTGTCAAGGTCGGTGCCGCGCACTTTGTCCGTCTTGGTCAGAACCGCCTGAAACGTCACTGCGGCCTTGTCCAGCAGCGTCATAATCTCTTCGTCCACCGCTTTAGCCCCGTGCCGAGCGTCGATCAACACGAACACCCGGCGCAGCGTGGGCCGACCGGCGAGGTAGGATTTCAACAGCCGCTGCCATTTTTCAACAACCGCCAAGGGCGCATTGGCAAAGCCATACCCCGGAAGGTCAACGACGTAATGGTCGTCACCGACGGTGAAAAAGTTGATCTCTTG
The DNA here is from genome assembly GCA_041742255.1 of Marivivens sp. Taxonomy (GTDB): domain Bacteria; phylum Pseudomonadota; class Alphaproteobacteria; order Rhodobacterales; family Rhodobacteraceae; genus JBGSIZ01. Next base: position 4,504 of record JBGSIZ010000101.1, on the reverse strand, counting down.
GGTCCGGCCCGGCGTGTTGGACGCCCGCGCCAACCCCTTGCGCCCGGTCAGCGCGTTGATCAAGCTGGATTTCCCCACGTTGGACCGCCCAGCAAAGCACACCTCGATCCGGTCGGCGGGCGGCATGCCGTCCATCGCGACGACGCCCTTGAGAAAATCGGTAGGGCCCGCAAACAACAGCCGCCCGGTTTCCAGCGCGCTATGGTCGGGGGGGTCCATGATCGGGAACGTCAGTTGCATGATGCGGTCTCTTGTATGTCGCCGGTCATGGCGTGGGGCATAGGCGCGACAGGTATCACCCCTTTTTTCCCGGTTTCGGCGTGGGTTTTTGCGGGGGCGTATCGGCAGCGAGCGCCGGTTTCCTACGGAATGTCGACCGGATGTTGCCGAACACGTCCGGACGGTGACCGTGGCTGCGCATGATCAGATATTGCTGCGTAAAGGTGATCATGTTGTTGGCAATCCAGTAAAGGACCAGACCACTGGCAAAGGTGCCCAGCATGAACATGAAAATCCACGGCATCCACGCAAAGACCGCCTGTTGGGTCGGGTCGGTGGGTGCCGGGTTCAGTTTCTGCTGCAACCACATGGAAATGCCCAGAAGGATCGGCAGAACCCCCAAAGACAGGATAAAGAAGATGCTGCTCGGGTCCGGTGTCCCAATCGGCAAAAGGCCGAACAGGTTCAGGATCGACGACGGATCAGGCGCCGACAAGTCCTTGATCCAGCCGATCCATTCTGCGTGCCGCAGTTCGATGGTGACAAAGATCACCTTATAAAGCGAAAAGAAAATCGGAATCTGGATCAGGATAGGCAGACAGCCCGACGCCGGATTGACCTTGTTGTCCCGATACAGCTTCATCATGCCTTGCTGCATGGCCTGTTTGTCGTCGCCGGCGCGCTCCTTGAGCTTTTCCATCTCTGGCTGAAGCTCTTTCATCTTGGCCATGGAGACGTAGGATTTATAGGCAAGCGGCAGCACGAGCGCCTTGAGGATCAGGGTCAGGACCAGAATGGACCACCCCATGTTCCCGATCAGCGCGTTGATGTTGTGCAGCAGCCAGAAGATCGGCTTGGTCAGGAAAAAGAACCAACCCCAGTCGATGGAGTCCAGAAACCGGTCCACGCCTTGGTCGTTTTGGTAGCCCCGGATGGTTTCCCATTCCTTGGACCCCGCGAATACGCGGGTCACGGATGTGCCGGTGGCCCCCGGTGCCACGGTGACTGGGTCCATCACGGCCTCGGCCTGATATAGGTCGCGGGCCTCAAAGTATTTCGACACCGACCGGAATGGCGTATTTTCCGCCGGGATGAGCGTGGTCATCCAGTAGTGGTCTGTGTAACCGATCCAGCCCGCGCTGGTAACGTCAATCCGTTCGGCCTGTGTCCGTTCCCGTTCATCCACGTCATAGTCGCGGATGTTCTTGTATTTTGCCTGTTCAAGAATGCCATCCGACATCCGCACCAGACCTTCGTGCAAGACAAAGAAGTTTTTGAGATCAGACGGTTCAGTGCTGCGCCGGATCAGGCCATAGGGCCGCAATGCCACCTCGGCCCCAGTGCCGTTTTCGACCGTTTGCGTGACGGTGAACAGGTATTCCTCGTCCACGGCGATGGTCGACCGAAAGATCAGGCCGGCCGGGTTGTCCCACCGCAGAGTGACCGGCGTGGCCGGGGTCAGCGTGTCGCCAGCCTCCAATGCCCAGAGTGTATCCGGGCCAGGGACCGCATCAGCCGGGATATCAGCCGTCGGGGCCCAGCCAAAGGAAATATAGTAAGCGTCCGTTTCGCCTACCGGCCGCAAAAGCCGCACATTGGCCGAGGTCGGATCGACCGTTTCGGTGTATTGCGTCAGCGTCAGATCGTCGATCCGCCCGCCCAGCAACGACAGCGTGCCTTGCAGTTCCGGGGTCTGGATGGTGACGCGGGGCGCCTCGGAAACGGCTTCGGCTGTGTCGGTTGCGGTGATGGCTGTGGCGGTGTCATCTGCGGGGATTGCCCCCGTCACATCCGACCCTTCCGCCGTTTGGCTGGCCGCAGGGGCCAGCGCCGGATCGGGCATCGGTTGCGGCGGCACAAGGATCATCCATGCCAGAATGACCAGCATGCTCAGAGCCGTGGCGATGATGAAATTCTTGTTTTGATCGTCCATATCCGCCGCCCGTGTCCTATAGATCAGGTGTGGGTGGTTCAACAGGCCGGGGCATCAAAGGTCAAGCGGTTTTCGGGTCGCAGTCCTTGTTCAACTGGGGGATTGGGCCGGTATTTACCTGCGCCGGGCCAGTCGTTTCCAGCGTCAGCCCCTTGAAGTCGAATATCTCTGGATCGAGGAGGTGAGAGGGCCGGGTGTTCATCAGCGCCCGGAACATCTTTTGCCGCCGCCCGGGCGCGTTTTTCTCCCAGCCGTCCAGCATCTGTTTGATCTGTTGGCGTTGCAACCCGTCCTGACTGCCGCACAGGTCGCAGGGGATGATGGGGTAATTCAGGGCGCGGGCGAACCGGTCACAATCCTCCTCGGCGACGTGGGCGAGGGGGCGCAAGACGAACAGGTCGCCGTCTTCGTTTACCAGTTTGGGCGGCATCGTGGCGAGCCGTGAGCCATGGAAAAGATTGAGAAAAAAGGTTTCCAGAATGTCGTCCCGGTGGTGGCCCAGAACCACGGCGGAACAGCCTTCTTCGCGGGCGACCCGGTAAAGGTTGCCGCGCCGGAGCCGGGAACACAGCGCGCACATGGTCCGCCCTTGGGGCACCTTGTCCACCACAATGGAATAGGTGTCCTGATATTCGATCCGGTGCGGCACCTGCATTCTGTCCAGAAATTCGGGCAAGACGGTGGCCGGGAACCCCGGTTGCCCCTGATCCAGATTGCACGCCAGCAGGTCAACGGGCAAAAGTCCCCGCCATTTCAACTCGTAAAGGATCGCGAGCAGGGTATAGCTGTCCTTGCCACCCGACAGGCACACCAGCCAGCGGGCACCGGGGGTGACCATACCGTATTGGTCGATCGCCTCGCGCATGTTTTGCACGATCCGCTTGCGCAGTTTCTTGAACTCGGTGCTTTTGGGCGCGCCGTGAAACAGCGGGTGGATGTCGTCGGCATCGTCGAGCATGGCGCGTTCCTTGGGCAGGGGTGCGTTTGGGGTTAAGGTGCTGCGCGGATCCACGCAACAGGTTTTGAGGGGGAATCTGCCCTTCGGATCGCGTCGGTATCTGAACGGTATCGTTTTTCGGTATTGCGCCGCAGTCATCCACCTGGCGTGACCCAGCGTATCTGATGCAAAGGGAGTGTCATCATGCGCCGCACTATCGCCATTTTCGGTCTTGTCCTATTGACCGCTTGCACCGGCAAGCCGTCGTTCAACGATCCGGCGCTGTCCGATCGCGAGTTGAACCTTGAGGAATTCTTTGACGGTCGAACCGTCGCCTATGGCCAGTTTCAGGACATATTCGGCACGGTCCGCCGGTCGTTCCGGGTGCAGATCACCGGCGACTGGAATGGCGAACGTTTGTTGCTGACCGAGGATTTCGTCTATGAGGACGGGTCAACAGAACAGCGGGTCTGGACCTTGACCAAAACCGGCGAGGACAGTTGGCAAGGCACCGCCCCCGGTGTGCAGGGGGTCGCCACGGGCGAGGAGCGTGGCAACCGGTTCAACTGGCGCTATACCATCGACCTGCCCGTTCCGGCGGCGGATGGCACCGTGGACACGATCCGGGTCAGTTTCGATGACTGGATGTGGCTGTTGGACGATGACCGTTTGTTCAACCGGGCCTATATGTCGCGCTATGGCGTCGATATTGGCGATGTGTCGATTATGTTCGAAAAACAGTAGGTCGCGCCTACTGTCCCTTTTCAAACTCCGGATCGCTGCCCGGCACGGGGTCATAGCCGTGACCGCCCCAAGGATGGCACCGACAAATGCGATGCACCGTCAAATAGCCGCCCTTGACTCCGCCGTGCCGGGATAACGCCTCGAGCGCGTAGGCCGAACAGGTGGGTTGGTAGCGGCAGCCGTGCCCGACCCATGGCGACAGCACCAGACGATACGCCCGGACGGGGAGGGCCAGGACATGGGCAAGCGGGGTCATCCGTGCACCTTGGCCAAGGCGGTCACGAGGTCCGCCTGCATTTGCGCGAAATCATGGGTGTCTGTCACCTGTGGCCGCCCGACCAGAACATAGTCCCAACCCGGTTTTCCGTGCCGCGTCAGCACCAGCCGCGCGATTTCCCGCAACCGCCGTTTGGCCCGGTTGCGCGCCACGGCGTTGCCGACTTTTTTGGAACAGGTGTAGCCGACCCGCACGAGGTCCGGTGCCGGATCATCCGCCCCCCGGTTGCGCGCCTGCAGGTGAAAGCCCGTGGTCCCTTGCCGCCGTGCCTGCGCTGCGCGCAGGAAATCCGACCGTTGGGTCAGGATGTGCAGGCAAACGAAAACCGCCGCAGGCAGCGCCCCGGCGGTTGACGGTTCGTCCGTGGCGTGCGCGGTCTGCGTGACCCCGCCCG
>JBGSIZ010000100.1:0-5431 GCA_041742255.1 Marivivens sp. | reverse complement strand
AGTACGGCGCTCCTGACTCACTGCATCGCAACCTCGGGCATCCCGGCGCATATCAACGCGCTCGCCTTGCCCCACGCTTGGGCGCACTTTCAGGCGGGCGATCAGGCGGGCTTTGCCATGGCAATTGCAACGGGGGTTCGGGGGCACCTCGCCCACCACCCCGAAACGCGCGCCGTGATCCTCGCGCAAGCGTCGATGGACGTGGCCGCACCGCTGCTGCACGACATCGGCATCCCGGTCCTCACCGCCGCACGTCTGGCGCTGGAACGGGCACTCGGGCACCGCTGAACCCGGTCTATCGTTGCAAACGCCCCCCGGCCCGCCTTATATCGGGGCAACGCCACCGGAGAATGCCATGACCAACTACCTAGAGTTCGAAAAATCCCTCGCCGAGATCGAGGGCAAAGCCGAAGAACTCCGTGCCATGGCACGTGGCAACAGCGAAATGGACGTGGAAAAAGAGGCGCTCGCGCTGGACAAAAAGGCGCACGATATGCTTGTGGCGCTTTACGCAGACCTCACGCCATGGCGCAAATGTCAGGTGGCGCGCCACCCGGACCGGCCCCATTGCCGCGACTACATCGAGGCGTTGTTCAACGAATACACCCCACTGGCCGGCGACCGCAACTTTGCCGATGACCACGCGGTCATGGGCGGCATCGCGCGTCTGGACGGGCGGGCGGTGATGGTGATCGGGCACGAAAAAGGCAACGACACCAAATCCCGGATCGAACGGAATTTCGGCATGGCGCGGCCCGAAGGGTATCGCAAGGCGATCCGCCTGATGGACCTTGCGGACCGGTTCGGTCTGCCCATCGTGACGCTGGTGGACACACCCGGGGCCTATCCCGGCAAAGGGGCCGAAGAACGGGGTCAATCCGAAGCCATCGCGCGGTCCACCGAAAAATGCCTTCAGGTCAAGGTGCCGATCGTGTCGGTCATCATCGGCGAAGGCGGGTCCGGCGGGGCCGTGGCCTTTGCCACCGCCAACCGGGTGGCGATGCTGGAACATTCGGTCTACTCAGTCATCTCGCCCGAAGGCTGCGCGTCGATCCTGTGGAAAGACCGGGAAAAAATGCGCGAGGCCGCCGAGGCATTGCGGCTCACCGCGCAAAACCTGCGGGAACTCGGGGTCTGTGATCAGATCATCAAGGAACCGATGGGCGGGGCGCACCGTGACCCGAAATCCACCATCGCCGCCGTGGGCACCGCCATTCAGGCGATGCTGGCGGAAATCGACGGGCAAAAAGGGCGGGACATCCGGGACAACCGGCGCAAGAAATTCCTTGGTCTCGGGGCCAAGGGGCTGGCGGCCTGACCGAAATGCACGCCGGGTCATGCCTGTGCGGCGCGGTGCGGTTCACGGTCGCGGGCGACCTGACAGTGCCCGACGCCTGCCACTGCACGGCCTGCCGCAAATCGTCGGGGCACTATTTTGCGTCCTGCGACGTCGCGAAATCGGCGCTGACGGTGACGGGGTCGGTCACGTGGTTTCAATCCTCGGAAAAGGTCCGTCGGGGATTCTGCGGCACCTGCGGCAGCACGCTGTTCTGGGACCCGGTGTTCCGGGACTGGATCGGGGTGGCGATGGGGGCCTTTGACGGGGCCACCGGCACCACGCTCGGCATGCACATCTTCGTCGCGGAAAAAGGCGACTACTACACCCTCACCGACGACCTGCCGCAAAACGCGCGGTAATCTGGGGGCGCTGCGATCAGGCGGCAGACGGGTCCGCGTCACGCGCCATCATCGGCCACCAACACAAATGTGACCAATCCACGGTGTGCCACCATGGAAATGCGCAGCCCGGTTTGTGGGCCATCTCCGGGGCGCGTCCAGCTTACGGTGCCCAGAACGTCATCAACGGCGTCCCGGTCGGCAACCAAACCAAGCCCCGCCAACTCCGCAGTCACCCACGCGACAAACCCGTCGGGGCGCACGGCAAATCCCACCGGCGCGGGCGCAACTGACAGGGGCGTGGCGATACAATATCGGCTTGGCGCGGCGTTCCCCATGGTTTGCCCCCACACCAACTCGAATCGTCCATCGGCCATTCGGGCGGCACCAACAGCATCGCGCGCGGGCCCCCCGGTCGTGACGATCAGATCGGACAACGGGATCGGGGTCACCAACGCGGGATCAGGCAAACGATCGGCCTGAGCATAAGGAATACAGACATCCTGCAGAACCGCCAGCAACAGCGCGTCGTCCGGGTTGTCCGGGCCGCTGCGCCACGCCCAGATCACTGCCGCGGCCAATCCGGCACCCACCACCATCGCGGCCAACCGCCCGGTCAGACTGGCCATTTTTCACCTCACATCAGCAAAAACCACACCGACGGGATACCGACGCAAAACCGACGGGAAATCACACGGCTTTTTCGACGACAAATCCGGCCTCAGCCATCAACGCATTGGACCTGGTTTCCACGATCCCTTCCAACTGGGCCATGAACTCCGGGATCGGAAGACCGGGGGCGATGGGCGGCAGGAACTCGACCACGGCCAAACCGGGCTTCCGGTAAATCCCCTTTTTCGGCCAGAACACCCCGACATTGCAGGCCACGGGAAACACCGGCTGGCCCAATTCCTGATACAACGCGCCCGTGCCGACCTTGTAGGGGGCGGTGACGCCCGGCGCGATGCGGGTGCCTTGGGGATAGATAATCAACTGTCCGGGCATCGCACGGCCTGCGGTCACATCGGCCAGCATCTGCTTGATCGCCACACTCCGCTTGCCCCGGCGGATCGGAATACAGCCAATCCGCAACCCATACTGACCCAATATGGGGGCCCACATCAATTCCCGCTTCATGATGAATTTCCCAGCGGGAACAGCGCCATAGATCATGATGACATCCATGAACGACTGATGCTTGGCGGCCACCATGCATTCGATGGTGGGGGGGGTGCCGCGCACTTCGCTACGCAGATTGACCAGCCACCCGGCCAACCACACCACAAACCGGGCCCAGCCATGGCAACAGGCAATCGCACCTTTGGGGCTGGCAATGGCCCAGGGCAGATAGAAAATCGCATAGGGCAGCATCATGAAATAGATGATGACCACAAAGAGGAATGACCGGACCCACTGAACGGCATATGTCATGTCTGCTTCCTCAATGTGGTCAACGCGGCGGCGCGGGTTGCGGCAAAGGCCACAATGGCGGCCATCGGCGGGATCGCAAAGGGCAAAACCCAATGCCACCCCTGAAACCCAAGGCCGGTCAGAAACCCGCCCGCCACATCGGTGCCCGGCAGCATCAAAACAGCAGCCATCCCGGCAGCAGTGCCCAAAGCCGCCCCCGACAACGCGCGCAGCGTAAACCTGCGCACAAACGCCCCCGCGATATACCCGTCGCGGGCCCCCACAAGGCGCATCACCCGGATCACCTGGGAATTGGCGGCAAGGGCGGCTTGGGCGGCCATGGTGATCATCGCGGCGGTGGACCCGGCGATCAGAACAATCGCGACAAAGCCCAGCAACCGCAAACGGCCCGCAGCGGCGACCAAGGGCTCCCGCCACCGGGTATGGTCGTCCAGAATGGCACCCGGCACCTCGGCCTGCAGTCTTGCGCGCAAACCGGCGGCGTCAAAACCGTCGCTATCCTCAATGATTTCAATCAACTGCGGGATGGGCAGGGTTTCCACCGGCAAATCCGGGCCAAACCACGGGGCCAGCAACGCGCGCTGTTCATCAGCGGTCAGCGGGCGGGCCTCGGCAATCCCCGGTGTGGTCTGCAACACGCGAACCGCGGCGGCGGTCTGGGCAGCCATCTGGTCCTCGGGGGCGGAAATGCGCAAGGTCGATGTCTGGGCGAGTTCGGCAGCCCACCGGTCCGCCAATCGGCCCGTGGCCAACGACAACGCCAGCGCGAACACCGCCAGAAACGCCATCGCGGCTGATGTGAACAGGGTCAACCGGGCGGTAAACCCGGTGGGCGGCACGGCCCGGTCGGCTTGCGGATCACCGGCCAGCAAGGCCAGCGCGCGAGGCAGGTCAATCTTCACAGGTCCACCGCCGCGGCCTGCAATTTATGGCCCTTCAACCGCAAAACGCGCACGGACACCTGCGCTTTGGCCGCGCGGATCAGGTTCATGTCATGTGTGGCGACCAACACGGTTTTTCCCATCCTGTTCAACTCGACCAACAAACGCAGCAACCGCTGGGACATCTCCCAGTCAATATTGCCGGTCGGCTCGTCGGCAATGATGGCCTCGGGGGACATGATAACCGCGCGGGCCAGGGCGGCACGCTGGCGTTCGCCGCCGGACAATTCGGGGGGGAATTGGGCGGCTTGGGCCGTCAGACCGACCCACGCCAACAAATCCTCCAGATTGCCCGCCGCCTCGGACGACCGGCCCGATACGATCAACGGCAGCGCGACATTTTCGGCCACCGGCAAATGATCCAGAAATTGGCAATCCTGATGCACGACACCAATCCGCTGGCGGTTGGTGGCAATGGCGTCGCGGGACATGCCGCGCACATCGTCGCCAAACAACCGGACCTGTCCGGCGGTGGCGACCAGATCGCCGTAGCACAGTTTCAACAGGGTGGTTTTCCCGGCACCCGATGGCCCGGTCAGAAAATGGAACGATCCGGGGGCCAGACGCAGGGACACATCTGAAAACAATTCCCCCCCGCCATAGGAATAGGCCACCTGTTCTAGTTCGATCACCTGCGGTCCTTTCGATCTCTGGGGGTGTTCTGCCTAAAACAACGGCGGGTTTCAATTGCCCACGGTCCGATCACTGCGGCAATTGCTTTGCGAAATCGGCGATCTCTTGCTAGAAAACACAAAACGATAACAAGATGTGGCAGGCCTTGGGCAGTAGAAGGAACAAAAGATGCGGCTGATCTGCCCGAATTGCGGGGCACAGTACGAAGTTCCCGATGACGTGATCCCGGCAGCGGGTCGCGATGTCCAGTGTTCGAACTGCGGCAACACATGGTTTGAACAGCCCGGCCAATCCGTGGCCGACGAAAACAACGACGCCGCCGTGCCCGTGATCCCACCGGTCACCGAACCCACAGCCGAACCCGCGTGGCCAACCGAGGCGGAAGAACCACAGGCGCAACCGGACCCACAACCTGCCCCTGAACCTGAACCCGACCAGACGGTCGTTCCGGGCAGGGTTGCCATGCCGGCCATGGCCACCATCCACGATGACCCGGACGAAGACGCCGATCAACCGGATGAACAGGACGACACCCCGCCGCCTGCGCCCAACCGGGATCGCTTCGGGCTCGACCCCAACATCGCCGCGATCCTGCGCGAAGAAGCGGACCGCGAACAGGCGCGGCGCACCGTCAACACCGCCGAAACCTTTGACAGCCAACCCGATCTGGCGATCGACCAAGGCCCCGTGGACGATCCCGAAACCGTGGCCGTGCAACGTCGGATGGCCCGGCTGCGCGGCGATCCTGC
>JBGSIZ010000099.1:0-6937 GCA_041742255.1 Marivivens sp. | reverse complement strand
CGACGCCATCGAGGTGCGTCAGGCCGTGGCCGCAGAACGGCGGGCCGTGCGCGACATCATCGTCCGCCGGATCGAGGTGGATATGGCCAAGGGCATGCTGCGGTCCGATACCCGCCCCGAGATGCTTGCCGACCTCGCCCTGGTCTTGACCCAAGGTATGTCGGTTCTGGCGCGCGATGGTGCCAACCGCGCCAGTTTGTTGGCCGTCGCCGAGGCCGCGACCGCAGGCTGGAGCGTTTACGAGGCCTGACGGCTATGGTGGTCCGTCTCCCCTCGGTGTCATGGCAGGCTTGCCCGACCACCGTTTATCGTCTTTCACAAGTCTGGCAGACCCGGTAAACAGCCCAATCTTTCGGATTACAGGACATATCATGGCACAGAATGCGACGATTTACAAAGTTGAGCTGTCTGTGTCGGACATGGACCGTCATTATTACGAGACGCATAAACTGACCGTGGCCAAGCATCCGTCCGAGACGGAGGAGCGGTTGATGGTGCGGATTGTTGCCTTTGCCCTGAATGCCCACGAGCATCTGGAGATGACCAAGGGGTTGTCGACCGATGACGAGCCGGACATCTGGCAGAAAAGCCTGAGTGGTGAGTTGGATGTTTGGGTGGCCCTTGGCCTGCCCAGTGACAAGGTGATCCGGCAATCGTGCAGCAAGGCGGGCAGGGTCATGGTCTATCCCTACGGCGGCCGGACCGCCGAAGTCTGGTGGGACAAGATCAAGAACAGCACCACCCGGTTCGACAATCTTGAGGTGGTCAATTTTTCCGAGACAGACACGGGCGCGCTGGCGAAACTCGCGAGCCGCGCAATGAAGGTGCAGGTCAATATTCAGGATGGCGATGTGATGGTCAGTGTCGGGGACAACATCGTCAATGTGACCCCGCAGCGATGGAAAAGCGCGGCGTAGACAGTGGGCGCATGTCATTGACCGCAGTCCGGAAGATGTTGGCGTCCGGCGTCGATGGCGGGTTTATAGCGCAGTTTGATCTGAGGTCGGCCCGCACCGAGTGAATACTCCTCGATACTGGACCTTGCGGCGACCCCGCTCGCGTTGCTGTCTGCCCATCCGCGCGAATGCAACCAATATGCTCGAAATTTTTACAATTTCGGGCGATGCTGCCGGTGCAGGGGGATTCTTTCATGAAGTTAAGCGATTTGTTGCTGGTGCGGATGTGGGGCATCACGGTGCCGTTGGTGGCCATTCCGGTGCTGATTGCGCTGATGTTTGTGTGGCCGGGCGTGCCTGTTGTGTTGACGGTCCTGACCCTGCTGGCCGTATTTTGTGTGGTGTTGGGCCTGCGCGATGTGGGCCAGACCCGCCATGCCATTTTGCGCAACTATCCCGTTGTGGGCCACGCCCGGTTCCTGCTGGAGGATTTGCGCCCGAAGATCCGCCAGTATTTCTTTGAAGGGGAAAAGGATGGCCGCCCGTTTGCCCGGGATCGTCGGTCACTGGTGTATCAACGCGCCAAGGGCGATCTGGACAAGCGGCCGTTTGGCACCGAATACGACGTTTATGCCCCGCAATATGAATGGATTTCCCATTCTTTGGCCCCCCGTCCCGTGGCCGATGATGATTTTCGCGTTCTGGTGGGTGGCCCCGAGTGCACCAAGCCTTACAGCCTGTCGGTTCTGAACATTTCGGCGATGAGTTTCGGATCGTTGTCCGCCAATGCCATTCTGGCGATGAACAAGGGTGCCAAGGATGGCGGGTTTGCCCAAGACACCGGCGAGGGGGGCATTTCCCCCTATCACCAGACCCATGGTGGCGACCTCATCTGGGAGATTGGGTCCGGGTATTTCGGCTGCCGCACCCCCGATGGCGCATTTTCCCCCGAGGCGTTTGCCAATGCCGCCGCCGCCGATCAGGTCAAGATGATCGAGATCAAGCTGAGCCAAGGCGCCAAGCCCGGCCATGGCGGCGTGTTGCCCAAGGCCAAGATTACCGCCGAAATCGCCGCCATTCGTGGCATCCCGATGGACCGCGATTGTGTATCCCCTGCCGCCCATCCGGCGTTTTCCACGCCCCTCGAATTGCTGGCCTTTGTCCGGCAATTGCGCGAATTGTCCGGCGGCAAGCCTGTCGGGTTCAAGATGTGCATCGGGCATGCCCATGAATTTCTGGCCATTATCAAGGCCATGCTGGACACCGGCACGACCCCGGATTTCATTGTGGTCGATGGCAAGGAAGGCGGCACCGGTGCCGCCCCTGCCGAATTCACCGACCATATCGGCATGCCGCTCCGCGAAGGATTGACGTTTGTTCATAATGCCTTGATCGGGGCGGGGTTGCGCGATCAGGTGCGGTTGGGGGCGTCGGGCATGATCATTTCTGCGTTTGACATTGCTCGCACCATGGCGCTGGGCGCGGATTGGGTGAATGCCGCCCGCGCGTTCATGTTTGCCACCGGGTGTATCCAGTCCCAGACCTGTCATACCGATACCTGTCCCACGGGTGTGGCCACGCAAGACCCCGGCCGCCAGCGCGCCATCGTGGTGCCTGACAAGGCCGCCCGCGTGACCAATTGGCAAAAGGCCACCCGTCACGCGCTGGCTGAAGTGGTGGCCGCCGCCGGGTTGGACCATCCGCGCGGATTCATGCCTCACCATTTCCACAAGCGCGTTTCGGCGGCAGAGGTGACCACATTCACCAATATCTATCCGCCGTTGGCTGCGGGCGCGTTGATTGCAGGGACCGAGGATCGCCGCTACCGGATCCCGTGGAAGCTTGCCCGGGCGGACAGTTTCAACGCCGGGGTGTAGCCGTTTCGCGCGCGATGAGCGATTTATAAAGCGACTGAATCCGGGCGGTGACGGGGCGATGCGCCGGATCGCCGATCGGTTTGCCGTCAATCGAGGCCACGGGCGTTTGCGCGCCAAAGGTGCCGGTCAGAAATGCCTCGTCCGCGCCGTAAGCATCGACAAGCGAGAAGTTCCGTTCAAACACCGGGATGCCGTCCGCGCGGCACAGGTCGATCACCTTGGCCCGCGTGACCCCGTTCATGCAGTAGTCGCCTGTGGAGGTCCAGACCTGCCCCTTGCGCACGATGAACACGTTGCAGGCGTTGGTCGTGTTCACAAATCCATGCGGGTCGAGCATCAGCCCTTCGTCGGCGCCCGCCTGTTCGGCCTGCAAACAGGCGATCACGCAGTTCAGTTTGGAATGGCTGTTGTATTTGGCGTCCTGCGACATCGGCAGGCCGCGCACCTGTGGCACCGTCGCCAACCGGATACCCGCCGATTGCAGCCGGTCCACGGGCCGCGAATGTTCAAGGATGATGACCGTGGTCGGCCCGGTTTGCGAGAATTTGGGGTGCTGGAACGGTTTGACCTTGACCCCGCGCGTCACCATCAGACGGCAATGCACATCTGTAGTCATGCCATTGGCCGCCGCCGTCCGCATCAGTGCCGCATGGAATCCGTCCCGGTCCATGCCGGGGTCGAGCGAGACCGCTTTGCAAGCCTCGAAAAAACGGTCCATGTGGTCGTCGAAAAACGCCCAGACCCTGTTATAAAGCCGCATGCCTTCCCACATGCCGTCGCCGAGCATGAAGCCGCTGTCGTAGACCGACACCTTGGCGTCGGCCTTGGGCAGCAGATCGCCGTTGACGTAGATCAGAAGGGCATCGTTGCGCGGGTCGTCGTCGGCGTCGTGGGTGGCCATGGTGGTTCCTTTTGGGTGTGGTGCCAAAAGGGATCGCGCCGCGCGGTTTGTCAACGTGTCAGGCGGCGCGCATCCATGTGTCCAGCGCCGCGATCTGGCCGGCGGTCATCCGCAGGCCAAGGCGGTTGCGCCGCCACACCACATCTTCGGCGGTGGCCGCGAATTCGCGGGTCATGAGCCAGCGGGTTTCCTGTTCGGTCAGGGTTGCCCCGAAATCCAGCCCAAGGTCCGCCGCCGTTTTGGCAGGGCCCAGCACGGACCAACATTCCGTGCCATACGCCCGCACCAGCCGTTTGGCCCAGACCGGCGTGAGGAACGGGTAGTCCGCCGCGAGCCGTTCAATCAGGTCCGCGACCCCGTCCACCGGAAAATCACCGCCCGGCAGCGCCACCCCCGCCGTCCAACGGGGTTTGAGGCCGGCAAAGAAGGGGGCCAGTTTATCCAGCGCATCCTCGGCCAGTTTGCGGTAGGTCGTGATCTTGCCCCCGAACACGTTGAGGAGGGGTGCGCCCGCACTGTCTACCTTGAGCACATAATCCCGCGTCGCCGCTGTCGCCGATTTTGCCCCGTCGTCATACAGGGGCCGCACCCCGGAATAGGTCCAGACCACATCGGCGCGGGTGATGTCGCGTTTGAAATACTGGTTGGCAAAGCCGATGAGGTAGTCCTGTTCGGCGTCCGTGCAGACCGGTTTTACGCCCGGATCGCTGTGGTCCGCATCCGTGGTGCCAATCAGGGTAAAGTCGGTTTCATAGGGGATTGCAAAGATGATCCGCCCGTCAGTCCCTTGAAAGAAATAGCATTTGTCGTGGTCATAAAGCCGTTTGGTGACGATGTGTGACCCGCGCACCAACCGCACCCCTTCGGTCGAGTTGATCCGGACGGCGTTCTGGATCACGTCCCCCACCCATGGCCCCGCCGCATTGACCAAGGCCCGCGCGTGGTGGGTCTGCGCCCCGTTTTCCCCGATGGTTTCGATCACCCAAAGGTCGCCGTCCCGGTGCGCGGACGTGACCCGCGTGCGCGGCAGGATGGTCGCCCCGTGCGCTTGAGCGTCCCGCGCGTTGAGGATGACAAGCCGCGAATCCTCGATCCAGCAGTCGGAATATTCGAACGCCTTTTCGAATTTGGCGTCGATGGGTGCCCCTTCTGCGGTGCCGGGCAGGGACAGCGTTTTGGTGCCTGGCAGGATTTTGCGTCCACCAAGGTTGTCATACAAGAACAGCCCGAACCGGATCAGCCACGCGGGCCTGCGCCCCTTCATCCATGGCATGACCGTGTTGAGAATACGCGAGGTCGGCGTGGTCCCTTCAAACCGCATGTCGGGGTGGTAGGGCAGCACAAACCGCATGGGCCATGAAATATGGGGCATCGCCCGCAGCAGCGTTTCGCGTTCTGCCAGCGCGTGGCGCACGAGGTTGATCTCGAAATATTCGAGATACCGCAGGCCGCCGTGGAACAGTTTGGTCGAGGCCGAAGACGTTGCGGAGGCGAGGTCGTTCATTTCGGCCAGCCCGACCGACAGCCCGCGCCCCGCCGCGTCCCGCGCAATGCCGCAGCCGTTGATGCCGCCACCGATGATGAAGATGTCGTAGGGGGTGGGGGACATGGGGGCCTCGATTCTGCGGTTGCGCTTGATTTAGCAAACGAATGATAAACGAAAAAGAATTATGTTCGATTATGTTCGTTTTGGTGGATTTTCGTTGCGTTCCAGTGCGCGAGCGGACAGATTTCCCGAAAACGGACCCAGAAGATGAACCCACGCCAGACCCAGATCCTTGACCTTATCCGCCACGAGGGCCGCGTGGGGGTTGATGACCTTGCCCTGCGGTTTGGCTTTACGGTGCAGACGATCCGCCGCGATTTGACCGATCTGGCCGAAGCCGGGCGGGTGGAGCGGGTGCATGGCGGCGCGGTTCTTCCATCGGGCACCGCCAATATCGCCTATGACGAGCGTCGCGCGTTGAATGCCGGGGCAAAGGCCGCCATCGCGCGCGCCTGTGCCGCCGAAATCCCCGACGGCGCGTCGGTTTTCCTTGGCATCGGGACGACGACCGAGGCCGTGGCGGCCGCATTGTCCGGTCATTCCGGCTTGCTGGTCGTCACCAACAATATGACGGTTGCCCGTATTCTGGCGACCCATCCGGGGTGCGAGGTGGTTGTGACCGGCGGCGCGCTCCGCCAGTCGGACGGCGGGTTGGTGGGGCCGGTCGCGGTGCAGGGATTGCGCCAGTTCAAGGTTGATCTGGCGGTGATCGGGTGTTCCGCGCTGGACGCTGCGGGGGATGTTCTGGATTTCGATCTGGCCGAGGTCGAGGTAAGCCGCGCCGCGCTGGACACGGCCCGGGCGGCGTGGCTGGTAGCGGATCATGCCAAATTCAGCCGCACCGCCCCGGCCCGTGTGGCAACCCTGACCGCATTCGCTGCCATGTTCACTGACCGCCCGGTGCCCCCGGCGCTGGCCGCGCGCGCCCTTGTGCCGGTTACCTTAGCGGGGACGGTAGCGGGGATGGTAGCGGGGCGGGGCGATCCGTGCTAGGACGGACCGAACGCAATCCGGACGATGCCCATGCCCAAAGTGATCTATGTTCTGAACGGTCCGAACCTGAACCTGTTGGGCCAGCGCCAGCCCGAGGTGTATGGCCATGAAACGCTGGCCGATGTCGAGGCCGCCTGCACCGGATGGGCCGCTGCCGCCGGATATGACCTGCGGTTTGCCCAATCCAACCACGAGGGTCAGTTGGTGGACTGGATCCACGAGGCACGGGGCAACGCCGCCGGAATTGTCATCAATCCCGCCGCTTATACTCACACTTCTGTGGCCATTCTGGATGCGTTGAACGCCTATGACGGTCCGGTGATCGAGGTGCATATTTCCAACGTTCACAAGCGCGAAGCGTTCCGGCACCATTCCTATGTGTCGATGCGCGCCGATGGTGTGATTGCCGGATGTGGCACCCAAGGGTATCTGATGGCGATTGACCGGCTGGCCGCCCTGATCGGTTAACCCGCCCAGCCAAGGCCCCGCGCGATGTCCCGCGCCGCAAGTGCGACCTGTGTGCCGAACCCGTCGATCCGTCCGTCGCCAAACCGGGTGGACGGCCCCGAGATCGACACGCCCCCCACTACATCGCCCCGCGCGTCCCGGATGGCCGCGCCGATGCACGACATGCCCAGAAACCGTTCTTCGCGGTCAAACGACCAGCCCCGGAGTGCTGTGGCGTCCAGATCGGCGGTGAGCGCCGCAGGGGTGGCCAGCGTGC
>JBGSIZ010000098.1:0-9056 GCA_041742255.1 Marivivens sp. | reverse complement strand
GGGGCTGGCGCACGGGGTCGGGCGACCCAGCCGCGCGGTGGCGTTCTTTGCCACAGGGGTGGCAGGGGCCGGGGTCGTGATCCTGATACCATCCATGATCGTGGGGCTGGCCGTGGTCGGCACCCTGACCACGCTGGGCGTCATGGCCGTGGCGCGGGCCAAGATCGGGGGGCAGACAGGGGACATACTGGGGGCCAGCCAGCAGATGTGCGATATCGCGGTTCTGTGCCTTTTGTCGGCGGCGCTGTGATCAACGACAGGTCAGCGCGGCCCGCAGGCTGTCCGGTCCGGCATAGGCCCCGATATCCTCGGACACGATGGCACCCGACACCACGCGGCTGGCGATAATCCGGCTCCAATCGGCATTGGCGGTGATGATCTCGGGCGTGCCACAGTCGCGCACACCGCCCTCGATCACAGCAGAGCCCAAGCGATGATTGGTCAGGCCCGGCGCGCTCGCGGTCTCGGTCAGGGTCCAGTTGGCACCCTCCCGGCGCACGGTGACCACGCGCAACACCTTGTTCAGATGCGGACGATCGACATAGGCAATGTCGGTGTGCCCATCGCCGTCAAAATCGGCGATACCCGCAATCGCCAACCAGCGGTGGCGCTGTCCTATGGGGGCGGTTTCGGCAACCACGGCGACGGTCGTGCCTGCCGGATTTTCCGGCGCGGGCACCTCGGCAAAAACCCGGATCGCGGCACCCCGGTCGAAATAGCTCACAACGGTGACCACTTCGGGCAAACCGTCGCCATCCAGATCGGCCAGCCGTGGGGCGGTGTCCTCATACACAGTCTGAAACGTGCCCACGCCAATCTCACGGTTCGGGGCAATCCGCACCGTCATCCCGGCATATTCGCCCCCTGCCAGTGCGCCATGCCCGTAAACGTCGGTCGGCTCGGCATAGGTGGCGGATGTGATCTCGGCCCCGGAAATGCCCGGCCATAGGGCCAAAAGGGGCCCCAACGCGAACATAGCCCGGCGCACGTCAGATCTGCTTTTCTGGCATCTGCACGCGCAACCCGTCCAGCGCATCACTGACCTTGATCTGGCAAGTCAGACGTGACCGGACCGGGTCGGGCTTGTAGGCGAAATCGAGCAAGTCTTCTTCCATCGCGTCCTTGGCGGGCAGCTTGGCCACCCAATCCTCGGCCACATAAACGTGGCATGTGGAACAGGCGCAGGCACCGCCGCAATCGGCCTCGATCCCCGGAATGCCGTTGTCGCGGGCACCTTCCATGACGGTCAGGCCCGTCTTGACCTCGACCACATGTTCCGTGCCGCCGTGTTCGATATAGGTGATCCGCGCCATCGTGCCCTGCCCCTTGATGCAATGTCCCGGCATTTCTATCGGGGCGGGGCAAGGCGTTCCAGCCGAAAGTCACCGCACCGGGCCGCAAAAGAATGCAACAGTTGGTGAGTTTTCGCGCGGGCTGCGGGAAAACGTGGGCGCGGGGGCGGTTTTGGGGTATGGGTCGGGGCAATGGGCATACAGACCCGATGTGACAACGCGACAGGCACCCGTGGCAGGCATGCATTCTTTTGGCTGGCGGAACACTTCAACGTCCCTGCGCGGGGGCGCGATGATGCTTGGGCTGTGGGCCGTGTCGGCCTGCGTGCCTGCCCCCGGCGGCGTGCCATTGCTGCCCCCGGCGTTTGTGGGCGCACCCCAGATTGAACGCGACTCGGACGGGGCCTGCTATGGGCGGGACGTGACGCCCGCCGTTATCGAAACCGTGACGGAACAGGTGCTGGTGCAACCGGCCATGGTCACATCGGACGGCACGGTCACAAGCCCTGCCGCGTTTCGGACCGTCACCCGGCAGGAAATCGTGCGCGAACGGCGCGAGGTGCTGTTCGAAACGCTCTGCCCCGAGGCGCTCACACCCGAATTCGTCAAATCCCTGCAACGCGCGCTCAAGGCGCGGGGGTATCACCGGGGGCCGGTGAACGGGACCATGGACGCGTGGACCATCGCGGGGATCCAGTCGTTCCAACGGCTGTCGGGGCACGACAGCCCCCTGTTGGACATCCAGACCGCGCGGGCGCTGGGCCTTGTGGAACTGACGCCCGAGGCTCTCAACGCCCTCTGACCGGGCTTGGTCCATGAAAAAAGGGCGCCACACCGGGCGCCCTTTTGCGTGATCCTTGGGAACCGGGATCAGTTTACGATGTTCAGCGCGACAAACCGGGGGTCGCCCCCCCGGCGAACCAGCAACAGCAGGGACTTGCGGCCAGCATCGGTGGTTTCGACGATCCGGGCCTCCAGATCGGCAACGGACGACACCGCCTGTTGGCCTGCCTCGGTGATCAGATCACCGGCCACTAACCCCTTGGCGGCGGCGTCGCTTTCGGGGTCAATGGCGATGATGACCAGCCCGGTATCCTGCGTCAGACCGAACTGCTCGGTCAGGTCGGGGGTGATCTCGGACAGGGTCAGGCCCAGAACGCTGGCTTCTTCGGGGGTGGCCTCTTCGGTTGCGGCGGCGGGCATGGCGGCTTCGGCGGTTTCACGGCGACCAAGGGTGACGGTCAACGCGACCTCGGCACCATCGCGCAGCACATCCAGCGGCACGGCCTTGCCCACCGGGGCATTACCGACCATGCGGACCAGTTCGCGGGTGTCGGCGACGTCGGTGCCATCAAACCGGACGATCACATCGCCAGCCAGAATACCGGCATCAAGGGCGGGGCCTTCGGGAACATCGGTGACCAAGGCACCGGCAGTGCTCTCCAACCCGACAATGGCATCGACCATATCGGGGGTGATGTCCTGAATACGGACGCCGAGCCAACCACGGCGGGTTTCGCCAAATTCCTGCAACTGGTCCACAACGGACGACACCACGTTGGACGCCATGGAAAACCCGATCCCGATGGACCCGCCATTGGGGGACAGAATGGCGGTGTTCACACCGACCACTTGGCCATCCATGTTGAACAACGGGCCGCCCGAATTGCCACGGTTGATGGCGGCATCGGTCTGGATGAAATCGTCAAACGTGCCGGACAATTCGCGGTTGCGGGCGGACACGATGCCGGCAGACACCGAAAACCCTTGGCCCAGCGGGTTGCCCATGGCCATCACCCAGTCGCCCACGCGGATGCTGTCGCTGTCACCAAACGTGACGAACGGCATGTTCGTGGCGTCCACCTTCAATAATGCAATGTCGGTGTTGGGGTCGGTGCCCACAAGGGTGGCAGGCATCGTGGCACCGGAAAAGAACTCGATCTCGATCTCGTCGGCGCCCTCAATGACGTGATTGTTGGTGACGATATAGCCATCTGCGGAAATCACGAACCCGGACCCAAGTGCGGACGATTCGCGGGGGCCGCCGTTGCGATCCTGAAAGTCGCGAAAGAAATCCTCGAACGGGGATCCTTCGGGGACAATGCCTTGGGGGCCAGTGTTGGCGGCCACGGTGGTTGTGGTGGTGATGTTCACAACGGACGGGCTGATGGTTTCGGCCAGATCGGCAAAGGATGCGGGGCGATCCTGGGCAAAGGCGGGCATCGCCTGCGCCACTGCAAATGCGGTGCCAAGGGCCAGCGCGGCCACGAGGGCGATCATCGACTTGCGGGCAGTGTCCGGGGCGGGCGCCGCAATGACGCGGGCGACGGTTTTTGGAACGGGGCGGGTCCGGGGGGCGGGCGACATGGTCACTCTGACATTCTCCTCTATGTCTGCCGCGGCAGGCCGATCAGGGCCTCCGTGTCATGATAATCTCTATGTAGGGCGGACCGGGCGCAACACAAAGTCCTGTCGCGCATTGTCACCAGCGTGTGATCTTGGGACGCGCGGGGCGCAAACACCATCCTGCCCTGTGCCATTTGTAAAACAGGGGCCAGTCGTGCGACCAGCCCCCGGTTCCTTGCGATCCTTGGGTCGGGCGGGCGGCTTAGTTGCCGACAGCCGCCGTGCCCTGATCGGACCGCAGATAGTTGAAGAAATCGCTGTTGGGCGACATCACCATGGACGTATTCCCCGATTGCAAGGCGCGCTGATAGGCGGTCATGGAGCGGTAGAATTCAAAGAATTCAGGGTCCGCGCCGAACGCCTCGGCATAGATGCCGTTGCGGGTGGCATCGGCTTCACCACGGGCAATCTCGGATTGACGGTTGGCGTCGGACACCAATTCGACCACGGTCCGGTCGGCGGTGGCGCGGGTCCGCTGGGCGGCCTCGTTGCCTCGGGCAATCTCGTCGGCGGCTTCGCGTTCACGCTCGGCCTTCATCCGTTCATAGGTAGCGTTCAGGTTTTCGACGGGCAGGTCGGTGCGCTTCAACCGGACGTCGATGATTTGCAGACCCAATGCGGCAGCCTCGTCGATGGCGGCGTTCCGGATGCGCAACATCAGGGCGGCGCGGTCGGTGGACAGAATGTCGCCGGATGTGACGGACCCCAACACTTCGCGGGTATTGGCGCGCAGGATGCTGTCCAGACGGGACGCAGCGAACTCCTGACCGCCGCCACCCACGGCCTGCCGGAACTGCTCGACATCGGTGATGCGATACCGGGCAAAGGCATCCACGACCAGACGGCGATCATCGGCAGGGGTGATTTCCAGCGATGTCATGTCGCGGCTCAGGATACGGTCGTCATAGCGGACGACCTCTTGGATCAACGGGATCTTGAACCCCAGACCGGGTTCTTCCTTGACGGCGACGATCTGGCCGAATTGCAGGACCAACACCTTTTCGCGTTCATCCACGATATACAGGGACGAAAGGACGGACGCGGCCACAACGGCCAGAACGGGCAGGATAAGAGCGGTGCGTTTCATCAGTTGGATGCTCCGTCAGTGGCGGCAGCCGCAGGCGGGCGGCGAATTTCGTTCAAGGGCAGGAACGGCACGACGCCTTGGGATCCCCCGGCGCTTTCGTCCAGAAGGATGATATCCACGCCGCCCAGAATGCCTTCCATGGTTTCCAGATAGATGCGCTTGCGGGTCACTTCCGGGGCTTTGGTGTATTCGGCCAACACGGCGGAAAAACGACTGGCCTCACCCTGGGCCTCGTTGACGACTTGGGCGCGATACCCTTCGGCCTGTTCCAGAACCTGTGCGGCTTCACCGCGGGCCTCGGCCAGAACGCGGTTGGCATAGGCGTCGGCGACGTTCTGCAACCGGTCACGCTCGGCCTCGGCATCCTGCACACGGCGGAAGGATGCGATGACGGGTTCGGGCGGGTCGGCCTTGTCAAAGTTGACGCGGACGATGTTCACACCGCTGTCATAGCTGTCGAGGGTGGATTGAATATCCTCGGCCAGACGGGCGGCAATGACGCCCCGGTCGCGGTTCAAAATCGGGGCCAGTTGGGACTGGGCGATGATTTCGCGCATCACAGATTCGGACACGGCATCAATCGTGGCATTCGGATCGGCCAGATTGAACAGGAACGTGCGCGGATCACGGATGTTCCACACGACCTGAAAATCAATGTCCACGATGTTTTCGTCCCCGGTCAGCATCAGGCCAGCATCTTCGCCCGCGCGGCTGGTGCCGATTTCGATCGTGCGTTCGGTGGTGACGGGCAACACCTCGGCGCGGACCAGCGGCCAAGGGGCAAAGTTCAGACCGGGACCGGCGGTTTGCAGATACGACCCCAGAAACAGTTCAACCGACTGTTCTTCCGGGCGGACCGTGTAAAACGACGCCATGCCCCACAAAACCACGGCGGCCAGCGCGCCCAGACCCACGGTGCCCCGGGTCAACATCGGGCCACCGTTGCCAAACCCACCGCCACCGGTGCCACCACCGGTTGGACGGGGGCCCTTGCCGCCGCCCATCAACACGCGCAGTTGCTCGCGGCCGCGGTTCATCAGCTCGTCAATTTCGGGGATCTGGGGGCCATCACCACCGGGGCGTCGGCCGCCGTTCACGGGACGATTGCGATCATCGTCGCCGCCGTTGCCGTTGCCGCCATTCCCACCGTTTCCGGTGTTGCCCTTGTTGCCGCCACCCCCCCAGGGGCCTCCCGCATTGCCTGCCATGGTCTGTCTTTTCCTTCACTCGGGCGGCTGTCTGAACCGCCTGTTTTACCTGTTTGACCAAACTTGTGTGTTATAGTCGGAAATTCAACCCGCGAATGCGGAACGACCGGGTCAACCGACCGTGCGGGTGGGTGTTTTCATCGTGACCAACTCCTCGGACATGGTCGGATGGACGGCGACGGTGCGGTCAAAGTCTTCCTTTGTGGCGCCCATCTTGATG
Organism: Marivivens sp.; assembly: GCA_041742255.1. Classification (GTDB taxonomy): domain Bacteria; phylum Pseudomonadota; class Alphaproteobacteria; order Rhodobacterales; family Rhodobacteraceae; genus JBGSIZ01. The sequence goes on along the minus strand of JBGSIZ010000098.1, from coordinate 2,843 downwards.
GCGATGGCGGCCAACTGGATCATTTCGCCCGCTTCGGGCGCGACAATATGACAACCCAGAACCTTGCGGCTGGCCACGCTCACGATCAGTTTCATCAACACCCGGTCCGGGCTTCCGGCAAAGGCGGTGCGCATCGGGCGAAAGGACGTGCAGTAGACCTCAATCGGTTCGATCTCGCGGGCGGCTTCCTCGGTCAGGCCAACGGTGCCCAATTCGGGTTGGGTGAACACGGCGGACGGGATCAGGTCATGATCCACCGGGGTGGGGTTGCCTTTGAACACGGTTTCGACAAACGCCATGCCTTCGCGGATGGCGACGGGGGTCAGGTTCACGCGGGACGTGACATCGCCCACGGCATAGACGGACGGCACGGCGGTCTGGGAATAGGCATCGACGATGATCTCGCCCTTGCGGCCAATCTGCACGCCTGCGGCCTCCAGCCCCAGATTGGCGGTGTTGGGGGTGCGGCCCGTGGCGAACATGACGGCATCAAACACCTTTTCGGTGCCGTTGGTGGCCTTGACCCAGATCGGACCGCGCGCATCATCGGCATCGGCGACAGGCAGGTCAACGGGCAGACCAACAGGCACACCCATCGTGCTGTCGGGGGCCAGATGCTCGGCGCTGGCAGGGGCCATCTCAACAATATCGGTGCCCAGATGCAGGTCGATGCCGCGCTCTTTCATGGCCTCGGACACCAGACCACGGGCCTCGTCGTCAAACCCGCGCAAAATCTGGGCACCACGGTAGTACTGGGTCACCTGCACACCCAACCCATGCAGGATACAGGCGAACTCACAGGCAATGAACCCGCCGCCCACGATCAGGATGGACCGGGGCAAGGCATCCAGATCGAAAATCTCGTTGGACGTGATGGCCAGATGGGCGTTGGGACGGTCGGGCATGGCAGGCCAGCCGCCGGTGGCGATCAGAATATGGCGGGCGGTGCGGGTTTCGCCATTGGTCATGGTGACGGTGTGGGGGTCGGCAAGGGCGGCGCGGGTGTCAAACACCGTCACCCCGGAGGATTTCAGCAACGACCGATACACAGACTCCAGCCGGTCCAGTTCGGCATGCAGATGTCCGCGAAAGGCAGGCCAATCAAACGTGCCGCCGGTAAAATCCCAGCCATAGGCGCGGGCCTCGGCGGGCATGTCGCGGAACGACGACGCAAACACCATCAGCTTTTTGGGAACACAACCGCGAATGACACAGGTGCCGCCCATCCGGCTTTCCTCGGCCAAGGCCACCTTGGCCCCGGTGGCAGCCGCAACACGGGCGGCACGCACCCCGCCAGACCCGCCGCCGATCACGAAAAGATCATAGTCGAATGTCATGGCGGCATCCTTTGATTTGGTCAAACTCGGGGTCAGGAACGGGCATTGTGCGGCACCCTAGCGTCGCGGGGTACCGATCACAACGGACGACCGGCCCCGGACGCCAGACAATCCCCGTCAATCGGCGACATCGCCGAAAATGTTGTCCGTTTCCAGAAAATCGAACCGGTCCTTTTCAACAGTGCCTTCGTTGATATCGTGAACCTCGACGCGGCCATCGCCATAGCCGATGATGACTGCATCACAAATGTCGATGAACAACCCGTTTTCGACCACGCCCGGGATCTGGTTCAAAACCAACGACACCTGCCGGGGATTACCGATCCGGTTCAGGTGCAGGTCGATGATATGGTTGCCCTCGTCGGTGATATAGGGGCGGTCGCCGTTCATCCGCAGGGTGGTGGTGCGGCCCAGAACATCCATCCCGATCAGAATCTCTTCGATCAACGTCTTGGTGGTTTGCCAACCGAACGGGATCACCTCCACAGGCAACGGGAACGCGCCCAGACTTTCGACCTTCTTGCTGATATCGGCGATCACGATCATCTGGTCGCTGGCGGTGGCCACGATCTTTTCCTGCAACAACGCGCCGCCGCCGCCTTTGATCAGGTTCAGATTGCCATCGTATTCGTCCGCGCCGTCAATCGTCAGGTCCAGCCACCGGGCCTCGTCCAGCGAAATCACCTCGATCCCGACCTCACGGGCGAGTTGGGCAGTGCGGCTCGATGTGGGCACACCCTGAATGCGCAGGCCGTCGTTGCGGACCATCTCGCCCAGACATTGCACCAGCCAGGCCGCGGTGGACCCGGTGCCCAACCCCACGCGCATCCCGCTTTCCACGAATTTGGTGGCGCGTTTGGCGGCCACAAACTTGGCCTTGTCGATGGGGGATAGGTCGGCGGTCATGGGGCGCTCCTGTGCAGTCATGGGGTATCATAGGCAAATCCCGCGCCGGGGGCGAGGGGGCGACGGGGCGATTTATGGACAGTCGGGCCGCTTTGGCGGGACAAAATCCGGAAAAATGACACCGACGCGATACCGTCGGAATACCGACGGGTTATCCAAGGGGCCGTTCCCCCGTGCCGTGACCGCCGCTTTCGGTCTGCAACGGTCGCTTTCCGGCTGTCGCATGGCACAGGGTGAGCTAGGCTGGATCTAAGACGACCGACCTGCGGCACAGCCCAACAATTCAGTTCCAACCACTCAAAGGGTCCAACCCCCATGTTCCTGTCGGTCTTTGATATGTTCAAGGTGGGGGTTGGCCCCTCGTCGTCCCACACCATCGGGCCGATGGTGGCGGGGGCAATGTTTCTGGATCACTTGCGGAAATTACCATTCACGGTCAGCGGGTTAAAGGCGTCCTTGCACGGCAGTCTGGCGTTCACAGGGATCGGGCACGCCACCGACCGGGCGGTGATCCTCGGGCTGGCGGGCATGCGGGCCGATGATTACGACGCCACCCGGGCGCAGGCCGAACTGGCGCGGATCGCGGCCCAGGGCACTGTG
>JBGSIZ010000097.1:0-5493 GCA_041742255.1 Marivivens sp. | reverse complement strand
AACGGCAGCAGCGGCTTCAGCTTCAACAGCGGCAGCAGCCTCAGCAGCAGCATCCTCGGTCGCGGCGGCAGCTTCGGCAGTAGCAGCCTCGGCGGCGGCAGCGGCTTCAGCGGTCGCAGCTTCAGCCGCAGCAGCAGCTTCGGCAACAGCAGCCGCCTGTTGTTGCGGTTGATACCAGCCAAAATAGCCCGCAGCAGCGACAACAATGGCAGCCAGAATACCAATCAGTTTCTTGTTCACGTCAGACGTCCTTCTCAAATCTTCCCTTGGCCCACTTGTGTGAGGCTGACGCGCATATGCCAGATGTTACGCAAAAGTGAAAGATATTCCGCATTGCGGCCCCGCCAACGGGCAATCGGCGCATTTGACGGTTGCACCTGCGGCCCACCGGGCCTATTTTGCAGGCCACATCATGAAACCACCGAAAGGACAAAGGCCATAGCCCGCAGACCACACAACGCACCCCCGGTGCGTGAATCAGGCCCCCGCATCAATGAACGCATCCGGTCGCCTGAAATCCGCCTGATTGGCGCCGATGGCGAAAACGTTGGCGTCGTGACGCCCGAACGCGCCCTGCAAATGGCCGAAGAGGCGGGCCTCGACCTCGTCGAAATCTCGCCCAACGCCGAACCCCCCGTGTGCAAGATCATGGACTTCGGCAAATACAAATACGAGTCTCAGAAAAAAGAGGCCGAAGCGCGCAAAAAGCAAAAAGTCATCGAAATCAAAGAGATCAAGTTCCGTCCGGGAACTGATACCCATGATTACGACGTCAAGATGCGCTCGGTCATCAAGTTTCTGGAAGGCGGCGACAAGGTAAAGATCACCTTGCGGTTCCGTGGCCGGGAAATGGCCCACCAGGATCTGGGGCGCGACCTTCTGGAACGGATCGCCGCCGACATCGAAGGCGAAGGCAAGATCGAAAACATGCCAAAGATGGAAGGCCGTCAAATGGTCATGATGATCGGCCCGGCGCGGTAACAGCCGCAACTGCTTGACACAACAAAGGCCGCCACCGGGCGGCCTTTTGCATTTTCGCCTTCGATAACTAGGGGCTCTGCCCGCAACCCTGTTTTTGGGTTCTCTGTCCGCAACCCTGTTTTGGGGGCTCTGCCCCCGGGCACCTGCGGCGCCCTCCCCCGGGATATTTGAGGCACAAAGGCACACAAGCGGGTCGTGCAGCCTTTGTGCCTCAAATATCCTCGGGGGGAGCGGTCCCGAAGGGAACGCCGGGGGGCAGACAGCCCCCCGCCTTTGCCATGGTCAGGCGGCGGTCACCGCCCGTTTCGTCATCACCGTGACCAGATGGGCACGATAATCGGGCGTTCCGTGCAGATCGCCGATCATCCCGTCGGCGGGCACGGTCAGTGCGTCCAGTGCCGCAGCAGAGAAATCGGCGCTCAACGCCGCCTCGGCCTCGGACCAGCGGAAGACGCCGCCTTCGGACGCGCCGGTTACCGCCACCCGCACGCCGTCCGCATATTTGGCAACAAACACACCGACCAACGCGAATCGCGACGCGGGCTGCACAAATTTCTGGTAATTCGCCTTTTCCGGCACCGGAAACCGCACCTCGGTGATGATTTCGCCATCGTTCAGGGCGGAGGTGAACATCCCTTGAAAATAGTCATCTGCGGCAATGTCCCGGGCGTTCGTGCGGATTGTGGCCCCGGACCCAAGGGCGGCTGCCGGATAACAGGCGGACGGGTCATTGTTGGCCAACGATCCACCCACAGTGCCCCGGTTGCGCACTGCCGGATCGCCGATGTGGCCCGCCAGCGCCGACAAGGCCGGATAGGTCGCCGCAGTTTCCGCCGCAACCACCGCATGGGGTGTCGCCCCCCCGATACAAACCTCGCCTGCATCGCCCCGGCAGACGCCTTGCATTTCGGCGATGGCGGTCAGGCTGACCAGTTTGGCTGGTGACGCCAACCGCGCCTTGAGCGTCGGGATCAGGGTCTGCCCACCCCCCAACGCCTGCGCGTCTTCGCCCGATAGCGCGCGGGCGGCGTCCGCAATGGATGTGGGTCGTTCAATGTCAAAGGCATACATGGTTCGCCCCTCCCTATTGGTTCATCGCGGCCCAGACCCGGGCGGGGCTGAGCGGCATATCGATATGGGCGATTTTCCTGCCGCCCGAGTGCAGCGCGTCAATCACGGCGTTGACCACGGCCGGCGGCGATCCGATCGCCCCTGCTTCGCCGCAACCTTTGACGCCCAATGGATTGTGGGTGCATGGCGTCGCACAGGAATGATCGACCGTGTAGAACGGCACATCATCAGCGCGCGGCATCGCATAATCCATGTAGCTGGCCGATTGCAGCTGGCCGTTTTCGTCATAAACGCAGGCCTCCAACAGGGCCTGACCGATCCCCTGCCCGATCCCGCCATGCACTTGGCCCGACACGATCATCGGGTTGATGATGTTGCCGAAATCGTCCGCCGCGCTAAACCGCTCGATGGTGACCTTGCCAGTGTCGGGGTCCACCTCGACCTCACAGGCATAGGCACCCGAGGGGTAGGTAAAGTTGGCCGGGTCGTAGAACGCCGTTTCCTCCAGCCCCGGTTCCATATCGGCCAGCGGATAGTTGTGCGGCACATAGGCGGCGAGCGTAACGCCTGCCCAATCCACCGATTTGTCCGTGCCCGCGACCGTGAACTTGCCGTCCTTCAGTTCAATATCGGCGTCCGAGGCTTCCAGCAGGTGGGCCGCGATCTTTTTGGCCTTGCGGATCACCTTTTCGGCGGCCCGCACCATGGCTGATCCGCACACCGCGATGGACCGGGACCCGTAGGTGCCCATGCCGAACGGGATCTTGGAACTGTCGCCATGCACGATGTCGATCTGATCTTCCGGAATGCCGATCATCGACGCGATCACTTGCGGGAACGATGTCTCGTGACCCTGACCGTGGCTGTGGGCCCCGACCATCACGCTGATCGACCCGGTGGCGTTGACGCGGACGGTGGCCGCATCATACAGGCCCGCCCGCGCGCCCAACTGGCCCACAAGGTTAGAGGGCGCGATGCCGCAGGCCTCGATATAGCAATTGACGCCCAGACCGCGCAGCAACCCCTTGGCCTCGGACGCCTTGCGACGCGCGGCAAAGCCCGCCAGATCGCCGATCTCCTCCAGCTTGTCCATCGTGGCCACATAGTCGCCGGTGTCGTATTCCACGGCCACCGGCGTGGCATAGGGGAACTCGGTGATGAAATTCTGGCGGCGCAGGGCAATCGGATCAACGCCCAGCTCACGGGCGGCCATGTCAATCACCCGCTCCAACTGATAGGTGGCCTCGGGGCGGCCTGCCCCGCGGTAGGCGTCCACAGGAACGGTGTTGGTGAACACAGCCTTGACGTTCACATAGACCAGCGGGGTCTTGTAATTGCCCGCCATCAAGGTGCCGTGCAGCCATGTGGGAACGGACGGCGCGAACGTGGACAGATAGGCGCCCATGTTGGCATAGGTTTCGGTGCGCACGGCGGTGAAATTGTTGTCCTTGTCCAGCGCCAGTTCGATCTTGGTCACATGGTCGCGGCCATGGGCGTCGGACATGAACGCTTCGGACCGGCTGGCGGTCCATTTGACGGGGCGGCCCACGGCCTTGGCGGCAAAGGTGCAGAACGCTTCTTCGGCATAGTGAAAGATCTTGGTGCCAAAACCGCCGCCAACATCGGGGGCCACCACACGCAGCTTGTGTTCCGGGATGCCCAGAACAAAGGCCCCCATCAACAGGCGGATCACATGGGGGTTCTGGCTGGTGGTATACAGGGTGTGTTCGCCATTGGCGGCACTGTAATCGCCCACAGCCACCCGGGGCTCCATCGGATTGGCGATCAGGCGGTTGTTGACCAGTTCAAGGGTGGTGACGTGGGCGGCGGATTTGATGGCGGCGTCCACGGCGGCCTTGTTGTCCTCGACAAAGCCCCAGTCGTAGCACAGGTTCGACGTCAGATCGTCGTGGACCTTGGGCGCACCCTCCTTGACGGCGTCCTTCATGTTCACCACGGCGGGCAATTCGGTCAGGTCCAGAACGATGGCCTCGGCGGCATCACGGGCCTGGGCATAGGTGTCGGCGACCACGGCGGCGATGGGGTCGCCTACATGACGCACCTTGCCATGGGCCAGCACGGGGTGCTTTGGCTCTTGCATCACCTGACCGAACCGGTCGGTGATCTGCCACCCGCACGGCAACCCGCCAATGACGGCAAAATCGGCCCCGGTGAAAATCTGAACGACGCCCGGCATCTCACTGGCGGCGGCGGTGTCCACCTTGTTCAGAATGGCATGGGCCACATCCGAACGCAGGAAATACACATAAGCCTGACCGTAGATGTTGATATCGTCGGTGTAATTGCCTTTTCCGGTCAGAAACCGAACGTCCTCGCGGCGCTTTGAACTCGCGCCAATTCCGTGATCCTTGGGCATTTGTCGTCCTCCCTGATGGGGGGTGGGTCAAGACCCACCTTACATTATGCAGCAATGACCGGGCATGGGGTCCTCCGTCCCCTCGCCCGGTCGGTCAGCAATCGGTCAAACGATCACTCGGCGGCCATCGCGGGCAGGTCTTGCCCGCTGGCGGCAAGGATCGCCTTGACGATGTTGTGGTAGCCCGTGCAGCGGCAGATGTTGCCTTCCAGATAGGTCCGGACCTCGTGTTCGGTGGGCTTTGGGTTGTCCTTGAGCAAGGCAGCCGCAGACATCACCATGCCCGGCGTGCAAAACCCGCATTGCAGGCCGTGATGGTCCTGAAACGCTTGCTGGATGACGGACAGGCTGCCGTCCTTATTGGCCATACCCTCGATGGTGCGGATCTCGGCGCCATCGGCCTCGGCGGCGAACATGCTGCAGGATTTGACAGCTTTGCCATCCACATGGACCACGCAGGCCCCACATTGGGACGTGTCACAGCCGATATGGGTCCCGGTAAGGTGCAAATCGGTGCGCAGAAATTCGGCCAACAGCGTGCGGCCCTCGACAGTGCCGCTCACGGCTTTGCCGTTCACGGTCATTCTGACCTGTGTCATGTGATCCTCCCTCATTCCTCGTGTTGCGGGCAGCTAATCACGGCAATGACAGTCTGAAAACCTCCATTCGTCGCTGCATTTGCACGGTCGGGCGCTGCGGGTGCAGCATGGCGGGGTCAGGGCTGGCGAGGACGCGGGCGGCTGGTGATTTCCTTGAGCAGGCCACCAACGCCCATATCGGCAATGTCCGCAGGGGTCACAGGCACGCCGCACACCACCCGTTCCAGCACCCAATCGGCCCCGTTCAAGGCAGGCGACCGGGCACAACCGGGCAATCCGATCACGGGTTTTTGTTCATATTGGCCCAGAAACAACAGGTTGCCGGGGTCTACGGGCATCCCGTATTGCACCACGGTGCCACCCGCCACGCGAAGGGCCTGCGGGGCGGTGTCGTGGCTGTCGGACGTGGCGGACCCGGTCAGGATCAACACCAGATCCCCGGGGGCCTCGGCAATCGCGCGGGCC
>JBGSIZ010000096.1:0-4175 GCA_041742255.1 Marivivens sp. | reverse complement strand
CCCGTCCGCCAGCGCATCCCGGCAGATGCCCAGCGTCGCCCGCCCGCCCTTCATCAACGCGTTGACCACGATCAGCACGGCAACCGCTGCCAGCACGACCATGATCCCGAATTGCAGGAACGCCCCCGCCACCAGCCCGAAGCCGATCCAGAACACCACCCGCACCACCCCCGCAGGCAGGCCCAGCGCCACCGTCGCCGCAAGGATCAACATGACCGTCAGGCCCAGCCCCACGGTCCCCGCAAACAACGGCGTGTATCCCGAAAACAGCAACCAGACCAGCGCCGCCAAGGGCAGGATCAGGTGCCAGCCGTCCCGCAGGGCGGCCATCGGCGAGGGCAATTCATCCCGCGCCAGTCCGCGCAGGCCCATCCGCCCCGCCTCCAGATGCACCATCCAGAACGCCGATGCGAAATAGAGGATGGCCGGGATGACCGCTGCCTTGACCACCGCCGCGTATTCCACCCCCAGCGTTTCCGCCATGATGAATGCAACCGCCCCCATCACCGGCGGCATGATCTGCCCGCCCATGGACGCCGTGGCCTCGACCCCACCCGCGAAGGCCGGGCTGTAGCCGAACCGTTTCATCAGCGGGATGGTGAATTGCCCCGTGGTCACCACGTTGGCCACCCCCGACCCCGAAATCGTCCCCATCATCCCCGATGACAGCACCGACACCTTGGCAGGCCCCCCCATCCGGTGCCCCACCAGCCCCATCGACACATCCGTGAACAGGCGGATCATCCCTGCCTTTTCCAGAAATGCCCCAAACAGGATGAACAAGAAGATATAGGTGGACGAGACATAGGTCGGGATGCCGTAGATCCCTTCGGTCCCATAGGCCATGTGGTCGATCACCTGGGTAAAGTTGTAGCCCCGGTGATTGAGCGGGCTGGGTAGGTATTGCCCCAGCAAACAATAGGCCAGAAACGTCCCTGCGATGATCGGCAACGCCGCCCCCATCAACAGCCACGCCGCCAGAAACGTCAGACCCAGCGCCACGACGCCGAACACGATATCCCAGTTCAACGGGTCCCCCGCCCGCAACAACAGCGGCGTGTATTCCCACCATTGATACAAGGCCACGCCGACCCCCGCCATGGCCGCCCCCCATGCCGCCGTCTTGAGCAGGACCCCGCCCCGCCGCGCCAGCGCCAGAAACGGGAACCCCAACAGCATCAGAAACCCGACGTGAAACGCCCGTGTCACCTGACTGGACAGGTCGATCAGATGCGCCGCCGTGGCGATCTGGAACAGGCTGAACACAACGGCGATCCAGAACAACAGCCGCCCTTCGAAACCGGGAGTGAACCCGGCGGCCAGCGGATCGTGAAAGGTGTGGGCGGTGTCGGACATTGGCGTTTCCCCAATAGGTCAAGGTGGGGGCAAGCCGCACACGACCTGCCCCTTTGGTCATTCCAAACGTCAGCGGTGTTACTTGATCAGACCGACTTCGCGGTAATACCGCTCGGCGCCGGGGTGCAGCGGGATGGGCATCCCGTCCAGCGCGGTTTCAAGGCTGATCGCTGTTGCCGCCTGATGCGCCGCTGTCAGCCCGTCCAGATTTTCAAACAGGAGTTTGGTCATCTGATACACCGTTTCTTCGGACACATCCGCATGGGTCACAAAGAAGTTGGAGATGGCCAGCGTGCTGACGTCTGTCGTCTGGCCCTCATAGGTGCCTGCCGGGATGACCGCCGCCTGATAGGGTGCCCCCAGCGTTGCCGCCACATCCGCCGGGATCGACACGATGACCGTTGGCACCGACGACGCCAGATCGCGGATCGACGCCACCCCCAGCCCCGCCGATTGCAGGGTCGCGTCCAGTTGCCGGTTTTTCATCAGTTCCACCGATTCCGCGAACGGCAGGTATTCTGTTTTCCCCAGATCGTCATACGACAGGCCGAGCGCCCCCAGAATGGTCCGCGCGTTCAGTTCGGTGCCCGATTTGGCCGCCCCGACCGACACCGACCGCCCGGCAAAATCCGCAACGGTGGTGATCCCGCTGTCCGCCGTCGCCGCGATCTGGATATAGTTGGGATAGGCTGCCGCAATCCCCCGCAATTTGTCCAAGGGCGCCGCAAAACCCACATCGGCGTTGCCTTCCCACGCGTATTTCACCGAATCCCCCAGCGCGATGGCGAATTCCCCGCCGCCCTGTTGCAGCAGGTTCAGGTTTTCCACGCTGGCCTTGGTCGATTGGACCTGCACCCGTGCGCCCTCGATCCCTTGGCCGTAGATTTCCGACAAGGCCACGCCGATCGGGTAATAGACCCCCGATGTGCCGCCTGTCAGGATGTTGATGAATTCTTCGGCCTGCGCGGCCACCGGTGCCGTGACAAGCGTGGCCCCAGCCGCAATCGCCCGAAGGCGGCGTCCAAAACGAATGGTCATGATATCCCTCCCTGTGGGCGGCGTGCCGCCCTGTGTTGTATCGTTTGGGCGGCGAACCGCCCCTGTAGTGTGTGCGAAAACCGGCTCCTCTCCGGTTCGGGCGATTATGTCCAAGAATCCATTTCCGCAAAGCCCCGCGTGCTGGTCAGGGCCCAGTCCGGGGCAATTGCGTCGCAATAATCCGCCAGTTCCGTGGTGGGGTTTCGCCACAGGCGCCCGGTTTGCCCGGTGCCGTGGGTCTGGTCGTCAGCGATCCAGCCGGTTCGCCACCTCGATCAGGGTGCCGTCCGGGTCGCGCAGGTAGATCGACAGGATCGGCCCAGTGGCCCCCGTCCGCCGCACCGGTCCGGTTTCCACCGGGACCCCAAGGGCGGTCAGATGCGCGACCCAGTCGGCCACGGGCGTATCCGACAGAAAACACAAATCCGCAGACCCCGGCACGGGCTGCGCCGCATGGGGGGCATAGGGCCCTGTCACCGGGTGCAGGTTGATTTTCTGCCCCCCGAACGTCAGCGCCTGCCGGGTGGTGCCATCCGCCACCTGAAACGTCTGGGCATGCATCCCCAGCGCCGTTTCGTAGAACTGGACCGTGGCCCCGATATCCCCGACCGTCAGCACCAGATGATCCAGTTCCGTAACCTTTGGCATGGTTGCCCCCCCTTGTCTTTGCCTGCAATCCGCATTTGTGTGGGCACCATGTCAGAGACGACCAACCTTGTGCAAACCTTGTCAGACCCGTTGGACCCGGCCCGCGCCCGCGCGTTGCAGGCCACATTGGGCCGTGCCGCCGACGTTGTGCCGGGCGGGTCGTTGCCCCCGTTTTTCCACCAGATCTATTTCTGGGACCCTCATCCGCCGCAGGATCTGGGCCGTGATGGTCACCCAAAGGTGGGCGGGATCATTCCCGACATGGGGTTTCCCCGCCGGATGTGGGCCGCTGGCCGGTTGCAGTTTCACCGCCCCCTGATGGCCGGCACCGTGGCTGAGCGCCGTTCATCGGTCGAAAGTGCGGTGCGCAAGGAAGGCCGCAGCGGGCCGCTGGCCTTTGTCCGGTTGCGCCACGACATCTGGCAACGCCACGCCATCGCCCTGACCGAATGGCAAGAGATCGTCTATCGCCCGGACCCGGCCAAGGGCGTGCGCCCACCCCCGCCGCCCGTCGCCCGCACGGACGAGCACCACGCCGACCTTCACCGGTTCACCAGCACCGACCTGTTTCGCTATTCCGCCCTGACGTTCAACGGGCACAAGATCCATTACGACCGCCGCTATGCCCGGCAGTTCGAAGGTTATGCCGGGTTGGTAGTGCATGGTCCGCTGCTGGCCCAGATGTTGTTGTTGCTGGCGCAGGACAGGCTGGGCCGTCCGCTTGTCGATTTCAGCTACCGCGCCACCGCCCCATTGCTGGAGGACGAAGAGGCCGCGTTTTGCTGGGCAGATGGGCGTTTGTGGGTGCGTGGCCCGGATGGCCGCCAATGCATGGAGGCCGAGGCCAAGTAGTTGCCCCGTTTCAGGCCCGGTTTCGCCTTTAGCCTTTGGCCCTGAACCCGTCCGGGATCGTGTCCCGCCCGTCCAGAATAAGGTCGGCCATCACCTCGCCCACCTTGGGAGCCATGCCGAACCCGATCTTGAACCCGCCATTGGCGATGAACGCCCCCGCCTGCGTCGGATGCGCCCCAAGGATCGGGGCCAGCGACAGCGCCCGGGGCCGCACCCCGGCCCAGCGTTCCAGAACCGGGGCCGTGGCCAGCATGGGAAACAGCCGCCGCGCGGTGTCGATC
>JBGSIZ010000095.1:0-4607 GCA_041742255.1 Marivivens sp. | reverse complement strand
GCGTTGGCCCGCGCGCCATCCCTCGTGTTCGATACCCGCGACCGGTTGCAGCGCGATTGGGCACAGCGCATCACCGGGCAGCCCGTCCTGTTGCAGGCCCACAGCATCGCGTCGTCCCACGGGTTTCGCGATGCCGGGTTGTGCGGTTTAGGATGGAGCCTGAACCCCTTGCCCATGGTGGCCGGGGATCTGGCGGCGGGTCGGTTGGTCCTGCTGGACCCTGCCCCGTTTGACACGCCCTTGACATGGCAGGTGAGCCGCCTGCTCGCCCCGGCGTTGACCGATCTGACCCGCGCGGTGCGCCAGGCGGCCAAATCGGCGTTGATTTAGGGGCGCGCCCTGGGGTCAGTCCAGTTGGGCCGCCACATCTTCGGGGACGTCAAAGTTGGCGGTGACGGTTTGCACGTCATCGTCTTCTTCGAGCGTATCAATCAGGCGCATCAGTTTTTGCGCCGTGTCCAGATCAACGTCCGTCCGGGTTTGGGGCCGCCAGATCAGCTTGGCCTCGGTCGCCTCGCCCAACTGTTTTTCCAACGCCTCGGACACTTCGGACAGCGATTCCAGACCGCAATAGATCCAGTGCCCGTCTTCGTCCGACTCCACATCATCCGCCCCGGACTCCAGTGCGGCCATCATGACCGTGTCCGCGTCCCCGGCTGTCGCCGGATAGGTGATTTCCCCCACATGGTCGAAACTGAACGACACCGATCCCGTGGTGCCCAGATTGCCGCCGTGTTTGGCGAAGTAGGACCGCACGTTGGACGCGGTGCGGTTGATGTTGTCGGTCATCGCCTCGACAATGATGGCGATGCCGCCCACGCCGTAACCTTCATACCGGATTTCCGTGTAGTCCGCCGCATCCCCGCCTTGGGATTTCTTGATGGCCCGGTCGATCACGTCCTTGGGCATGGACAGCGATTTGGCCGCCTTGACCGCCAGCCGCAGGCGCGGGTTCTTGTCGGGGTCCGGTTCACCCATCTTGGCGGCGACTGTGATCTCCTTGGACAGTTTGGAGAACATCTTGGCGCGAATTTTGTCCTGCTTGCCCTTGCGGTGCTGGATATTTGCCCATTTGGAATGGCCGGCCATGGGGACCCTCGTTTATTCGGGATTGCGTAAAGTCGCGTCTCTATATGTCAGGGCCGTTGCCGGGGGCAACCCCGGCCAGATTTTCCCTACAGCGGCCAGATCAGCGGGATCGCGATGGAACAGATCACCGACAGCGACAGGTTGAGCGGCACCCCGATCCGGATGAAATCCATGAATTTATACCCCCCCGGCCCATAAACCAGCGTGTTGGTCTGATAGCCGATGGGCGTGGAAAAACTGGCAGAGGCCGCCATCATCACCGCAATGACCAGCGGCCGGGGGTCCACCCCAAGCGCCGATGCAAGCCCGATGGCGATGGGCGTCATCACCACCGCTACCGCATTGTTGGAAATGAGTTCCGTCAAAACCATCGCCAAGGCATAGACGCCGAACACCACGAAATAGGGCGGCAGGTGCATCATGTAGGGTGCCAGGCTGCCCGCGATGATCTCGACCGCGCCGGACTGTTCCAGCGCAGCCCCCACGATCAGCATTCCAAAGATCAGCGCCATCAACGGCCCGTCGATATGGCTGAACGCTTCTTCGCTGTCGATGCACCGGGTCAGCAGGACAATCGCCACCCCGATGAACGCGAGAAGCAGGATGGGGGCCACATCGAACGCCGCCAGCAGCACGATGCCCACCATCACCGCCACGGCAATGGGCGCATGGCTGCGCCGGAATTCCCGGGCCGAGGGTTTTGACACATCCCCAAGGTTCATGTCAGAGGCCAGACGGGCGATATCCTCGGGCGCGCCTTCCAGCAGAAGGGTATCGCCGATCCGCACCACCAGATCGTCGATCTGCCGCCCGAAATTCTTGTCACGGCGATGCACGGCAAGGGGATAGACCCCATAACGCCGCCGCAGACGCATTTCGCCCAGCCGCCGCCCGACCATACGGCAATCGGGGGTGATCAGCACCTCGACCGTGATGGTTTCGACTGCCGACACCTGATCGACGCGCCGCAGTTCCTTGTTGCGCTGCAGGGACAGAAGTTCGGTCATCGCGGTGCGCAAGACCACCCGGTCGCCCATTTCCAGCGTGACACCCGACAGGTCCCGCCGCAGCGACGCATCCCCCCGGATGACGTCGATCAACCGGACGCCATCCCGTTTGAACAATTGCACCGACAACACGTCCCGCCCGATAAGGTTGGAACCGCCGGGGATCACGGCCTCGGTAAAGAACCGCATCTGCGATTTGTCGGACAACAGGTTGGCCATGCTGTCACGGTCGGGCAACAGCCGTTTGCCGAACAGCGCGAGGTAGATCATCGTCCATGTGGCGATGATCGCGCCGATGGGCATGATTTCAAAGATCGTGAACCGTTCCAGCCCGGCGTTCTGCGCCACCCCCGCCACCAGAAGGTTGGTCGAGGTGCCGATCAGCGTGAGCGTGCCCCCCACAATCGCGCCGTAGCTGAGCGGGATCAGAAGTTTGGACGCCGACACCTTGAGCGTTTTGGAAAGCTGCACAAAGACCGGCAACATCACGACGACCACGGGCGTGTTGTTCACAAAG
Source organism: Marivivens sp. (assembly GCA_041742255.1). Classification (GTDB taxonomy): domain Bacteria; phylum Pseudomonadota; class Alphaproteobacteria; order Rhodobacterales; family Rhodobacteraceae; genus JBGSIZ01. The sequence goes on along the minus strand of JBGSIZ010000095.1, from coordinate 1,994 downwards.
GCCGAGGAGGCCAGAACAAAGCCCATCAACCCCACCAGCGCCAGCCGTGGCCGGGTCTTGGCCGCGCGTTCGGCGAGTTGCGTCATGACATTGAGCGCGCCGGTCCGCACCAAGGCGCCCATGATGACAAACATGGCCGCGATGGTCCAAGGGGCCGAATTCGACATCACCTGCACGGCAGAACCATAGTCCAGAATGCCCAGCAACAGCATCAGGGCTGCACCGCCCAGCGCCACCACCTCAGTCGGAAAGGTTTCCCGCAGGAACAGCGCGAACATGCCCAACACGATGATAATGGCAACGAGTGGCGTGGCCACAGCGACGGTTTCGGGCGATAGGCCCACAAGAGCGATCATGTCATGTCCGGCATTGGGACCCTGTGCGGGCGGGGCGGTGCATTGTCACCTGCGGGCGGTCCGGGCGCAAGGGCATCACGGCCCGCCCGTCGTGGATTTGGGGGCAGGTGCAAACCACGGTGCGGGATCACGCCGTCGCGGGGCGCGGCAGCGGGCCCGATTGGGACAAACGCCCGCCTTGGCGGACCATTTCAACGCGGGTGGCGGCACCCGTCAGGTCGTCGGTTTCGATATAGAGGCCCGACAGGGTCGCCTCGCCGATGGCGGGTTCAAACCGGGTCTTGGCCATACCGGTGATGAACCGTCGCAGCGGTTCCGCCTTTTGCATGCCGATCACGCTGTCATAATCGCCACACATACCCGCGTCCGATTGATAGGCGGTCCCGCCGGGCAGGATCATGGTGTCTGAGGTCGGCACATGGGTGTGCGTGCCCACCACCACGCTGGCCCGGCCATCACAGAAGTGGCCCATCGCCATCTTTTCACTGGTCGCCTCGCAATGCATGTCGATCAGGCTCGCCGCGACCTGTCCGCCGCGCGGGAACTGCCGCAGAACGGCGTCAACGGCGGAGAACGGATCATCAAACGGGCGTTTCATGAACACCTGGCCCAGAACCTGCGCCACGAGGATCTTCTTGCCCTTGACATCGAACACCCGCGCACCCTTGCCCGGCGCCACCTTGGAGAAATTCAGCGGCCGCAGCACCCGGGGTTCGCGTTCGATAAAGGTCAGCATGTCCTTTTGGTCAAAGGCATGATCGCCAAGGGTCACGCAATCTGCCCCGGCATCAAGGATCGCCTGCGCGTGTTCCCCCGACAGCCCCACCCCAGTGGTCGCGTTTTCACCGTTCACCACAACGAAATCGAGCCGCCACTCTGCCCGCAGGCGGGGCAAGTGTTGCGTGATCGCCGCCCGTCCGGACCGCCCCATCACATCGCCAAGGAAAAGAATACGCATGGGCCCACTTAGGCAGCCGCGCGAAAAAGGGCAAGCGAAGAAGGGGGCCGTCTGCCCCCTCTGCCTGCGGCATTCACCCCCGAGGATATTTTCAGCACAAAGGCACGACAATTTAAGTCAAATTGTTGCTGTTCTGTCTTTGCAGCCTTTGTGCCTGAAATATCCCGGGGGGTGAGGGCGCAGCCCGAGGGGGGCAGCGCCCCCATTTCTACCGCTCTGGCGTGATCACGCCCGTTTCCGTCACGATCAGGTCCAACCATTGATCGGTCGGTTCCAGTGGCAGATCCGGGTCCTCTTGCGCGCTGAAGGCGAAACCGATGGCGAGTGTGCCCCGTTTGCTGCGCAGGAGTTCCAAGGTGCGGTCATAGTAGCCGCCGCCGTATCCCAGCCGCCCACCTGCCCGGTTGAACGCCACCAACGGCACGATGAGTATCTCGGGTTCGATCCACGCCCCGCTGGCCGGGATCGCCGCCCCGAATGCCCCCGGCACCATCGCGCAGCCCGGCGACCATTCCCGGAACTGCAGCGGTTGCCCCCGCCCGAGGATGACCGGCACGCAGACCGGCCCATGTGCTGCTGCTTCTTCCATGGCCGCCAAGGGGTCCAGTTCCGTGCGCATCGCGCAATATCCCGCCAGCGGCACCCCCCGGTAGCCTGCCAGCACCGCCGACAGGTGTGCC
>JBGSIZ010000094.1:0-13806 GCA_041742255.1 Marivivens sp. | reverse complement strand
TCAAGGCGGCCCCGGTCAAAGCCCCCGCTGCCAAAGCCGCCCCTGAAAAAGCGGCCAAGCCTGTTGCAAAACCTGCTGCCAAGGCTGCTGCAACGCCCGTTGAAAAGGCCGCCCCGGCCCCTGTTGCTGCGGCTGTTGTCGATGATGCCGCTGTCGCCGCCGCAGGCGCGGGCAAGCAGCCCAAGGGTTTGAAGGCCCCGCGCAAGGGGCAGGCTGACGACCTCAAGACCATCGAGGGAATCGGTCCCGTTCTGGAGCGGTTGTGCCACGACATGGGCGTCTTCCACTTTGACCAGATTGCCGCATGGGGCCCTGCCGAGGTTGCTTGGATGAATGCCAATTTGAAAGGGTTCAAGGGCCGCGTTGGACGTGACAAATGGGTGGCTCAGGCCCGTCTGATTGGCGAGGTGGGGATTGACGCCTTCCGCATTCGCGCCAAGACCAACGATTACTGAGGCCAATGAGGGCGGAACCGGATGGCAGGCCAGAAACCAGAGACCGTTGGTCCAGACCAGACCCGGGCCGCCCGCCGCGCCGCCCTGTTCATGGCCGGGATCGGCGTGTTCTGGATCGTGGCCACGGCCGCCGGACCCGCCCTTGGCCTGTCGATGCGGGTCCGCACGTTGCTGGACCTGTTCGCCCTTGCCGGTTTCGGCTGGGCATTGTGGATGACATATGACATCTGGCGATCACGCCAGAAAGACAAAGGGTGAGCCATGCTCAAGGACCAGGACCGGATTTTCACCAATCTTTACGGCATGCACGACCGCAGTCTGGCCGGCGCGCTGGCCCGAGGTCATTGGGATGGCACCGCGACCATTCTTGCCAAGGGCCGCGACTGGATCGTCAATGAAATGAAGGCGTCTGGCCTGCGAGGCCGGGGTGGTGCCGGGTTCCCCACCGGCCTGAAATGGTCGTTCATGCCCAAGGAATCCGATGGCCGCCCGTCCTATCTGGTGGTCAATGCCGACGAATCCGAGCCCGGCACCTGCAAGGACCGCGAGATCATGCGCCATGATCCCCACACCTTGGTCGAAGGCTGTCTGATTGCGTCTTTTGCGATGAATGCCCACGCCTGTTACATCTATATTCGCGGTGAATATATTCGCGAAAAAGAGGCGTTGCAGGCCGCCATTGACGAAGCCTATGCCGCTGGTCTGGTGGGCAAGAACGCCTGTAAATCGGGCTGGGATTTCGACATCTATCTGCACCACGGCGCGGGCGCTTATATTTGCGGCGAGGAAACCGCATTGCTTGAGTCCCTTGAGGGCAAAAAGGGCATGCCCCGGATGAAGCCTCCGTTTCCCGCCGGTGCCGGGTTGTATGGCTGTCCCACAACCGTGAACAACGTCGAATCCATCGCCGTGGCCCCCACCATTTTGCGCCGCGGCGGGTCGTGGTTTGCCGGAATTGGCCGCCCGAACAATGCCGGGACCAAGCTGTTTGCCATTTCCGGCCATGTCAACAACCCCTGCGTTGTCGAAGAGGAAATGGGCATTTCGTTCGAGGAGCTGATCGAAAAGCATTGCGGCGGCATCCGGGGCGGTTGGTCCAACCTGAAGGCCGTGATCCCCGGCGGATCGTCCGTGCCAAACGTGCGCGGCGAAAACATGCGCGACGCCATCATGGATTTCGACGGCCTTAAGGAAAAGGGATCGTCGCTGGGCACTGCTGCTGTGATCGTCATGGACCAGTCCACCGACATGATCAAAGCGATCTGGCGGTTGTCCAAATTCTACAAACACGAAAGCTGTGGTCAGTGCACACCCTGCCGCGAAGGCACCGGGTGGATGATGCGCGTGATGGCCCGGTTGGTGGAGGGCAATGCCGATGTCGAAGAGATCGACATGCTGTTCGCCGTCACCAAGCAGGTTGAGGGACACACCATTTGCGCCCTTGGCGACGCCGCCGCATGGCCCATTCAGGCCCTGATCCGCAACTTCCGTGACGAGATCGAGGACCGGATCAAGCACAAGCGCCAGCCTATTGCTGCCGAGTGACAGGTGGGGTTGACCGCCGCTCTGTTCGGCGGCCTTGGTGGACCGCCGACAAGATGAGTTGATTGTAAAGGGTTATGAGATGAAGCGGTTTTGCATTTTTTTCTCGCCGCTCTTGGGTTTTCCACCGGGATTGCCTCTGCCGAACCTGCCCGACTGACCGTCGATTTCGGGTTCTTTCCGGCGGGCACTGAATGTCAGGTGTTCAACACGTCTGGCCGGGTGGGCCTGCGTGTTGGCCGCGAGATTGAATTCACCATCAACGGGGATACCGCCAACGTGTCCTTTGTCTGCCAGCAGCCCGATGGCCGCTCATTTCAGGTCGATACCGGCCCGTTGCTGCCGCCCGGCGATCATCGGTTGGTGGCCGTGCAGATCAATCAGGACAACAATGCCATCGTGTTGTGGGATCAAGGCGGGTTGATGCGCCAGTCCTATCCGGGGATCTTGCGCTGGCAGTGATCCGCGCACCCGGCAGACTGGTCCGGCTGTCAGTTTGGCGTGGGTGTCAGCGGACCTTTGCCACTGTGCCCCTCTGATTTCATGTTGATATTGAATATCACCGCCCAAAGTCCGATTTGACCCATGAGAGCGCTGGCGGTCCGTGACCGAACCAGCCCAGATATGGAGCAGATGATGACCCGACCGACCCAGACCATGACCCTGATGACGGCTGCTGCCGTTCTTGTTCTTGCCGCCGTGGGCGGAATGGCCCAAGCCAAGCCCGCCCTGAAGGATGTCACCCATGTCAGCGAAGGCCTGATTGCCGCGGGCATGGCCATTGAACTGGGCGACCAGTGTGGCGATGTCGCGGTCCGGATGATCCGGGGTGTCAGTTTTCTGAACGGGTTGAAGGATCACGCCCGGTCGTTGGGTTATACCGATGCCGAAATTGACGCCTATGTGGATGACAAGGTGGAAAAGGCCCGGTTGGAAACTGTGGCCCGGGGCCGGTTGGCCGCGTTGGGCGCCGTCCCCGGCGACGCCGCCACTTATTGCACCGTCGCCCAAGACCAGATCGCCCAAGGCAGCCAGGTGGGGCGGCTTTTGCGCTGACCCGCGCTGTCCCTGTTTGTGCCCCCTGATGCCGCAGCGCCACAAAGACCGGCCCGCAAAAATCACTGCGCTGCGGCATTGTTCCGGCTGGCATCACGGGCCAAGTGGGGGTAGAAGGCCCGCAGACTGCACCTGACCCCCAAGGCCGCTTGTGACCTTGTCAGCGGTTGGGGCGACTGGGAACGTGAGGCCGCCATGTCCGATCTGCGCAAAGTCATCATCGACGGATTAGAAGTCGAAGTGCCGGGGGCGATGACCCTCATTCAAGCCTGCGAAGTGGCCGGCATCGAAATCCCTCGATTTTGCTATCACGAACGCCTGACCATTGCCGGCAATTGCCGCATGTGTCTGGTCGAGGTTGTGGGCGGTCCGCCCAAGCCCGCCGCAAGCTGCGCCATGCAGGTCAAGGACCTGCGCCCCGGTCCCGAGGGCCAGCCCCCCGTCGTCAAGACCAACAGCCCGATGGTCAAGAAGGCTCGTGAAGGCGTGATGGAATTCCTGCTGATCAATCACCCGCTGGATTGCCCGATCTGCGATCAAGGCGGCGAATGTGATCTGCAGGATCAGGCCATGGCCTATGGCGTAGATTTTTCCCGCTACCGCGAGCCAAAGCGCGCTGCCGACGATCTGAACCTTGGTCCGTTGGTCGAAACCCACATGACCCGCTGCATTTCCTGCACCCGCTGTGTCAGGTTCACCACCGAAGTTGCCGGGATCACCCAGATGGGCCAGACCGGACGCGGCGAGGACAGCGAAATCACGTCCTATCTGGGCGAAACTCTGGTGTCCAACCTGCAAGGCAACATCATTGATTTGTGCCCTGTTGGTGCCTTGGTCAGCAAACCCTATTCGTTCACCGCCCGCCCGTGGGAATTGTCCAAGACCGAGTCCATTGATGTGATGGACGCCCTTGGGTCCAGCATTCGCGTGGACACCAAAGGCCGCGAAGTCATGCGGTTCCTGCCCCGCAACCATGACGGCGTGAACGAGGAATGGATTTCCGACAAGACCCGGTTCGTGTGGGATGGTTTGCGCCGGCAGCGTCTGGACACCCCCTATATCCGCGAAAACGGCAAGCTGCGCCCTGCCGGATGGCACGAGGCCCTGACCGCTGCCGCCGCCGCCATGACCGGCCGCAAGGTTGCCGGGTTGGTTGGTGATCTGGTTCCTGTGGAGGCCGCATTTGCCCTGAAAACCCTGATCGAGGGGTTGGGCGGCACCGTTGAATGTCGCACCGATGGCGCCAAGTTGCCCGAAGGCAATCGCGGTGCCTATGTCGGGACCGCCACCATTGCCGATATTGATACTGCCCAGTCCATTGTGTTGATTGGCACCAATCCCCGGATGGAAGCCCCCGTTCTGAACGCCCGCATCCGCAAGGCGTGGTTGCGCGGGGCCGAGGTTGCGTTGGTGGGTGTGCCCGCCGATCTGACCTATGACTATACCCATATCGGCACTGACCGTGCCGCCCTTGCCGCGCTTGCCGCCAAGGATACGGACGACGCCACCCGCGCCAAGCCGTCGCTGGTGATCGTGGGGCAGGGTGCCCTGACCGAGGCCGATGGTGCCGCCGTTCTGGCCCATGTCCTGCGGATTGCTGAAAATGCCGGGTCCAAACTGCTGGTGCTGCACACTGCCGCCGCACGTGTGGGCGCGATGGATGTGGGGGCCGTGACGCCCGGCGGTTTGCCTGCCGCCTTGGACGGGGCGCAGGTTGTTTACAACCTTGGGTCTGACGAAATCGACATCGCCCCCGGTCCCTTCGTGATTTATCAGGGCAGCCATGGCGACCGGGGTGCCCACCGCGCCGATATCGTGTTGCCCGCTGCCGCCTATACCGAAGAAAACGGGTTGTTCGTGAATACCGAAGGTCGACCGCAGATTGCCCTGCGCGCCGGGTTTGCCCCCGGCGAGGCCAAGGAAAACTGGGCCATTCTGCGCGCCTTGTCCGCCGAATTGGCCACCACGCAGCCGTGGGACAGTCTGGCGCAACTGCGGCAGGCGTTGGTCAAGGCCCATCCGCATCTGGGCCGGATCGACGAAGTTGCTGAAAACGCGGTGCAACCGATGGACGCGGGCATGTTGGGGCAGGCGACGTTCCGACCCGCTGTCGCTGATTTCTATCTGACGAACCCGATAGCCCGGGCAAGCGCGCTGATGGCCGAATTGTCCGCCCTTGCCGCCGCCCGCGCCCCGCAAAAAATCGCGGCGGAGTAGCCAGGGTGCGCTTTGCCCTGATCGCCGCGACCGCCCTTGCCGGGTGTGTGGAGCCAGAGGTTCCCGTGCAGCAAGGCGCGTTCAATCCGGCCTATCAAGGGGTCGAGACGTTGTTGTTGTACGGTGATCTGGTGAATTTCCGTGTCGCCATGTCCGGCGCGCGCGGGCCGTCCGATGTCACCAAGTATGCCGAATGTGCCGCCGCCCAATATACCCTCATCCGGGGGTATGGATTTGTCCGCCATGTGCGCACAACGGTGGCGGAAGAGGCTGGAATATGGCGCGCGGATGCTGTTTACACCATCTCGCCAGCGTTGCCTGACGGGTTGCGCACGATTGATGCCGAAGTGACCGTGGCCGACTGTGGCCAAGCGGGCATTCCGACGGTTTGAGGCAAAGGGTCTGAGGGAACAAGAATGGTCGAATTTTTCACCAACACCAACCTTGGCATCGTTCTTGTCATTCTTGGGCAATGTCTGCTGGTTCTGGTCCCATTGCTGGTTGCACTGGCGTTTCTGATGTATGCCGACCGCAAGGTCTGGGCCGCCGTGCAGATGCGCCGTGGCCCAAACATGGTGGGCGCGTTCGGTCTGTTGCAGTCGTTCGCCGATTTCCTGAAATACATCGTCAAGGAAGTGATCGTGCCTGCGGGTGCCGATCGCGCCGTGTTTTTTCTGGCCCCGATGATTTCGTTCGTTTTGGCCGTGATCGCCTGGGCCGTGATCCCGTTCAATGACGGGTGGGTTTTGTCTGATATCAACGTGGCCATTCTGTATGTGTTCGCCATCTCCAGTCTGGAGGTTTACGGCGTCATCATGGGCGGTTGGGCGTCCAATTCGAAATACCCGTTTCTTGGGTCGTTGCGATCTGCTGCGCAGATGATTTCCTATGAAGTGTCCATTGGGTTGATCATCATCGGGGTGATCATTTCCACCGGGTCGATGAATTTCGGTGATATTGTCCGCGCGCAGGACGGGGCCGGGATTTTGTCGTGGTATTGGCTGCCCCATTTCCCGATGCTGTTCCTGTTTTTCATCAGCGCCTTGGCCGAAACCAACCGCCCGCCGTTCGACCTGCCTGAGGCCGAGAGTGAATTGGTCGCGGGCTATCAGGTGGAATATTCGTCCACCCCGTTCCTGTTGTTCATGATCGGCGAGTTGATGGCTGTCGTGTTGATGTGCGCCTTGGTCAGTCTGTTGTTCCTTGGCGGCTGGTTGTCGCCCGTGGAATTCCTGCCCGACGGCGTGTTCTGGATGGTGTTGAAGATGGGGTTGGTGTTCTTCATGTTCGCCATGGTCAAGGCCATCACCCCCCGCTACCGCTATGACCAATTGATGCGGATTGGCTGGAAAGTGTTCCTGCCGATGTCGTTGGGCTGGGTCGTTCTGGTCGCGTTTCTGGCGAAATTCGAAGTGGCTGGCGGGTTCTGGGCCCGTTGGGCGATTGGGGGCTGACATGACGCAGATGGATTACACCCGCGCGGCAAAATATTTCCTGCTCGCCGACTTCTGGAAGGGGTTCGGGTTGGGGATGAAGTATTTCTTTGCCCCCAAGGCCACGTTGAACTACCCCCATGAAAAGGGCCCGCTGTCCCCCCGGTTTCGCGGCGAACACGCCTTGCGTCGGTATCCCAACGGCGAGGAGCGGTGCATCGCCTGCAAGCTGTGCGAGGCGATTTGTCCGGCTCAGGCGATCACCATCGACGCAGAACCCCGCGATGATGGCAGCCGCCGCACCACCCGGTATGACATCGACATGACCAAGTGCATCTATTGTGGGTTTTGTCAGGAAGCCTGTCCGGTGGATGCCATCGTGGAGGGGCCGAATTTCGAGTTTTCGACCGAAACCCGCGAAGAACTGTATTACGACAAGGCCAAGTTGCTGTCGAACGGCGACCGTTGGGAAGCCGAGATTGCCCGCAATCTGGAAATGGATGCCCCCTACCGATGACCGATCCAATCAACCCCTTTGCGGCGATGATGAAGGCGGGCGAGGAGTGGGCGCGCGCCCTGAACCCAGCCCTTGAATCCTTTACCCCCAAGGGGTTCGAGGCCATGTGGCCAACCATGCCCAAGGACGCCATGGAGGTGTTTTTCGGCAAGGGACTTAACCCCGAAGGCTTGGACGCCAAGACCCGGTTGCTATTGACCCTGATGGGCCTAACCGTGGCCGGAGCAATGGCCGAGGCCCAGATCCGGGTGACCGTCCGCCATTTGGTCGAGGCCGGAGCCACCAAACAGGAAATCGCCGAAACCATCGCCCAAGCGGGCATGTTCGGCGGTGTCCCCGCGATGACAAAGGCGATGGAACTCGCCACCAGCGTGCTGGAAGAGGACAAATCATGACCGTCGCCGCCTTTGCGTTCTATGCCTTTGCTGTGACCACCCTGATGGGCGGATTGATGACCGTCATCAGCCGCAACCCTGTGCATTCCGTTTTGTGGTTGATCCTGTCGTTTCTGTCCGCCGCCGGGTTGTTCGTGCTGTTGGGTGCCGAATTCGTCGCGATGTTGCTGATGATCGTGTATGTCGGCGCGGTCGCGGTGTTGTTCCTGTTTGTCGTGATGATGCTGGACATTGATTTTGCCGAGCTGAAGGCCGAAATGGCCCGCTATATGCCGCTGGCCTTGCTGATCGGGGTTGTCATCCTGATGCAGTTTGCCATCGCGTTTGGCGCGTGGGGCTATTCCGATGGGTTCGAGGCCCGGATTGCTGCCCCTGCGGGCGAGGAACAGAACACCGCCGCCCTTGGCCTTCTGCTGTATGACAAATATTTCATGCTGTTTCAGATGGCCGGGCTGATCCTGTTGGTGGCCATGATTGGTGCGATCGTGCTGACCCTGCGCCACCGCGGCGATATCAAACGCCAGAATATTCTGGCCCAGATGTATCGCGACCCGGCCAAGGCGATGGAACTGAAAAAAGTAAAACCGGGGCAGGGGCTGTAATCATGATCGGGATTGAACATTATCTGACTGTGGCGGCCGCCCTGTTCGTGATCGGGATTTTCGGTTTGTTCCTGAACCGCAAGAACGTCATCATCCTGCTGATGAGTATCGAATTGATGTTGTTGGCGGTGAACATCAACTTTGTCGCGTTTTCGTCGTATCTGGGCGATCTGGTGGGGCAGGTGTTCACGTTGTTCGTGCTGACCGTCGCCGCCGCCGAAGCCGCCATCGGGTTGGCCATTCTTGTTTGTTTCTTCCGCAACCGTGGCACCATCGACGTTGAAGACGTCAACGTGATGAAAGGCTGAGACCCATGGAAACCATTATCCTGTTTGCCCCGCTGGTGGGCGCCCTGATCGCGGGCTTTGGCTGGCGCATCATTGGCGAGACGGCGGCGCAATGGGTCACGACGGGCCTGTTGTTCCTGTCCTGTTTCCTGTCGTGGATCGTGTTCCTGACGTTTGACGGCGTGACCGAGCAGATCCAGATCCTGCGCTGGATCGAGAGCGGCACATTGACCACCGATTGGGCGATCCGGCTGGACCGTCTGACCGCGATCATGTTGATCGTCATCACCACGGTGTCCGCGCTGGTTCACCTGTATTCGTTCGGATACATGGCCCATGATGAGAACTTCGGCCACGATGGCCGCTATAAGGCCCGGTTTTTCGCCTATTTGTCGTTCTTTACCTTTGCCATGCTGATGCTGGTGACCGCCGACAACCTTGTGCAGATGTTCTTTGGCTGGGAGGGTGTGGGCCTCGCGTCGTATCTGTTGATCGGGTTCTACTATCGCAAACCGAGCGCAAACGCCGCCGCCATCAAGGCGTTTGTGGTAAACCGTGTGGGCGATTTCGGCTTTGCGTTGGGCATCTTTGCCATCTTCTTTTTGGTGGATAGCGTTAGTTTCGATGATGTGTTCGCCGCCGCCCCCCAATTGGCCGAAACCAACCTGACGTTTTTGTGGACCGAATGGAACGCCGCCAACCTGATTGGCGTGTTGTTGTTCATTGGTGCGATGGGGAAATCGGCCCAGTTGTTCCTGCACACATGGTTGCCCGACGCCATGGAAGGCCCGACCCCGGTGTCCGCCCTGATCCATGCCGCCACGATGGTCACCGCAGGCGTGTTCCTTGTGTGCCGGATGTCCCCGATTTTCGAATACGCCCCAGAGGCCAAGCAGTTCATCGTGTTCATGGGGGCCAGCACCGCGTTTTTCGCCGCGACCGTGGGTCTGGTGCAGAACGATATCAAGCGCGTCATCGCCTATTCGACCTGTTCCCAATTGGGATACATGTTTGTTGCCGCTGGCGTGGGTGTCTATTCGGTGGCCATGTTCCACCTGCTGACCCATGCGTTTTTCAAGGCCATGCTGTTTCTGGGGGCCGGGTCCGTCATTCACGGGATGCACCATGAACAGGACATGCGGAACTATGGCGGGTTGCGCAAAAAGCTGCCCTTGACCTTTGCCGCGATGTTAATCGGGACGCTGGCTATCACCGGGGTCGGTATTCCGATGACCCACATCGGATTTGCGGGCTTTTTGTCCAAGGACGCCGTGATCGAGAGCGCCTATGCCGGTGGCACCGGATATGCGTTCTGGATGCTGGTTGTGGCCGCCTGCATGACGTCGTTCTATTCGTGGCGGTTGATGTTCATGACGTTCTGGGGAACGCCGCGCGGCGATCACCATACCCACGATCACGCCCATGAAAGCCCTGCGGTGATGTTGGTGCCGCTGGGTGTGCTGGCGCTGGGGGCCGTGTTTTCCGGGATGATCTGGTATAATTCGTTCTTTGGCGATCATGACAAGATCAACACGTTTTTCGGCATCACCCATGCCGAGGCGTCGATGGTCGAGGGTGAGGCAGCGGCGGATCATGGGGCCGAGGCTGTGGCCGAAGCTGGCACAGTATCCGCCCATGGTGCAGACGGGGCTGCAGACGCCGGCCATACCGTGGCCCAAGTGCCGGGGCAGGGTGCCATATTCTTTGGTCCCGAAAACCATGTGATCGACGATGCCCACCATGTTCCCGAATGGGTCGTGTGGTCGCCGTTTGTCGCGATGATCCTTGGTCTTGCGCTGGCCTATCAGATGTATATCCGGCGGCCCGATTGGCCCGCCCGGTTGGCAGAAAACCAGCGCCCGCTGTATCTGTTCCTGCTCAACAAATGGTATTTTGATGAAATCTATGGATTTCTGATTGTCCGCCCGATGATGGCGTTGGGCCGCATCCTGTGGAAGCGCGGCGATGGTGCTGTGATTGACGGCGGGATCAATGGTGTCGCGATGGGCGTGGTGCCGTTCCTGACCCGGCTCGCGGGCCGTGCCCAGTCGGGGTATGTGTTCACCTATGCCTTTGCCATGGTGATCGGGATTGCCGTGTTGTTGACGTGGATGACGCTCGCCGGAGGGGCAAAGTAATGGAAAACCTTCTGTCGATCACGACGTTCATTCCGCTGATTGCGGCGGCCATTCTGGCGCTGTTCCTGCGCGGGGACGATGCCGCCGCCCGCAGCAACGCCAAGTGGGTGGCCATGATGGCGACCATCCTGACGTTCGTGGTGTCCCTTTTCATCTTGTTCGGGTTCAACCCCGATGACACCGGGTTCCAGTTTGTCGAGGAACGCGCATGGCTGCTCGGTCTGAATTACAAGCTGGGCGTGGATGGCATTTCCGTGTTGTTTGTCATGCTGACCACGTTTCTGATGCCGCTGGTGATCTGGTCGTGTTGGGACGTGAAGGTGCGCGTCAAGGAATACATGATCGCGTTTCTGGTGCTGGAAACCCTGATGCTGGGCGTTTTCATGTCGCTCGATCTGGTGTTGTTCTATTTGTTCTTTGAGGCCGGGTTGATCCCGATGTTCCTGATCATCGGGATCTGGGGGGGCAAGGACCGCATCTATGCGTCGTTCAAGTTTTTCCTGTATACCTTCCTCGGGTCTGTTCTGATGCTGGTGGCCATGGTCGCCATGTTTTCGCAGGCGGGCACGACCGATATTCCCAAATTGATGACCTTTCCTTTTGCCAGCGACACGTTTTCCGTGTTGGGCATTACCGTTGTGGGTGGCATGCAGACCTTGCTGTGGCTGGCGTTTTTTGCGTCCTTTGCCGTGAAAATGCCGATGTGGCCTGTGCATACATGGTTGCCCGATGCCCACGTTCAGGCCCCCACGGCCGGGTCTGTGGTTCTGGCGTCCATCCTGTTGAAAATGGGAGGATACGGGTTTTTGCGGTTCAGCCTGCCGATGTTCCCCGCCGGGTCCGAGGTTATGGCCGATCTGGTCCTGTGGATGTCCGCCATCGCGATTGTCTACACGAGCCTTGTGGCCTTGGTCCAAGAGGACATGAAAAAGCTGATCGCCTATTCCTCCGTGGCCCACATGGGCTTCGTCACGATGGGGATTTTCACCGTCAACCAGCAAGGTGTGGACGGCGCGATTTTCCAGATGATCAGCCACGGGTTCATCGCGGGCGCGTTGTTTTTGTGCGTTGGCGTGATCTATGACCGGATGCACACCCGCGAGATTGCCGCCTATGGCGGGTTGGTCAACCGGATGCCCGCTTATGCTCTGATTTTCATGTTCTTCACGATGGCGAATGTGGGATTGCCCGGCACATCCGGGTTTATCGGCGAATTTCTGACCCTGATCGGCGTGTTTCAGGTGAACACATGGGTTGCCGCCGTGGCCACCAGCGGTGTCATCCTGTCCGCCGCCTATGCGCTGTGGTTGTATCGCCGCGTCGTTATGGGTGACCTGATCAAGGAAAGCCTGAAGGCCATCACCGACATGACGGGCCGCGAAAAGGCGATCTTTGCCCCGCTGGTCGCCATGACCCTGTTGCTGGGGGTCTATCCCAGCCTTGTGACGGATATCATTGGCCCGAGCGTGGGCGCGCTGGTGGATCAAGTCACCACCGCGCAGGCCGCGTTCGAGCCTGTCCCGCAAATTGCCGCGAATTAAGGAGGCGGGACGATGATCTCTGCTGATCTACAGATTGTGTTGCCGGAAATCCTGCTGGCCGTGTTCGCGATGATTGCCCTGCTGGGTGCGGTTTACACCACAAAGGACGCCGCCGCCCCGTTTCTGACGTGGCTGGCCGCGTGCGTGATGGTTCTGATAGCCGCGTGGATCGGATTGAACGGAACGGGCACCAACACCGCCTTTGACGGGTCGTTCACTGATGACGGGTTCGCCCGGTTCGCCAAGGTGGTCATATTGTTGTCTGCCGCCGCCGTGTTGGTCATGAGCCAGGACTACATGTCCCGCCGCGATCTGTTGCGGTTCGAATTCCCGGTCCTGGTAGTGCTGTCCGTGGTCGGCATGATGGTCATGGTCAGCGCGGCCGATCTGATGGTTCTCTACATGGGGTTGGAGCTGCAATCGCTGGCGTTGTATGTCGTGGCCGCCTTGCGCCGGGACAGTGCCAAATCCACCGAAGCCGGGTTGAAGTATTTCGTGCTGGGCGCGTTGTCGTCCGGTCTTTTGCTCTATGGCGCCTCGCTCACTTATGGGTTTGCGGGCACAACGCTGTTTTCGGGCATCATCGAGGCCGTGTCGGGCGATGTGTCGCTGGGCCTGTTGTTTGGTCTGGTGTTCCTGATTGCGGGTATCGCGTTCAAGGTGTCCGCCGCCCCATTCCACATGTGGACCCCTGACGTTTACGAAGGGTCGCCCACCCCTGTCACCGCGTTTTTCGCCACCGCCCCGAAGGTGGCCGCGATTGCCTTGTTTGCCCGTGTCGTTCACGATGCGTTTGGCGGTGTGACGGGCCAGTGGCAGCAGATCGTTGCGTTCTTGTCGGTGGCGTCGATGTTTCTGGGTGTTATTGCCGCCATCGGGCAGACCAATATCAAGCGCCTGATGGCCTATTCGTCCATCGCCCACATGGGGTTTGCGTTGATGGGGTTGGCCGCCGGGACCGCGTTTGGGGTTCAGGCCATGCTGATTTACATGGCGATTTATGTGACCATGAACATCGGCACCTTTGCGTTTATCCTTGGCATGGAAAAGGATGGCCGCCCTGTGGTCGATATCGCCAGCCTGCGGATGTATTCCAAACGCGAACCGCTGCGCGCCCTTGCCTTGCTGATCCTGATGTTCAGCCTTGCGGGGGTGCCGCCGTTCATCGGGTTCTTTGGCAAGTTCTATGTCCTGCGCGCCGCTTATGACGCCGGGTTGGGGTGGTTGGCCATTGCGGGCGTGATCGCGTCCGTGATCGGCGCGTTCTATTACATCCGGATCGTGTTTTTCATGTATTTCGGCGAAGAAGCCGACGCGCTGGATGGCAAGTTGTCCCCGGTGTTGTGGGTCGCCTTGATGGGGTCTGCGGCGGTGATGGTCGTGGGGGTGGTCAACCTCTTTGGGATTGAACCGCTTGCGGCGGCGGCGGCGGCGACACTTGTCAACTGAGCGGACATTTGGCCCGGGTGGCACATGGCCTGCGGGCTATGGCAGGATCGTGCTGGAAGAAGTTGACAGCACCATGGCCGAGGCCGCCCGGCGTGTGCATCTGATAGACCAGCCGACGTGGATCATGGCCCGCCGCCAGACCGCCGCGCGGGGCAGGCGGGGTCGCCCGTGGGC
>JBGSIZ010000093.1:0-5171 GCA_041742255.1 Marivivens sp. | reverse complement strand
GGCTGCGGGCGCGGAACTGGCGATGGCCGAAGTGAACGCCGCTGGCACCCTGCTGGGTGGCGGCAACACGGTTGTGGCCGTGCGCGCCGATTCGACCTGTGTGGACGCGGCCCTTGCGACCGCTGCCGCCGAACGTCTGATCACCGGTGACGGCGTCAAGGCGATCATGGGCGCCGATTGTTCGGGCGTCACCACCGCCGTGTTGCAGAACGTCGCGATCCCCAACGGCATAGCCATGGTGTCGCCGTCGGCCACATCGCCCGCCCTGTCCACAGTTGAGGACAACGGCCTGTTCTTCCGCACCGCCCCGTCCGATGCCCGTCAAGGCGTTGTGATGGCTGACATTCTGGGCGAGCGCGGGATCACCTCGGTCGCGCTGACCTATACCAACAACGACTACGGCAAGGGTCTGGCCGACAGCTTTCAAGCAGCATTCGAGGCCACTGGCGGCACCGTGACCATTTCGGCAGCACACGAAGACGGCAAGGCCGATTATTCGGCCGAAGTTGGCGCGCTGGCCTCGGCTGGTGGTGAATTGCTGGTCGTCGCAGGCTACATCGACCAAGGCGGCAACGGCATCATCCGCGCCTCGCTCGATTCGGGTGCGTTTGACCGGTTCATGCTGCCCGACGGCATGGTTGGTGCGGCGTTGGAAGAGCGTTTCGGAACCGAGATCGACGGGTCGTTCGGCCAGTTCCCCGGCACCGACAGCGAAGGTGCGGCAACGTTCCAAGCGGCGGCAACTGCTGCCGGGTTTGACGGAACGGGCGCGTTTTCGGCAGAAAGCTATGACGCCGCAGCCCTCATCATGATGGCGATGCATGCAGCGGGTTCCACGAACTCTGCCGATTTTGCAGGCAAGATCATGGACTTGGCCAACGCCCCCGGCGAACCGATCCAGCCCGGCGAACTCGCCAAGGCGCTGGAACTGATCGCGGCGGGCACTGACATCGACTATGTCGGCGCGACGGCGGTTGAGTTGATCGGTGCGGGCGAATCTGCTGGCAACTACCGCGAAATCGAATTCGTGGATGGCAAGCTGACCACGGTCAAATACCGCTGATCTGACGGACAAAAGAACGGCGCGGGGAAATTTCCCGCGCCGTTTCAATAAGATAATGGCCGATCCTGCGGCCAGACGACCCCTGAAAAATCAAGGGCGTGCGGGGAGATGGGAATGATTGTTGTAGACAACCTCCACAAACATTTTGGAGGGTTCCATGCCGTGGACGGCGCGAGCCTGCGGATTGAAACCGGGTCCATCACTGGATTGATCGGTCCAAATGGCGCCGGAAAAACCACGCTTTTCAATGTGATCGCGGGCGTTCTTCAACCGACGTCGGGCACCGTCACGATGGCGGGCGAGGATATAACCGGTCTGCCCCCTCATACCTTGTTTACCAAGGGGTTGTTGCGCACGTTCCAGATTGCCCATGAGTTCAGTTCGATGACCGTCCGGGAAAACCTGATGATGGTGCCGGGTGACCAATCCGGCGAAACGTTGTGGAATGCATGGTTTGGTCGGGGACGGATCGCCACCGAAGAAGCCGCACTGTTGAAAAAAGCCGACGAAGTTCTTGATTTCCTGACCATTTCCCACCTGAAAGATGAGAAGGCCGGCAACCTGTCGGGCGGCCAGAAAAAGCTGTTGGAGCTGGGCCGCACCATGATGGTCGATGCCCGGATCGTGTTTCTGGACGAGGTGGGCGCGGGTGTGAACCGGACCCTGCTGAACACCATTGGCGACGCCATTGTGCGGTTGAACAAGGAACGCGGATACACCTTTGTCGTGATCGAGCATGACATGGATTTCATTGGGAAAATCTGTGATCCGGTGATCTGCATGGCCGAAGGCAAGGTGCTGGCGCAGGGCACGTTGGCCCAGATCAAGGCCAACGAGGCCGTGATCGAGGCCTATCTGGGCACCGGGCTGAAAAACAAGGACAAGCTGCAAGCATGAGACATTTGTCCAACCCGTTGGTATTGCGTCGGTATTGCGTCGTTTTGGTTTTCGCCGCTTTGACCCTGCCTAACGCCGCAACGGCCCAAGAGGATTGCTGGTTTGTAAACGATGCCGTGTCGTTTTGTAGCGCTGGAACCCCGTTTGACGGCATCACGCCAGAGCAAGGCGGCGATCCGGGTCTGTATTATGTGGACGGCGATGCGTTGCTGCTGCTGCTGCCCGCCAAGGAATATGGCGGCGATGCGGACCCTTCCGCCGACGCCATCGCCCAAACCGTCGCCGCCCGATTTGCCGACCGGTTTGACGTGGTGACGCAAACCACTGGCCCGACCATCTTGTCAGGTGACGGCGTTGACGTTTTGGTGCGCAGCCTGTCCGGCACGACCGACGACACGTTTGAAACGGCAGTTGTTCTGATCCCGCTGGCGGCGGACGGGGTCGCCCATCTGGATGCGGTGGGTATTTTGACCGGGCAGACATCACCGATGGAGGATGCCCTGAACCAAACGCTGCGCGGTATCGTCCAAGGGTTCCGCACAACGACCGATCAAGGCGCCCTGCCCCTTGTCCCTGCTATGCCGGATCGGCTGTGATGAAATCCGCCGCCCTTCTTATTGCTGCACTGGCCTTGGGTGCCCGCGCCCATGCAGAACCCGCCACCCTGCCCGATCCCGCCGGCACCGGCGAGATGTGTTGGCGCGTGTCCGGTCCCGTTCTGTTTTGCCCCCCCGCCACCGCACAGGCGATCCGGTCGGACGTGTTTCCCAACGTGTTCGGGTTCCCCGACGCCGAGGTGACGTTGCAGATCGAAGTGACCCCCGCCCCCCGTATCCCCGGCACCGGATGGGCCGATATGGCCGCCATGGCCAACGTCGCCGACGCCAAGGTGACCCGCGCCGAGGTGTTGACCGGGGCCGGTTTTGACCTGTCGGACGGTGGAACCGGCGCGCAGGCCCTGACCGGGCCGCTGCCCACATGGGCGTTTGAACAGGACGGCGTAAGCCGCCGCATCTATGGCCTGTCGAGCCGGGTGCCGTTGGCCCCCAACGTCACGCTGACCACCCAAGGGAGCCGCGCCCTGCCCGCCGATCCGATTCTGTTGCCCGACGGCACCTTGGGCGCGCAGGCGTTCGACATTGCCGTGTCCCACCAGATGGCCCTGTATGCCCTGCGCCTTGACTGCCCCGATGCGGTTACCTGCGCCGCTGTCCCGCTTGGAGTTGCCGAATGACAGAACCGTTTTTGATCGGCGATGCGATGACCGGGGGCTATGGCAAAGGCCCCGACATCCTGACCAATTGCACCATTGCCGTGAACCCCGGCGAAATTGCCGTGATCGTCGGCCCCAATGGCGCGGGCAAATCCACCGCGATGAAGGCCGTGTTCGGGATGCTGAACGTGCGGTCGGGGTCCGTCCGGTTGGATGGTGAGGATATCACCGCCTTGTCCCCGCAGGACCGCGTGATCAAGGGGATGGGGTTCGTCCCGCAGGTGCGCAACATCTTTCCGTCCATGACGGTCGAGGAGAACCTCGAGATGGGCGCGTTCATCCGCACCGACAATATCCGCGACACGATGGACCAGATTTACACCCTGTTCCCCATCCTGCGCGACAAACGCCATCAGGCTGCGGGCGAATTGTCCGGGGGCCAGCGCCAACAGGTCGCCGTGGGTCGCGCGTTGATGACCAAGCCCAAGGTGCTGATGCTGGATGAACCCACCGCGGGCGTGTCCCCCATTGTCATGGATGAACTGTTTGACCGCATCATCGAGGTCAGCCGCACGGGTATCCCGATCCTGATGGTCGAACAAAACGCGCGTCAGGCGCTGGAAATCGCTGACCGCGCCTATGTGCTGGTCCAAGGCACAAACGCCCATACGGGCACCGGCAAGGAGTTGCTGGCCAACCCCGACGTCCGCCGCAGTTTTCTGGGGGGTTGAGACATGGATTTTCTTAACGCATTGGTAGCGTTCACCAATTTCGTCGTGGTCCCCGGTGCCGCCTATGGCGCCCAATTGGCGATTGGCGCGCTGGGCGTCACGTTGATCTACGGGATCCTGCGGTTTTCCAACTTTGCCCATGGCGACACGATGGCCTTTGGCACCATGGCCACGATTTTCTTCACATGGTGGTTTCAGGGGATGGGGATCACGTTTGGCGTCTTGCCCACCGCGTTGCTGGCCCTGCCGTTTGGCATTGCTGTCACGGTGGTGTTCGTGCTGGCCACGGACCGCGTCGTCTATCGGTTCTACCGCGAGAAAAAGGCCGCCCCGGTTATCCTTGTCATCGTGTCCATGGGGGTCATGTTCGTGATGAACGGGATCGTCCGGTTTGCCATTGGCGTGGCCGATCAGAATTTTGCCGACGGCGAACGGTTCATCATTTCCGCCCGCACGTTCAAGGACTTGACCGGGCTGGACGAGGCATTGGCAATCCGCACCACCCAAGGGTTGACCATTGTTGTGGCCGTTCTGGTTGTGGTCGCCATGTTCTGGTTTCTGAACCGGACCCGCACCGGAAAATCCATGCGCGCCTTTTCTGATAACGAGGATCTGGCCCTGCTGTCGGGCATTAATCCCGAACAGGTGGTGCGGGTGACGTGGATCATCGTGGCCGCACTCGCCACCATTGCGGGCGTGTTGTATGGCCTCGACAAGTCGTTCAAACCCTTCACCTATTTCCAACTGTTGTTGCCCATCTTTGCCGCCGCCATCGTGGGCGGTCTGGGCAATCCGCTGGGCGCTATCGCGGGCGGCTTTGTCATCGCGTTTTCCGAGGTGACAGTGACCTATGCGTGGAAAAAGGTGATCACCTATGTGGTGCCCGACAGCATGGCCCCCGAAGGATTGGTGCAACTGTTGTCCACCGATTACAAATTCGCGGTCAGTTTCACGATCCTGATCATTGTTTTGTTGTTCAAGCCTACGGGCCTATTCAAGGGGCAATCGGTATGAACCAGCGCGCATATGTGATGTTCGGGGCGGTTGCGGCCCTGTTCCTGCTCGAAGGGACGACGACGTTCTGGATCTTTTCGGGGTCGTGGAACACGTCGCTCGGAATCCTGAACATGGCGCTGATTTCGGCGATCATGGCTCTGGGGGTCAACCTGCAATGGGGGTTTGCGGGGCTGTTCAACATCGGGATCATGGGGTTTGTGGCCTTGGGCGGGCTGGCGGCGGTGCTGGTCGCGATGCCGCCGACGCCCGG
>JBGSIZ010000092.1:0-1706 GCA_041742255.1 Marivivens sp. | reverse complement strand
CCTTGCGACCGGAGTGGCTTACGGCGGCTACCTCCTCAGCCCGCCGGTGATGGGTGTGGTCATCGACACCTTCGGCTGGCCCGCGATGTGGGGCGCGCTGGGAGTGATTTCACTGGCGGCCTCGGCGCTGGCCAGCCGGATACCACCCGCCAAATAGGATCAACGACACCGCCGGGATACCGACGCAATACCGACGCGAATCGAAGCAGCAAAATCGCTCAGTTGACCGGGGTCAACAACGGCCGCCCCTCGGCCCATGCGATGATGTTATCGAGCGCAAGCTGGCCCATCGCCTGCCGGGTTTCGGACGTGGCAGACCCCAGATGTGGTAGCAGCACCGCGTTTTCACAAGCGCGCAACCGTTCGGGCACCTGCGGTTCGTTGGCATACACATCCAACCCCGCGCCCGCGATGGTTCCGGCCTCAAGGGCGGCAATCAACGCGGGTTCATCCACCACTTCGCCTCTGGAAATGTTGATGAAAATGCCGGTGGGCTTCATCGCGTTCAAGGCAGCAGCGTCAATCAACCGGGTGGTTTCGGCCCCGCCCGGCGTGGTGACCACAACAAAATCGGCCTGCGCCATCAGGCTGTGCAGATCGGGCATCTGGCGGGCCGGCATGTCGATGGTCTTGGGTGAACGGTTGTAGAAAATGATTGGCATATCAAAACCATAGTGGCCACGCTTGGCAACCGCCTGACCAATGCGGCCCATCCCCACAATGCCCAATGTCTTGCCCGTGACGTGGGTGCCCAACAAGGATTTTGGACCAAACCCACCCCATTGACCCGACCGGACCATCCGTTCTCCCTCTCCCGCGCGGCGCGCCGTGGCAAGGATCAGGGTCCAGCCGATATCGGCGGTGGCATCGGTCAGAACATCGGGGGTATTGGTCACGCGCACGCCTGCGCGGGCGGCGGCGGCCACGTCGATATGGTTGTATCCCACACCGAAATTACCCAGCACCTTGCACCGGATCGCAGCACCCGCCTGCGCGAATGCCTCGGCGGTAAAGGCATCGCCAAGGGTGGGCAGAATGGCGTCATAGGCGCACAATGCGGCGGCACACTCGGCAGGCGACATCGCCCCGCCAGGGTGCAGGTCCATGTCGAACCGGGCGCGGGCCTGTTCCAGAACGGGTTCCGCAATCGCGCGTGTTATCAATAACTTGGTCAATGCAAACGGCCTCCTGTTGGGACATCACGATCCGGGCCGATCAGCACGATATCGCCATTTTCATCCGGCAACCCCAGCACCAGAACCTGCGACAGGAACGTGCCGATCTGCCGGGGCGGAAAGTTCACCACGGCCAGAACCTCGCGGCCAATCAGGGTCGCGGGGTCATAATGGCGGGTGATCTGGGCCGATGTCTTGCGCTCGCCAATCTCGTCACCAAAATCAATCCACATCTTGATGGCGGGCTTGCGGGCCTCTGGAAACGGTTCGGCGTGGATGACGCGACCGACCCGGACATCGACGCGCATGAAATCGTCAAATCCAATCTCATCAGCCACGGGACAACTCCCGTGACCGGGCGGTGGCAGCCGCCACAGCGCGGACCAGCAATGGCGCAAACCCGGTGTCCGGGTCCATCAACACCTCTAGGGCCGCCTGCGTCGTGCCATTGGGCGACGTGACATTGACGCGCAACTGCGCGGGGTCCTCGGTCGCGGCTTGCGCCAGCGCGCCGGCACCCGCGACCGTCGC
>JBGSIZ010000091.1:0-13166 GCA_041742255.1 Marivivens sp. | reverse complement strand
GCGGCGCAAAGGAACGCGAACGGCCAAAACGATAGATACAGGACGTCAGGGCGAATTTGACCTGTAGGCAATCGTATGGACCCAACACGCCACGCGGGCTAACCTTGACACAGGGCGTGACACTGCGACCCAAAAGGAAATAACCATGACTGGCCGAGGCATCGTCTACGCAATTGCGGCGGCAGTCCTGTTCGGGGCCAGCACGCCGATTGCCAAGGTTTTGTTGATCGGGATTGACCCAGCGATGCTGGCGGCACTCCTGTATCTTGGGGCCGGGGTGGGGTTGGGGCTTGCGGCTGTCGGGCGGCGGTTGATCGGGTTGCGGTCCAATGAACACCCGTTGCAACGGCGGGACGGTCCGCGGTTGGCTCTGGTTGTCCTGTTCGGCGGGGTGTTGGGGCCGCTGTTCCTGATGTTCGGGCTGGCGCGAACGGACGCGGCGTCAGCGTCGCTTTTGCTCAACCTCGAAACACTGGCGACGCTTGGGATTGCATGGCTGGTCTACCGGGAAAACGTGGACAGGCGGCTTTTGATCGGGGCGGGGGCCATCCTCGCCGGGGCACTCGTTTTGTCATGGCAGGGGTTCGGCAGGCTCGATCCGGGCAGCCTCCTGATCGCGGGGGCCTGCCTGTGCTGGGGGATCGACAACAACCTGACGCGGGCGCTGTCGGGATCGGACCCGCAACAGATCGCGATGGTCAAAGGACTTGGGGCGGGCACGGTGACGCTCGGGATCGCGTTGGGCACAGGCAGCGTTTTGCCGCCGTGGCCTGCGGGATTATCGGCGGGGGCGGTCGGTTTTCTGGGCTACGGGGCCAGCCTGACGCTGTTTGTGTTGGCGCTCCGGCACTTGGGAACGGCGCGGGCGGGGGCATATTTCGCCACGGCACCGTTCGTGGGGGCAGGGTTGGCGGTGGCGGTGATGGGGGCTGCGGCAGACTGGACGGTTGGGGGCGCGGCGGTCCTGATGGTGATCGGGCTTTGGCTGCACCTTACGGAACGGCATGACCATGACCACGATCACGCGGTCCTGACCCACGCGCACCGACACAGCCATGACACGCACCACCAACACGACCACCCGCCGGGAACAGACACGACGGGGGCACACAGCCACGCCCATCACCACCCGCTACTGCGGCACCGGCACCCTCACTACCCGGACCTGCACCACCGGCATGACCACGGGCACCACTGACCCCCTTGCCACCCCCCGGCCCCCTTGGTCTAACACCATGGCCAAGGAGGACCCGCACATGGTCGACATCGCCACCCGCGTCTGGAACCACAAATGGAAGATCGACCCCATCGTGCGGTCGCTCATCGACACGGACTTCTACAAACTCCTGATGTGCCAATCGGTATTCCGGAACAAACCAGACACACGGGTGACGTTCAGCCTCATCAACCGGTCCAAACACATCCGGCTTGCGGACCTCGTGGACGAGGGCGAGCTGCGGGAACAACTGGACCACATCCGGTCACTGTCGCTCACACGGGGGGAAAGCACATGGATGCGGGGGAACACGTTCTACGGCAAACGGGCGATGTTCACGCCGGAATTCATGGACTGGTTCGAAAACCTGCGGCTGCCGCCCTACCACCTCGAAAAACACGACGGGCAATACGAATTGACGTTCGAGGGGACCTGGCCCGAGGTGATGCTGTGGGAAATCCCGGCGCTCTCCACGCTCATGGAACTGCGGGGGCGGGCTGTGCTGCGGGACATGGGACGGTTCGAACTGCAGGTGCTCTATGCGCGGGGGATGACGAAACTCTGGGAAAAGGTAGAGCGGCTTCGGACCATCCCGGACCTGCGGCTGGCGGATTTCGGGACACGGCGGCGGCATTCATTCCTTTGGCAGGATTGGGCGGTGCAGGCGCTGTCAGAAGGGCTGGGGGGGGCGTTCATCGGGACGTCTAACTGTCTGATCGCGAAAAACCGGGATATGGAGGCGATCGGCACCAACGCCCACGAACTGCCGATGGTCTATTCGGCGCTGGCGGACGGCGACGCGGCGCTGCGGCAGGCCCCCTATGACGTGCTGTCGGACTGGCACGCGGAACACGATGGGAACCTGCGGATCATCCTGCCGGACACCTACGGCACGGCGGGGTTTCTGGCGGGGGCGCCGGACTGGCTGGCAGGCTGGACAGGGATCCGGGTGGATTCGGGGGACCCGGCAGCAGGGGCAGAAACGGCAATCGCGTGGTGGAAAGAACGGGGAGAAGACCCGAGGGAAAAGCTGGTCATCTTCTCGGACGGGCTGGACGTGGACAAAATCGCGGAACTCTCGACGCAATTCCGGGGACGGGTGCGGGCATCGTTCGGCTGGGGCACGATGCTGACCAACGATTTCGTGGGGCTGGTGGACGGGGACACACTGGCGCCGTTCAGCCTCGTCTGCAAAGCGGTCTCGGCCAACGGCCGCCCCACGGTCAAGCTGTCCGACAACCCCAACAAGGCGATGGGGCCGCTTGACGAGGTCGAGCGCTACAAACGGGTGTTCGGGGTGGGGGAGCAAAGGGCGGTGGAGGTGAGGGTTTAGGGGAAATTGTAACGTTTCATGTTGATAGAAAAATTTCACACATTAATGTTGACATTTGCAATATCGCCCCCTATGTTTTGCACAGGAGGCCGAAAATGGCAGATGGATACACACCCGCAGAGCTGCAAGCTTTTCTTGACTATCTGGGAGATAAAGGGCTTGCGAACAAAAACACCGTCGCCTCGAGAAAGGCTTCGGTTAGCAAGGTCTTGGGCATTTTGGGTCCCGACGAGGCAAGCGATTTGCGCGGGCTTGACCTTGACGCTCTTATGGGGCGTTTTGCAAATTTACAGGGAAAGAATTACAGTCCTGATAGCCTGCGTGTCTACAAGTCGCGGCTATCACGGTCCCTAGAGGATTTTCTCCGCTACAAGGAAAATCCGGCGAACTTCAAGCCGACTGGCTCTCAACAAACCAAGCCAAGTAGGCCAGTAATGAGCAAGCAATCAAAGCCTGAAACTTATCAATCAGAGACAAGCTCCGAGAGCCCCTCAGTGCTCATCAAAAGAGCGAACACAATTGATATTCCAGTCGCTTTGAGACCAGACTGCGTAATTCAAATAAACGGCGTGCCGATTGACCTGAAGCAATCGGAAGCCAAGAAAATTGCTAATGTCATAATGGCGATGGCAACAATTTCGGAGGAATAGGCGCTCCCTTCCACAAGGAGATGCCTTCCGGCCAAAGGTCGGGCACGCGGTGCTGCTGGGACTGGGGTCCAAACCCAGAAACCCAGCAGCCCACACATACTGGCTAGACTTTTTACACTGATAGGTCAACAATTCGAAGCTGGTCGTAGGGTGTGTGCTCCGCACGCACCCCTCCCCCAACCTCCGGTGCGTGGAAACCACGCACCCTACTCCTCCGCGTCAATGCTCCCGCGCCCCCGCTTCACCTCCCCCCGCACCTTCTTCCCCTCCCGCCGCCGTTCGTCCAATCCGTAGGGCGGGGTTCACCCCGCCGTCCTCCGTAACGGCGGGGTGAACCCCGCCCTACCCGTCGGGGTCGACGCTGCCCCTCAACGCCTTAACCTCCCCCCGCACCTTCTTCCCCTCCAACCGCCGTTTGACGCTCCCATACGTCGGTTTTGTCGCCACCCGCCGTTTGGGCACCACCAGCGCTTCTCGGATCATCTCGGCCAGCCTCTCCCGCGCGATCTCGCGGTTGCGGGCTTGTGACCGTGTGTCCTGCACGAACAAAACAATCGCGCCGTCCTTGGTCCAGCGGGACCCGGCCAGCCGCCGCAGCCGCCGTTTGACCCCTTCGGTCAACGCGGGCGACCGCTCCGCCTCGAACCGCAGTTCGACCGCCGTGCTGACCTTGTTCACGTTCTGCCCGCCCGGCCCCTGCGCCCGCACGAACTGCTCTGTCAGCTCCCATTCGGCAATCTCGATGCTGTCTGAAATCCGCATATCCATACCGTTCAGTTACCGACGCAATACCGACGGGTTATCCCGCATGAAAAAGGGCCGTTCCGACGATGGAACGGCCCTTCCTAAGTTCAGGAGGTGGCGTCGGTTAGGTTGCCCAATCCGGTGGCCCACCTGGGATCTTCGTCAACCAAGGGCTGCCCTAGTTGCGTGCCCCCCAAGCTGTCCCGACACTCTTCTCCAATACCTTATGATGCACTGGATCACCTCCTTTCAATGGGTTACGACTACGACCAGATTTGCACACATCTGGTATATGTCAACCTAATTTCTACTAGGGGCAGTCGTCAGGCCGCGCGGTGTAGCATTCGCCCAACAAACAGGCGGAATGGCACCAGCGCGATCAGCGCGATGCCGATCTTGACCGCCCAATCCGCCACCGCCAGCGACACCCACAAAGGTGCCACCGGACCCATCGTCAGAAACGGCACGCTGTCCCATGCCCACGAAATCTGGGCATCCGCCGCGGCCCCGAAAACCGCAATGCTCGCCGAAAACGCCAATGAAAAGAACAGGATAGTATCCACAGTGGATGACACCAGCGTGCTGATCAACGGGGCTTTCCACCACGATCCCGCCCGCAAGCGGTTGAACACGGCCACGTCCAGAAGTTGCGCGCACAAGAACGCCACTGCCGACCCAACCGCCACCCGGATGGCCACCGCTGGTCCGAATTCCAGCATGATCTGCGACCCGATCACGGAACAGACGATCCCGGTCAAAAAGCCAACGAATACAACGCGCCGCGCTGTTGCCGCGCCGTAAACCCGGTTCATGATGTCGGTCACCAGAAACGCGATCGGATAGGTGAACGCCCCCCATGTTAACAATCCGTCAAGGATCAGAAACTGCACGAGGATATTGGACGCCACGACGACAATCGTCATGGCCAGAATGCCGGGAAGGATGCGGGTCATATATGTTTTCCGTTTTGACAAGGGTGCGGCGACTTGGCCCCGTTGTGGGACGGCGCGGCATACCGCCCCCGCCCCGTGTCGTCAACGGATCAGTTTGATGCCACTGCAGCACATTGTCCCGGCAGTTGCGCCATGGTCAACGGACCGCGCGCCGGTGCGGGCTGCGCGTTGGGGTCCGGTGGTTGCGGGTTGAGGATGTTGTTCACCCAAACCTGCGCATCCGCACAGCCGTCACCTGCTGGCGGCGGGGTCTGTGCTTCGCAGTTTGCAGCACCCGGCGGGCAGTTCAGGCGGATATGGAAATGATAGTTGTGCCCATACCACGGGCGCACCTTGCTCAACCAATCGCGGTTGCCCGTGGCCCAGTTGCACATCGCGACCTTGCCGCCCGGAAACACGAAAATCCTGGCCACACGTGGGTCGGACGCCGCGCGCTTGATGATTTCCATGTGCTGCGGGCTGAACGCGTCAAGCGCATAGGCCCCACTCGTCCGGTCCATCCGGATCGACGAAATATCCTCGCGTTCCTGCCGCGACAGGTTCAGACGGGTGGGGGGCAGCATCCAGATATCGGCATCAAGACCGATCTGGTGGCTGGCGTGTCCGGTCAACATCGGCCCGCCGCGCGGCTGCGACATATCCCCGATATAAAGGCCATCCCAACCGGGTTGGGTGGCGGCAAAGCGGCTCAGGTCCTGCAGGAAATCCACCAACACGGGCTGGCCCCAATTGCGGTTCCGGCTCAGGCGCATGGATTGCCATGTCGGGCCGGTTTCGGCCAGTTGGGTCGCCCCGGCCTGACACCCCTTGGCATAGCCACCAATCGGGGCAGACGGCTGGGACGACGCGGCCGGGAGATACCCGAACACCTCTTTGGCCACGCGCGTATCGCCCGAATTCTGGCTGGATACGGTGTTGGGTGTGCCTTCTTCATTGGCGGGCGTGGCACGATTGCCGGTCTGGCACCCGGCCAAACCAACCATCAGGGCGAGCGTTAACGCGATGCGGACCATTCGGATTTGTCTCCATCCTTGTTGACCCACCGTAGCAGAAACAGTCCGACCAGGAACAGAAAGATCACCGGAAGGAACCCCAGTTGGGTGTTTCCGGTGGCGGCGGTGAAAATCGTGATCGCGGCAGGGGCTAGAAACGCGGTGGCTTTGCCGGTGAGGGCGAACAAGCCAAACGCTTCGGCCGGGCGGTCGGGGTGAGTATGGCGTACCATCATGGTGCGGCTTGCGGCATATATGGCCCCCCCCGCGCCACCGATTGCGGCACCGCAGATGTAGAATATCGTGTCGGGCAAGGTCGATCCGGGGGCGAGAGGCAGGCCAAACAAGCTTTGACGCGACATCCCCACGATCACGCAGGACACAAGGATCAGAACCCAGACCGCGACCCGGATCACCGGTTTTGGCCCGTATCGCTGATCGGCTAGCCCGGCAGCCCATGTCACGATCGCCGCCGCAATTGCGGCAACAATCCCGAACACGCCGATCTGGACCGTCTGCCAATCCAGCACCAGCGCGGCATAGACCCCGCCAAAGGCATACAGGGCGTTCAGCGCATCCCGGTAAAACATCGACCCAATCAGGAAATTCAGCAGGCTTTTGCGTTTGGCCACACCCCGCAACGTCGCCATCAGATCCTGCCACACTTGGCGGAGTGACGTCGTGCCGAACTTTGTCGGTTTATCGTCGCGGACCCACATAAAAAACGGGATCATGAAAATCACGAACCAGATCGCAATCAACGGACCCACGGACCGCGTGCCTTCGCGCAACGCCGGGTCTAGCCCGAACAACGGCGCATTGCCCAACAGGGTCACGCCGCTTTCATTTTCGGCCAGCAGCAACAGCATCAGGAACAGCGATGCGACCCCGCCCCAATAGCCAAACGCGGACCCAGACCCGCTGATCCGGCCTATTTCGGCGTCATTGCCCAGCGACGGCAGGATCGCGTTGACGAAATTGAGCGCGCTTTCGGCCGCAAAGAACCCGACGTAGAACACGATCAGGATGAACATCAGGTTGGCACCGTCCGGCGTCAGCCCCCACAGCATCCAGCTTGCGATCACATATATGATCGAAAAGAACAGGATCCACGGAACCTTGCGCCCGGACCTGTCTGCATAGGCCCCCAGAAACGGGGCGGTCACCGCAATAAGCAAACCCGCAACGGTTTGGCCTGCGGACCACATCGCCTGCGCCTGCGCGTTGGCGGCTTGGGTGTCCAATCCGGAGCCCATGAAATGCTGTGCAGCGACGGCAGCAAAATAGGGGCCAAAGATGAACGTCAGGCCAAGGGTGTAAAACGGCTGCGTCGCCCAATCGAACGCCATCCATCCCCAGATCCGCTTGCGTTTCGTGACTGCCATGCCCCATCCCCCGATTTTTCCCGGATAAGACAGGCATTTGGACGGGCTGGCAAGAAAACCTTTAGGCGTCCGCCATCGGCGGCCAAGGGCGCAACGCATCGGCGGCGGCCCATGCGGTAACCCAGTCCGGCAAGCCGGGCAAATCGCCGGTATGACCCATTTGGGCCAACACCTCGGCAGGCGGCACGATGCCTGATTTTCCGGTCACGGCCGACCGGATCAAAACGTGCCCCGCACATTCGCCGTCGCGTTTCCACATGGATTGCTCGATATAGAAAAACCGGGCGTCCACGCCCACGCCGCGCGATTTCATTGTGATCCGCTCGAACGCGCGAATGCGGCGCCGATACCGGGGTGTGGACCCCGCCACGGTCAAACCCCACCCGCGGGCCTTGAGCGCGGCCAACAAGCCCACCCGTTTGCCGAGCGGAATACGGCCCAGATCATACAGCGTCAGGGTGCGACCGTTGTTCAGCTCCATCCAGATGTCGATGTCCCAGGGCAGACAATAATGCTGGCTGATGTGGGTGTCCGTAAACCCCAGCGGCGGATCATTGCGGTGCCGCCAAAGCTGCCAGAACATGCGGACGACTGGATACATGGGATGGTCCTCGTTTCACGACCCGCTATGCCACAGGTGACGCGCCCGTCAAGCGTAACCCCGCGTGAAGCCATATTGCCCCCACGCACCCCAGTCACTAGGTAAGGGGCCAGAAAAAGGACCAGACCCATGACATCGCTTGCCCAGATCCTGCTCATCATCCTCGACCTGTTGCGGTTTTTCGTGATCGCCTACTTTATCCTCAGCTGGCTGGTGACGTTCAACGTGCTGAACCTGCGGCAACCGTTCGTGGCGCAGGTCTGGTATGGGATGCAGCGGTTGCTGGAGCCCTTGTTCGGGCCGATCCGGCGCATTTTGCCCGCGATGGGCGGGATCGACCTGTCGCCGCTCGTGGTGATCATCGGGATCGAGGCGGCGCGGATCGTGATTATCAACAACCTTCTTTAACCGCGCGGCCACCGTCGCGGGCTTGCACCACATGTCGTGGTATGGGATGGGTTGACCCACAAGAGCAGTCCAACAATCAGCAGGCCAACCCGCATGAGCGCCGCCACGCTTCTTCGTGCCGTATTCGGTTTTGACGCCTTCCGTCCGGGCCAGCAAGAGATCGTGGACAGCGTCGTGGACGGCCAGAACACGCTGGCCATCATGCCCACAGGGGGCGGCAAATCGCTGTGTTTCCAATTGCCCGCGCTGGTGCGGGACGGGGTCACGGTTGTCATCTCGCCGCTTATTGCCCTGATGCGGGATCAGGTGCGCGGCCTGCGCGAAGCCGGGGTAGAGGCGGGCGCGCTGACGTCCGGCAACACGCCCGAGGAAACCGAGGCGGTTTGGGCCGGGCTGGAAAACGGCACGCTGAAACTGCTGTATATCGCGCCCGAACGGCTGGCCGTCGGGGGCATTCCGCAAATGCTCAAACGGGTCGGCGTCAGCCTGATCGCGGTGGACGAGGCGCATTGCGTCAGCCAGTGGGGCCATGATTTTAGGCCCGATTACCTGCGGATCGGAGAATTGCGCCGCGCGCTCGATGTGCCGCTCGCTGCGTTTACAGCCACGGCAGACGCCGAAACGCGGGCAGAAATCGTCGAAAAGCTGTTCGATGGTATCCAACCTGCGACCTTTTTGCGCGGCTTTGACCGGCCCAATATCCACCTTGCCTTTGCGGTCAAGGATGCGCCGCGTGCCCAGATCCTGACCTTTGCCGCCGCCCGCAAGGGACAATCGGGCATTGTGTATTGCGGCACCCGCTCCAAAACCGAGGTGCTGGCACAGGCCCTGCGCGAAGCCGGGCACAGCGCGCTGCATTACCACGGCGGGATGGAGGCCGAGGCCCGCCGCATTGCCGAAACCCGGTTTCAACAAGAGGACGGGTTGATCGTCTGCGCCACCGTGGCGTTTGGCATGGGGATCGACAAACCCGATATTCGTTGGGTGGCCCATGCCGATCTGCCCAAAAGCATCGAGAGTTATTATCAGGAAATCGGCCGCGCGGGCCGGGACGGCGCGCCCGCCGAAACCCTCACCCTGTTTGGCCCTGACGACATCCGCTACCGTCGTCAGCAAATTGACGAAGGTCTGGCCCCCCCCGAACGCCGCATGGCCGACCACGGGCGGCTGAACGCGCTTTTGGGTCTGGCCGAAGCGCTGGCCTGTCGCCGTCAGACCCTGCTGAGATACTTTGACGAAGACCCGGCCCCCTGCGGCAACTGCGACCTGTGCGACAAACCCGCCGAGGTGTTCGATGCCACAACGCCCGTGCGCATGGCCTTGTCGGCGGCGTTGCGCACCGGCGAAACCTTTGGGGCGGGGCACCTGATCGAGATTTTGCTCGGGGCAGACAGCGACAAGATCAAATCGCGCGGCCACGACAGCCTGCCCACCTTTGGTGTCGGGCAAGAGTATGACCGCCGCCAATGGCAGGCGATCTTTCGTCAAATGATGGGGCACGACCTGTTGCGCCCGGACCCCGAACGGCACGGCGGCCTGCGGATGACCGACAAAGCCCGCCCGATCCTGTGCGGCGAGGCCGACATCCACCTGCGCCGCGACACGATCCGCGCGGCCAAGGGAACCGGCCCGGTGATCCGCACATTGGTCAGCGACGAAGACGCCCCTTTGTTGTCCGCGCTCAAGGCCAAGCGGCGCGCGCTGGCCGAGGCGGCAGGCGTTCCAGCCTATATCATCTTCAACGACAAGACATTGATTGAAATGGCGGAAACCCGGCCCCAGACGTTGGACGCCATGGCGCGCATCGGCGGGGTCGGCGCGAAAAAGCTGGAGAGTTATGGCGCGGCGTTTCTGGGTGTCATCGCGGGCGAGGTTGCCGCCCTGCATCCGGCCCGGCGCAAACTGGCGGGGCGGGATGCGGGCACGCTCTATGACCGGCTGTTGTCGGCACAAGCCGCATTGCTGCGCGGGGCGGATGGCACCGACAAACCCATGTCCTGTTCCGCGTCGCAATTGGCCAAGGTGGCCCAGATGCGCGGCCCGGACGCCACCGGATTGGCTCGTATCCTTGGCGACAAACATGCCGACCGGTTTGGCGCGGCGTTTCTGACGGTGTTGTCAGACCCCTGACGGCTACCCTCTGGGGCCACGCGCCCTAGGTTCCGGTCATGTTGAAAAAGGACCCCCGATGCTCACCGTTCTCTCTCCCGCCAAGTCGCTCGATATGTCCCCGGTCGATGTGGACCCGACCCAGCCCGCGTTTCAGGCCGACGCCCTGCGTCTGGTCAAAACCGCGCGCAACCTGTCGCTGGGGGATTTGCGGGGGCTGATGGACATTTCGGATGATCTGGCGCGGTTGAACCGGGACCGGTTTCGCGCGTTTTCGGTCGCCCCCGCCGCCGATCAGGTGAAACCGGCGGCACTGGCCTTTAACGGCGACACCTATCAGGGGCTGGAGGCGAAAACGCTGTCCACCGATGACCTGCGCTGGGCACAGGACCATCTGGCGATCCTGTCCGGGCTTTACGGCCTGTTGCGCCCTTTGGACGCGATCCAGCCCTATCGCCTTGAAATGGGGTCGCGATTGAAAACGCGGCGCGGCAACAATTTGTATGACTACTGGGGTGCCACCCTCGCCAAGGCGCTCAATGCACAGGCGCGCACCTTTGACGCCACCGTGCTGGTCAACTGCGCCAGTCAGGAATATTTTGCGGCTGTCGATCAAAAGGCGCTGAAACTGCGGGTCATCACGCCGCAATTCATGGAGGTCAAGGACGCCCGCCCGCGCATCGTGTCGTTCTTTGCCAAACGGGCACGCGGGGCGATGGCCCGGTTCATCATCGAAAACCGGGTATCGGACCCGGCGGGTTTGCTTGGGTTTTCCAGCGGCGGATATGTCTATGATCCGGACCTTTCGGGGCCGGACACCCCGGTTTTCCTGCGCGACTATCCGCCCGCCTGACCGAACGGCAGTGCCGGCCCACAACAGGGGAATCATTGCGACGGCCCGCGCACCTGTGCGACCCTACCAATGATATTTCAGTGAGGGTTTCAGTATGCGCGCCATTCTTTTGTCTGCCGTTCTTGGCTTTGCCGCGACCTTTGCCGCCGCGCAAGATGTTGTGCCGGACCGCCGGGTCTCTATTTCCGAAGGCGTCGATTTCCCCGGCGGCGACATCCAGAGCATTTTTGACACGACCCTTGATGCCTGTCAGGCCGCGTGCCTTGCCAACGCCCAATGTCAGGCCTTCACGTTCAATCAACGGTCGGGGT
This sequence comes from Marivivens sp., assembly GCA_041742255.1. GTDB lineage: Bacteria > Pseudomonadota > Alphaproteobacteria > Rhodobacterales > Rhodobacteraceae > JBGSIZ01. Next base: position 1,611 of record JBGSIZ010000091.1, on the reverse strand, counting down.
CCTGTTTCCCCAAATCCGGCGCAACGGCTGTGGAACCCTATCAAGGGGCGATTTCCGCCCGGATTTTCCCCACTGACCTTGCTGTGCGTAACATCGCCCCGGCGCGGGCGCGGGACCTGTCGTTCCTGAACGACAGCGATCTGCAAGACGCGCGGGCGTTGGCAACCGAAATTGGCCGCTTGCACCCTGCCAATGAAAACTCGGTCACGACCCTGTTGCAACTGGCCCAAGACCGCCGGGCGCTTGGCGACACTTACGGGGCGTTGCGGGCGATGGGGGCGGCGTTGTCGCAATTGGACGCCTCTGACCTGTGGGTAGACTATGCGCTGTTGGCCCGCAGCATGCCCCGCGAAGGAAGTGGCGATGCAGGCCGGGCGCGGGTCCGGGCTGTGCCTGCGGCGATCAACGGCTATCTGCGGGCAGACGTGGCCGGGGCACAGGCCACCGCGCTGGTCGAATTGGGCTTGGCTCTTGAACAGGATGCCCGTGGCCGCGAAATGATCCGGGCCTTGCGTTTGGCCCAAGACATCCAGCCCCGCCGCGATACCGAGGCGCTGCTGGACGAGGCGGTCGGCAAATACGGGTTCCGGGTGGCCGATACGACCGTGGAAAGCGACAGCGCGGCACCGCGCATCTGCACCTTCTTTTCGGAACCGCTGGTGCGGGCGGGGGTCGATTACACCCCGTTTGTCCAACTTCCCGATCCCAAACTCACGGTCGAGGTAAACGACAGCCAGTTGTGCATTGATGGCGTGGTCCACGGCGAACGCTACAGCATCACCCTGCGCGAAGGATTGCCCGCCGCCAGTGGGGAAAAGCTGATCCGGAACGTGACCCTGACCCAATATGTCCGGGACCGCAGCCCGGCGGTGCGATTTGTGTCAAACGCCTACCTGTTGCCGCGCGTCGGCGATGTGGCGGTGCCGATTGAAACGGTCAACACCGATACCGTGGACCTGACTCTGCGCAAGATGACGGATCGCAGCCTGATCCGGACGATGCAGGACGATTTGTTCGCCCGCCCGCTGTATGAATACAATCAGGATTATCTGGGCGCACAGATTGCACAGGATATCTGGTCCGGGACGGTCACGGTGCCGCGCGATCTGAACCGGGATATCCTTGCCCGGATCCCGATGGACGAAGCGCTACAGGGTCAATCCGCCGGAGTGTATATCCTGCAAGCGGCGATCCCGGGGGCCGATCCCTACGACACGCCGCCCGCGACACAGTGGTTCATCGTGTCCGATCTTGGGGTGTCCACGGTTCTGGGCACGGATGGATTGACCCTGATGGTGCGGGGTCTGGGCGACGCGGCGGCGCGTGCGAATGTGACGGCGACCCTGCTGTCAGAAGGCAATGCCGTTCTGGGCACTGCCACAACAGACGCGCGGGGCGTTGCCCGGTTTGATCCGGGGATGACGCGCGGCCTTGGCGTCGCCCGCCCCGCGCTCGTGACGGTGGAACAAGGCGACGATATGGCGTTCCTGTCGTTGCGCGACGCCGCCTTTGACCTGTCCGACAGGGGGGTGGAAGGGCGCGAGGCGGCAGGGCCGCTCGATGTGTTTCTGGCGACGGACCGGGGGGCTTACCGCGCGGGCGAGGTGATCC
>JBGSIZ010000090.1:0-12273 GCA_041742255.1 Marivivens sp. | reverse complement strand
GCGATGTTCCAGCGGGCAAACGCCGCCTGCCGCATCCCCAGCGCGCCCACCATCTCGGCCTCGGCGCGCAGGTTGATCCCCATCACCTCCGCCCCTTGGGTGGCGGCATTGGCGGTTTCCAGCGGGCGGCGGGTGGTCCACTGATTGGCCAGCGCCAGCAGGATCAAGAACACACCACCCCCCAGCGCCAACAGCCCCATCAAGGGATGAAAAAGGAATATCCCAAAGAAAAAGATGGGCATAAACGGCAGATCGAACATCGCCATCAACGCGGGCGAGGTCAGGAACCGCTGCACGGCCTCCAGATCGCGCAGTCCGGTCTGGGCTTCGCGCCCGGCCTTTTGTGCGGCCAAGGGGGACATCACCGCGCCGAACACACGGGCATCCAGCCGGGCCTGAAACCGGGCGCCGACCCGGCCCATGACGCGGCCCCGCACATAGTCCAGAACACCCATCGCCCCATACAAAAACGCCACCAGCACCGACAGCGCAATCAGGGTTTCAACCGACCGCGACCCCAGCACCCGGTCATAGACGTTGAGCATATAGAGCGGCCCGGTCAGCATCAGCAGGTTCACGACCAGTGAAAACACGGCAACGGCCCAATACAGCCCCCTGCTCTCGGCGCGGGCGGCGCGCAGTTCGGCCTGCCCGGTCTTGCGCGATTGCGCGGTCATCGTTGTGCCCCGTTCAACATCACGTTCTTCTCTGCCTCGCTTGTATCCCGATTGGTCCCTGCCCATTGTCTGTGACATGGTTTGGGTAAAGGGTGTGTTTCTCAAAGGCCACGTTTTGCATTTGATGCGCGGGCTCTGCCTGTCCATCCGGTCCAAAAGGACTATTTGCAGACCCTAGAAAAAGATGATCGGGAAAGCCATTGTCGTTGCACCGTGTTGCCAAAGTCGTGTTGATCTGTTGCCTTTGTGCGGGGGTGGCGGCCTGTTCCGTTGCACCCGACGGGGCCGGAATCCATGACCCCTATGAGGCCCAGAACCGGCGCGTGCATGACTTTAACAAAGGGTTGGACCGGGCCGTTTTGCGTCCTGCCTCCAACACGGTCACCATTGTGCCCACGGAAATCACCGACCGCGTGGTCAATTTCGCCAACAATTCCGGCTTGCCGGGGATGGTTGTGAATGGCTTATTGCAAGGCGACATTGGCGGGGCCACCACCAACACCCTGCGGTTCCTGATCAACACCACCGTGGGTGTGGGCGGCATGTTCGACCCCGCCGCCGCCATTGGTCTGCAAGAAGACAGCACCGATTTCGGTCAGACCCTGCAGGTCTGGGGCCTGCCCGAGGGGGCCTATCTGGAATTGCCCGGTCTGGGTCCGTCCACGCAGCGCGATGCGGCGGGACGGTTGGTGGATTTCGTGCTGAACCCCATCGACCGGGTCGGCACTCCGCCGCAGCGTGACCTGTCCACCGGGGCCTATGTGGCCGAACAGGTGATCGACCGGGGACGGTTCGGCGATACCGTGGATTCAATCCTGTATGAAAGCGCGGACAGCTATGCGCAAACACGATTGCTTTACCTGCAAAGCCGCCGTTTCGAACTTGGATTGCCATCCCCCGATGCTTATGTCGATGATTGCGGGAACAGTGCCGACCCGTTGATCGACCCCTTTGCCGACCCGTTCAGCGCCCCCGCCGACTGTCCGGCACCCGACCCCGACCAAGACGAAGCCCAAGACCTGACCCAAGGACAATAGCCATGGCCATGTTGATTTCCCGCCGTAACGCGCTTGTCGCCGCCGCTGCCGCCGCCATCCTGCCGGGGGCCGCGTTTGCCTTGACCGAAGGTCAGGCGCAGGGGCTGGTGGACAGCGTGGTGGCCGACATCAACAGCGTCATCGCGTCCGGCAAGTCCGAGGCCGGGATGATTTCCGATTTCGAAACCATCTTTCGGCGCTATTCCGATGTGGAATATATCGCGGGCACCGCATTGGGCGTCGATGCGCGCCGCGCAAGCCCGAGCCAGCGGACGGCCTTTGTCGCCGCCTATCAGAAATACATCGCCCGCACCTATGGCCGCCGGTTCAGGGAATTCATCGGCGGGACAATAACCGTCAATGGGGCCAAGACGGTCAACAACTATATCGAGATCCAGACCACCGCGACCCTGCGCGGGCAGGCTCCGTTCCGGGCGGATTTCTGGGTGTCGGACCGGATCGGGCGGCCCGCCTTTTTCAATATCATCATTGAAGGGGTCAATATGCTGAATGCTGAGCGGACCGAGATCGGTGCCATGCTGGACCAGCGGCGGGGCGACCTCGACCGGCTGATCGCCGACCTTCCGGGCGCATGATGCGGGGGGCCGCAACCGCCGCTGTTTTGCTGTTGGCAGGGGCGGCCGGGGCCACGCCCTATGACGGGATCTACAGACAGGCCGCCAATGCCGATTGCGGCCTTGTGGGGGTGGACGGCGGGTCCATCGAACTGCGCGACGGCATCTTTTACGGGGTCGAAAGCCAGTGCGTCATGGCCCGCCCGGTGAATGTCGTGGACATGGACGCCACGCTTTACACCATGGAATGCACCGGCGAGGACACCCGTTGGACCGAACGCGCGCTGGTGATGAAAGCCGCCGAAGGCGACGCGATCGTGATGGTCTGGAACGGCTATGCGTTCAAATATGACCGCTGCGACCCCCTTCGCTCTGGCAACTGAAACCTGACCGGGACACCGCCCATGCGCCGCTTGAAATCTGCGATCACAGGGTTGGCCGGGCTGGTGGCCTTGTTGTTTCTGGTGGCCTGCGGGATGCATGTGGTCCATTCGGGGCAAACGCCCGCCACGCCCCCCGCACCGGGCAGCACCCGGATTGCCACGCTCAACGTCCACTATATCGTGCTGGAACAGGCCACCGGGCCATGGTCCGTGGGCGACTGGGACCGGCGCAAGGGCCCGATGGATGCGGCGTTCAAGGCCATAGCACCCGACATCATTGCGTTTCAGGAAATGGAGAGCTTTCAGCGGGGGGATAACGGGTCTGTCAACCTTGCGCGGGATTGGTTGCTGGACCAGAATCCGGACTACCGCGCAGCGGCGAGCGGTGACTGGCGGACGTTCCCCTCGACCCAGCCGATCCTGTATCGCGCCGACAAATTCCGGCTGCTGGACCAAGGGTGGTTCTTTTTCTCGGATACACCGGACGTGATCTATTCGCGGACCTTCAACGGGTCCTATCCCGCGTTTGCGTCCTGGGCACAGTTTACCCCAGTCGGGGGCGGGGCACCTGTGACAGTGGTCAACGTGCATTTCGAATACAGCAGCCGGTCCAACCGGTTGAAATCGGCGGCGCTGGTGGTGGACCGGTTCGCCGACCGGATCGCACGGGGCGAGGCGGTGATCCTTGCCGGCGACCTGAACGCGCGGGCAGGGTCGCCAACGCAATCCATCCTGGCCGATGCCGGGCTGACGTTCGCGCCGGTGGCGGGTGCCACCTATCATTTCAACCGGGGTGTCAACCTATTCGGCGCAATCGACCATATCGGGACGACTGCAAATATCGGTGTGACGACGGCCCCGGTGGTGGTGCGCCAACAATTCGGGGGCGAATGGCCCACCGACCACTACCCGGTCTATCTGGACGTGACGCTGCCCTGAGCCGGATCAGTTGCCCTGCTGGCCTTGTTGCAGGATGCCGTCGATCACGGCGCGCAACACCTCCTCGGCCAATGCATCCTCGGCGGTGCGGGGGGGCTGCCCATTGGCGAGCGGGTTTTGCCCGTCGAAGATCTGGCCGAACCCGTCACCCGATGTGACAGTCTGGCCCGGAAACGTGGACCTGCCTTGCGGCGGCAGCATCGGCAGGGGCACCGGGGGCAGGCCGTCCAGAACGCGGATCATCACCTCGTGCCAGATTTCGGCGGGCAGGCCGCCGCCAGTGACACCTGTCAGGGGGGTGTTGTCATCGTATCCCATCCACACGGCGGTCACATATTCGCCGGTGAACCCGATGAACCACGCATCACGGGCGGCGGAGGTGGTGCCGGTCTTGCCTGCAATCTCCCATCCGTCGATGGCCGCGCGGGTGCCGGTGCCGCCTTCGACCACCTTTGACATCATCCACATCAATTCGCGGGCGGCCTGTTCGCTGATGACCCGTTCGCGAATGCCGCCTTGGGCGTTGTCCATCAGGGGGGCGCTGTCGCCCTGCAAGGTCAGGTCGATCAGGCCGTAGGGCTGCACGGCCGACCCGCCGTTCAGGATACCGGCATAGGCCCCGGTCATCTCGATCAACGTGCCTTCGGACGCGCCAAGTGCCAGCGCGGGACCAGCGGCCAGATCAGACTGGATGCCAAACCCGGCGGCGATGGTGCGGACATTGTCGCGGCCCACCTGTTCGCTGATCCGCACGGCGGGGATGTTTCGGCTCTCGGCAAGGGCTTGGGTCAAGGTGACCGGACCCTTGAATTCGTTGTCATAATTGCGCGGGGTATAGGGGCCGGACCCCGGAATATTGATCGTATAGGGGCTGTCCTCGACAAGATCGAGCGGGGACATCCCCAGTTCCAGCGCGGTAGCATAGACAAAGGGTTTGAACAGCGACCCGGTCTGCCGCAGCGCCTGTGTGGCGCGGTTGAACGCCCCGGACGATTGGGTATCGCGGCCGCCGACCATGGCCCGCACCGCGCCATCGGCGGACATCACCACGATGGCGGCCTGCGCCTTGGACCCGTCGCGGACCTTGTTCTCGAATATCCAGATCAAGGCGTCTTCGGCAGCGGTCTGGATGCGAGGGTCCAGCGTGGTGCGGATCAACACATCTTCGGTGGTGGTGCGGGTGAAAAACTCTGGCCCGCTGTCCATCACCCAATCGGCGAAATAACCACCCGCGCGGCGCTCGGCGGCTTGGCTCAGGCGGGCAGGGTTGGCGCGGGCCTCGGCAGCCTGTGCTGTGGTCAGATACCCCTGATCCTCCATCAGACCGATCACCACATTGGCGCGGTCCCATGATCGTTGCAGATTGTTGGTGGGGGCATAGGTGGTTGGGGCCTTGAGCAGACCGGCAAGGATGGCGGATTGGCTGGCGTTCAGGTCGGCGGCGGAAATGCCGTAATACCGCTGGGCGGCGGCCTCGAATCCACGGGTGCCGGCCCCCAGATAGGCGCGGTTCAGATACACGGTCAGGATTTCTTCTTTGGAGTATTTCAGCTCCATTGCCATGGCATAGACGGCTTCCTTGGCCTTGCGCCACAGGGTGGTGGTCCGGCAGTCCTCTTCATAGGCGGCTTCGGACTCCCATGCGGTCGGGTCATAGGGGACGCCCAGACACAACAGTTTCGCGGTTTGCTGGGTGATGGTGGACCCGCCGTTGCCGGACAGCGGGCCGCGCCCTTCGCGCAGGTTGATGCGCACGGCGCTGGCCACACCGCGCGGGGAAATGCCGAAATGGCGATAGAACCGCTTGTCCTCGGTGGCGACCACGGCGTCGTGCAGGAACGGGGATACCTGTTCGGCGGTGACCATCCCGCCAAAGGTTTCGCCGCGCCACGCAAACACCTCGCCATAGCGGTCGGCGAGCGTGACAGACCCCCGCGCCCGGCCATCCACCAGCGCGGAAATTTCCGGCAGCGACGTGGACACATACCATGTGGATCCGCCAAGGATCAGCGCGGACACCAGCCCGATGCGCCACCCTACGCCCCACACGATGCGGAGCGTCCAGCCGATCAACCCAGTGACCAGTGCGGCAATCCAGCCCAGCGGACCCTTGGGCGCGCGGGGTTTGCGGGTGGGGGCGTTGCGGGACGCCGCAGATTTGGGGGCAGGTTTGGGGCCGGGTTTTGCCGCCGCAGCGGGCGCAGGTCTGGCGGACGCGGCATAGCGTTTGTCGGCCACCAACGGGGGCTTTTTGCTGCCCGAACCACTCATGTCATACCTGTTCTTGCGCCTGTTTCGCGGACATTACCGCGCCGCGCGGAAAATGTAGAGAACTGAAAGCACCGGATGGTTGCGTTTTTAGTTTGCTCAAAAATCAGGCATGCATGGCAATTTGTGCAAAAATTGTGCAACCTTTACCATTTTGTAACAGGCAAGACCCCTGCCAAGGCTTGTTCCCCAGACGATTCCCCGGCCTTTTCGACGGCGGAAGGTCCACGGCTGCGGGCCACCCGTGAACAGGAACAGACTGGGGAAGAACGTGAAACTCATCATAGCAACGATCAAACCGTTCAAGCTGGAGGAAGTGCGCGAAGCGGTCACGGCCACCGGTGTGCGCGGCATGATGGTGACCGAGATCAAGGGCTTTGGCTCGCAGTCGGGTCACACGGAAATCTATCGCGGTGCGGAATACGCGGTGAACTTTGTGCCAAAGGTCAAACTGGAAATCGTGGTGCCCGACGGCATGGTGGACGAGGTGGTGGCAACCATCGCGCGCACCGCAAAAACCGACAAGATCGGCGATGGCAAGATCTTTGTTCTGGATGTCGAAAGCGCCCTGCGGGTGCGGACCGGCGAACTCAATGACGACGCGCTCTAAGACCGCGTGACAGGGGAAGTGAAACAATGTTGACGAAACTCAAAACCGCAGGGGTGGCCGGGCTTTCCGGACTGGGCGTGTCCCTGTTCACCGGCCTGCCCGCATGGGCGCAAGAGGCCACAGCCGAGGCCACAACGGCCGTCGAAGAAATGGCCGCAGAAGTCGTGCCCGTGATGGACAAGGGCGATACGGCGTTCATGATGGTGTCCACCATTCTGGTGCTGTTCATGATCCTGCCGGGGCTGGCGCTGTTTTACGGCGGTCTGGTCCGGACCAAGAACATGCTGTCGCTGTTGATGCAATCGACGGTGATTACGGCGATGGTGATGGTGATCTACGTTCTCTGGGGCTACTCGATGGCCTTTGGGGATGCGGCCTCGCCGTTCTGGGGTGGCCTGGGCAAGATGTTCCTGGCGGGCATCACCTATGAAACCATGGCCGCGACGTTCTCTGCGGGCTTTGTGATCCCGGAATTCGTGTTCATCTCGTTCCAGATGACATTCGCCTGTATCACGGCGGTTCTGATCGTGGGGTCGTTCGCGGAACGGGTCAAGTTCGGGTCGCTTTTGGTGTTCGTGGCGCTGTGGGTGACGATCGTCTACTTTCCGATTGCACACATGGTCTGGGATTCAGACGGCATGATCTACGGCTGGGGCGCGCTTGACTTTGCAGGCGGCACGGTTGTCCACATCAACGCCGGGATCGCGGCCCTTGTCGGGTGTATCGTGATCGGCAAGCGGGTCGGCTATGGCAAGGACAACATGGCCCCCCATTCGATGACGTTGACCATGGTGGGCGCGTCGTTGCTGTGGGTTGGCTGGTTCGGGTTCAATGCCGGGTCCAATCTGGAGGCAAACGGCGGTGCAGGTCTGGCGATGATCAACACCTTTACGGCGACGGCGGGGGCGATCCTCGCGTGGGTGGTTCTGGAACTGGCGATGCGCGGCAAGGCGTCCATGCTGGGCGCTGTGTCAGGGATGGTGACGGGTCTGGTGGCGGTGACGCCAGCGGCCGGGTTTGCCGGACCGGTTGGGGCGATTGTCCTTGGGGCGGTTGCCTCGGTCGCGGCCTACTTCTTTGTCTCGACGGTCAAGCACAAGCTGAACTACGACGACACGCTGGATGTGTTCGGCATCCACGGTGTGGCCGGGATCATCGGGGCCATCGGGACCGCCGTGGTCAACGATCCGTCCTTGGGCGGCATCCACTATGGCGGGCTGGGCATGGGGGCGCAGATCGTCATTCAGGTAAAGGCCGTGTTGGTCACCATCGTCTGGTGTGGGGTGGTGTCGTTCATCCTCTACAAGGTTGTGGACATGATCATGGGTCTGCGGGTCAAGGAAGAGGCCGAACGCGAAGGTCTGGACCTCACCTCGCACGGGGAACGCGCCTACAACATGTAAGCGGCCCATCAGACCAAACGACAAAGGGCGCCCAGATACGGGCGCCCTTTTTTATGTTCGGCATCGGGTGGGTCAAGACCCACCTTACCAGATCACCCGGATCAGGTCGCCGACTGTTCCGCGCCGGTCTTGCCAATCGCATCCATCCGCTTTTTCAGGGACAAGGCGTCAAGGGTGGAGAGCGGGAGGCTGACAAAGATCGAAATCCGGGTGGACAGGGTCTTGGCGGCCTCGGCAAAGGCCACGCGGCGCTCGGGTTCGCTGCCGGTAGCGGCGGCGGGGTCGGGCATGCCCCAATGTGCGTTCATCGGCTGGCCGGGCCACATCGGGCACACCTCACCGGCGGCATTGTCGCAAACGGTGATGACGAAATCCATGTGGGGGGCACCCGGAATCGCGAATTCATCCCAGTTTTTGGACCGCATGTCGTCGGTCAGAAAATTCAACCGCTTCAACTGGTCGATGGCAAAGGGATGAACGTGGCCAGCCGGGTGCGACCCCGCCGAATAGGCCTTGAACCGGCCCTGACCTTCGCGGTTCAGGATGGCTTCGGCCATGATGGACCGGGCGGAATTCCCGGTGCACAGAAAGAGGACGTTCTTGATCGTATCCATTTTGGGCTCCTAACAGGCACAAACGAGGGTTGAGAGAACGGGCTGGCACAGCTCTGGTTCGCCACCACAGCAGTCTTCCATCAGATATCCGAGCAGACCGGCAAACCCGGTCATATCGGCAAAATACCGGATCACCCGGCCCTCGCGCCGGCTGTGGATCAGCCCCGCGCGGTGCAACAGGCCCAGATGGGTGGACAGCGTGTTTTGCAAAACCCCAAGATGGGCGGCGATATCCCCGGCGGCCATACCGTCGGGACCGGTGCGCACCAACAGGCGCACGATATCCAACCGAGAGGCATGGGCGAGGGCCGACAAGGCGGCGAGCGTCTGAGTCTTATCCATATATCGAGAAGTATCGAAATATTGGGAAAAGTAAAGCCCGGCGGACATAAGGCGGGTTCAAACCCGCCTTACATCATCCGTCACACCCCGGCGTCGATGATCGCGCGGGCCAGAATGGGCACGGTCCGGGCGTTCAACCCGGCGATGTTCATCCGGCTGTCGCTGACCATGTAGATGCCGTTGTCCGCCCGCATCTTCTCGACCTTTTCGGGGGTCGTGCCGATCTGGCTGAACATGCCCCGGTGGTGGGCGATGAAATCGAACCGGTCGGTGTTGGTCAGACGGCGCAATTCATCGGCCAACGCGGTGCGCAGGCCCAGCATGGTCCCGCGCACCTCGTCCAGTTCGGCCTCCCAATCGGCGCGCAGGGCGGGATCGGTCAGGATGGTGGTGACGATCCGGGCACCGTGGTCGGGCGGAAAGGAATAATTCTGGCGGTCCAGGAAATTCAGGTTGGCCTGCACCGTCTTGGTGCGGGCGCTGTCGCCAATGGCCATCAACAGGCCAGTGCGTTCGCGGTAAATCCCGAAATTCTTGGAACAGGACACCGCAATCAGACATTCGGGCACGCCTGCGGCCACCATGCGCGTGGCGGCGGCATCGGCGGCCAGCCCGTCACCGAACCCCTGATAGGCGATATCGACAAACGGGATGGCCCCCCGCGCGTTCAGATGAGCGATCACCTCGGCCCACTGCGCCTCAGACAGGTTGGCACCGGTCGGATTGTGACAGCAGCCGTGCAAAAGCACGATATCGCCGCGCGCGACATCGGCCAGATCGGCCATCATGCCCGCGAAATCCACCCCGCGCGTCCCCTCGTCAAAGTAGCGATAGGGGGCGGTGCCGATTCCCAGAAACTTGATGATGGACGGATGGTTGGGCCATGTGGGCGTGGACAACCAGACGCGGGCGGCAGGGGCGGCCATCCGGATCAGGTCCAGCGCCTGCCGGATCGCCCCGGTGCCGCCGGGGGTGGCCACGGCGGCAATCCGGTCACGGGCCACGGCCCCGTCCAGAACCAGACCGATCATCGCATCGGCAAAGGCAGGATCGCCCGCCAGCCCGACATAGGATTTGCTGTCCTGGGTTTCCCAAATCTTGCGCTCGGCGGCCTTGACGGCGCGCATGACGGGGGTCAACCCGGTCGCGTCCTTGTAGACGCCGACCCCCAGATCAACCTTTGTCGGGCGGGGATCCTCGCGAAAGGCCTGCATCAACATCAGGATCTTGTCGGCGGGTTGGTCGGTCAGGTGTTCCAGCATCAGGCCTCTCCGGTGGCAATGGGCAGGTCGGGATACATGCCCCATTCGGACCATGACCCGTCATAGATGGCGTGGTCCCGCTTGCCGATCCGGTCAAGGGCGAGCGACAAGACAGCGGCGGTGACACCCGACCCGCAAGACGTGATCGCGGGTTTGGACAGGTCCACACCCGCCGCCTCGAACACCGCGCGGAGCGCGGGGGCAGGTTTCATCGTGCCGTCCGGGGCAAGCAGGGTTTTGAAAAACACGTTCCGCGACCCCGGAATGTGACCGGACCGCAGGCCGGGACGAGGTTCGGCGGCCTCGCCCCGGAACCGTTCGGGGGCGCGGGCGTCGATGATGACGTGATCGCGCAGCTTGGCGGCGCGGGCCACTTGGGTCACATCCTTGACCATGTGGTTCTGGCGGCTGACGGTCATGTGGCGGTCCCGGATCATCGGATCGTCGTCGGTCACGGGTCGGCCCTCGGCCAGCCATTTGGGCAAACCGCCATCCAGAACGGCCACGTCCGTCTTGCCCATAAGGCGAAACAGCCACCAGACGCGGGCGGCCGAAAACAGGCCCATGCCGTCATAGACAACCACCTGATGCCCGTCGCCCACGCCCATGGCCCGCAGGCGGGACATGAACTTTTCCACCGGCGGGACCATGTGGGGCAGGTCGGACCGATGGTCGCTGATCGCGTCGATGTCGAAAAACCGGGCGCCGGGGATGTGGCGGTCGGCAAATTCGGCGCGGGCATCCCGGCCCATATCCGGCAGATACCACGACGCATCCAGAACCCGCAGGTCAGGATCGCGCAGATGGGCGGCAAGCCACGCTGTGGAGACCAGAGTATGCGGATCGTCGGTTGTGGTGTCGGCGGCTATCGGATCGGACATCGGCAGGACCTGTCATCTGGAAGCGGAAGGCGACCCGGTGCGGGCGGGAAAAGGCGGATCGCATTTCCCTACCGCGCGGCACCCGGTCAGGCAAGCGTTTGAACGCCGCACAGGCACCGGGGCCACCAAACGCAAAAGGGGCGCATGACTGCGCCCCCGTCGTTGTCTGATCGCGGCCTTGGTGGTGATTACTTGGCCATCGCTTTCTTGATCATGCCGACCACGGCCATCAAAACGCCGCCGCCCACACCGCCGCCTGCCACTTGCGTCAGGATCGACGCAATGTCGAACCCGCCCGCCGCTGCTGCGACATCCGGACTGGCACCCGCGCCGCCCAGAACCATCCCAAGAAGCTGGCCACCGATGCCGCCGCCGACGATCCCGGCTAACGAATTGCCAAGCGTGCCCAGCGACAGGTTCTTCAAAAGGCCGCCCGCGACATTGCCGCCAACCGCGCCCGACACCAGTTGAATGATAAGCTGTTCCATAGTTCCCACTTCCTTCACACAGGCTGTCATTGGTTTTCAGCACCGGGCGCAGCCCAAACCCGTGCGCGCGCAAGCTATCAGAGATGCAAAACCGATCAATCCGATGATTGCGGGGAATTTTTGGGCATTTGTGCAGCAAATCGGGCTAAAAGCTGGGCCAAAAGCTGACTCAGACGCCTTGGCGCAGCAGCCGCTGTTTCTGGCGGTCCCAATCGCGTTTGGCGTCGGTGGCGCGTTTGTCGTGGTTCTTTTTGCCTTTGGCGATGCCGATCTTCAGCTTTACCAGACCGCGATCGTTGAAATACATCACCAACGGGACCAGCGTCATGCCTTCGCGCTGGGTCGCGGACCACAGGCGGGACAATTCCTTGCGCGATACCAACAGCTTGCGCTTGCGGCGGGCCTCGTGGCCCCATGTCTTGGCGGGGTCATAGGGGGCGATGTAGGCGTTGGTCAGCCACAATTCCCCCTGATCGACCGAGGCATAGCTTTCGGCGATGTTGGATTGCCCGACGCGCAGGGATTTGACCTCGGACCCCATCAACATGATGCCGACCTCAAGATCGGTCTCGATGGCATAATCATACCGGGCCCGCCGATTTTCGGCGATCACCTTGTAATTCTTGGTTTCGGATTTGCTGGCCATGATCGGATGCAGATAAGCGACCAGCGGTCCAAGGGCAAGGCGCGGCGTAATCCGGGCGGTCGCAGGGTGGCCCTACGCGGGCAATGTGGCCTCGCCACAGATCACCTGTGCCAGCCGGGCGCGACGGGTCGCGGCGGTGCCGGGCAAG
>JBGSIZ010000089.1:0-10407 GCA_041742255.1 Marivivens sp. | reverse complement strand
ATTCACGCGCTGGCCTGCGACACCGACGGGGTAGACGGCGCGATGGAGGTGGCGGGGGCGGTGATCGGGCCGGAAACGCTGGACGCTGCACGCCGTGCGGGTCTGGATGCGGCACAGGCGCTGGCGCGCAACGACGCGCATACGTTCTTTGGGGGGATCGGCGGGCAGGTGGTAACCGGCCCCACCCTGACCAATGTCAACGATTTCCGGGCGATCCTGATTTATCCGTCCGATACGCCGCGCACCTGATCGGGGTGCGAGGCGGCAATCCGGATCAGACAGGCGCGCAGAATTTTGGCCTCGGTGGCGGAAAACTGCGCGGTCAGTTGAACGTCGAACCCGTGTGCAGCTGCAGCCAGATCGCGAAACGCGGCGCGCCCGGACCGGGTCAGGCGCAACACCTCTTGGCGGCGGTCGTCCGGGTCTTGGGTGCGGTCCACGAACCGCTTGGCGCCAAGGGCAGTGACAGCGCGGCTGATCTTGGTCTTGTGCAGGCTGGCACGGCGGCCAATGTCGGTTGCGGTCATGTCGCCATAACGGCCAAGGTGAAACAACACCCGCCATTCCGTGCGCAACATGCCATAGCGGCCTTTGTATTCGCGTTGGAAATCTACGCTCACCCGTTCAGCCGCCTGATTGAGGAGATAGGGCAGAAAATCGGACAGATCAAAGTCATGGTCCATGTGGTCCCTCGTTTCAGCCTCACCGCTTGTTAGTTACATTTTCAACCAATACCCCGATCCCGAGCAACAGGAGAATCGCAATGACCGATACGTTGTCGTCCCGTATGGTCGTTCAGGCCCCGTCGATCCCCGGCCCGCACGCAGGCTATATGCCTGGGTTCGGCAATGATTTCGAAACCGAGGCGTTGCCGGGGGCCTTGCCGCAGGGGATGAATTCGCCGCAGAAATGCGACTACGGACTATATGGCGAACAGCTTTCGGGCACGGCGTTTACGGATGTGCGCCCGGAACGGACATGGTGCTACCGCATCCGGCCCAGCGTGAAACACACGCACCGCTTTGCCAAGATTGAGCTGCCCTATTGGAAATCTGCGCCGAATGTGGACCCGGATGTGATTTCGCTCGGGCAATACCGCTGGGACCCGGTCCCGCATTCCGATCAACCCCTGACTTGGTTGACGGGCATGCGGACAATGACCACGGCGGGCGATGTGAATACGCAGGTCGGCATGGCCGCGCATGTGTATCTTGTGACCACGTCGATGCAGGACGCCTATTTCTATTCCGCCGACAGCGAAATGCTGGTGGTGCCGCAATCCGGTCGGCTGCGGTTTTGCACCGAACTTGGGATCATCGACATCGGGCCACAGGACATCGCCATTCTGCCGCGCGGGCTGGTCTACCGGGTCGAGGTTCTGGAAGGTCCGGCGCGCGGGTTTGTCTGCGAGAATTATGGCCAGAAATTCGAACTTCCCGGGCGGGGACCGATCGGGGCCAATTGCATGGCCAACCCGCGCGACTTCAAGACGCCGGTCGCCGCGTTTGAGGACCGCGAGGTGCCCTCTACCGTCACCGTCAAATGGTGCGGCCAGTTTCATGAAACCCACATCGGCCATTCGCCTTTGGACGTTGTGGCATGGCATGGCAATTACGCGCCCGTCAAATACGACCTGTCCACCTACTGCCCGGTCGGCGCGATCCTGTTCGACCATCCCGACCCGTCGATCTTTACCGTGCTGACCGCGCCTTCGGGCGTGCCGGGTACGGCGAATATCGACTTTGTGCTGTTCCGCGAACGCTGGATGGTGGCCGAAAACACGTTCCGCCCGCCGTGGTATCACAAGAACATCATGTCCGAACTGATGGGTAATATTTATGGCCAGTATGACGCCAAGCCCAAGGGTTTTGTGCCGGGCGGTGTCAGCCTGCACAACATGATGCTGCCGCATGGGCCGGACCGGGCCGCCTTTGAAAAGGCATCCAATGCCGAATTGAAGGCCGAAAAGCTGGACAACACGATGTCGTTCATGTTCGAAACCCGGTTCCCCCAGCACCTGACCGCTTTTGCCGCGAACGAGGCACCGTTACAGGACGACTACATCGACTGCTGGTTGGGACTGGACAAGAAATTCGACGGAACGCCGGGTAAAAAGTGACGGGTGGGTGGGTCGAAACCCACCTTACCTTGGCCCGGCGCGACCTTGTAAGGTGGGTCTTGACCCACCCACCCTTTGCCAAAGGAAACCAACGTGCCGCTGATGAACTCTTGGGTGCCGGGTGCCAACGACCCCGATGGACCGTTCCCGCTCAATAACCTCGCGCTGGGCGTGTTTTCCACGGGCGACGACGACCCGCGTTGCGGCGTGGCAATCGGGGACATGATCCTCGACGCCCGCGCCGCCGAAGAAGCGGGATTGTTGGACCTTGGCGATGACCCGCTGCTGGACGTCCCGTTCTGGAACGAGGTGATGGAGGCCGGCCCTGTTGTCTGGGCCAACCTGCGCCGCCAATTGACGGGGCTGCTGGCCCAAGGGTCCGCTGACCGGGACGAGGTCGTCGACCTGTTGGTGCCCATGGCCGGGGCTGACCTGCACCTGCCGTTCCTGATTGCCGAATACACTGATTTCTACGCTGGCCGCCATCACGCGACCAATGTCGGCACGATGTTCCGGGGCGCGGACAACGCGTTGCCGCCGAACTGGCTGCATATGCCCATTGGCTACAATGGGCGGGCGTCGTCGGTTGTGGTGTCGGGCACGGATGTGCGCCGCCCATGGGGGCAGGTGAAATCGCCGGATCACGCGCTGCCCGCCTTTCAACCCTCGCGGCGGTTCGATCTGGAACTGGAACTGGGCGCGATTGTAGGCACCCCGTCCGACGGCCCGGTGACGGTGGACGAAGCGGACGGGATGATCTTTGGCTATGTCCTGCTGAATGATTGGTCGGCGCGAGACATTCAGGCGTGGGAATATCAACCGCTCGGACCGTTTCAGGCCAAGGCGACGGCGACGACACTATCGCCTTGGATCGTCATGACCGCCGCGCTCGACCCGTTCCGCGTGATGACCCCGCCCCGCGAAATGGCCCTGTTGCCGCATCTGGCGGATACCGGGCCGATGGTCTTTGACATTGAACTGTCGGTGACCTTGGCGCCTGCGGGCCAACCGCCTTCGACGATCAGCAGCACCAACGCGCGAGAGTTGTATTATTCCGCCGCCCAGCAATTGGCGCACCACACGACCAGCGGTTGCCCGATGAACCCCGGCGACCTGCTCGGATCGGGCACAATCTCCGGTCCGGACAAGGGCGCGCGGGGCAGCCTCTTGGAACTGTCTTGGGGTGGCAAGGAACCGTTGACGCTCGACACCGGCGAGACGCGGAGTTTCCTTGAGGATGGCGATACGCTCACCCTGCACGGGGCTGCGCGGGGCGATGGCTTTATCATCGGCTTTGGCGATTGCGCCGGGACCATTCTGCCCGCACTGACTGACCCCTACGCGCGTTAACGGCTTCATCTCGTCACAAATACCTCCGCCGGAGGCTCCCACGCCCCGGCACCTCGCAAACCCAGAAAGCAACCACCATGGCCAAGGCATTCGCGTCCCAAGGGGACATGACCGACAAGAAAATCAGCTTTGTCGAAGTGGGCGAGGGACTATGGGCCTTTACCGCCCAAGGCGACCCGAATTCCGGCGTCATCATCGGCGATGACAGCGTGATGATCGTCGAGGCGCAGGCAACCCCGCGTCTGGCCCACAAGGTGATCGAAAAGGTGCGCGAGGTGACGGACAAACCGATCACCCACCTGGCGCTGACGCATTATCACGCGGTCCGGGTGCTGGGGGCCTCGGCTTACGGCGCGCGCGAAATCCTGATGTCGGACACCGCCCGGTCGATGGTGGTGGAACGCGGGAAAGAAGACTGGGACAGCGAATTTGGCCGTTTTCCCCGTCTGTTTCAGGGCCACGAAAGCATCCCCGGCCTGACGTGGCCTACAACCACCTTCAGCGACATGATAACGGTCTATCTGGGCAACCGCCGGGTCGACCTCATGCATCTGGGCCGGGCGCACACGGCGGGGGATATCGTGATCCATGTGCCCGACGCCAACGTGATGTTCACGGGCGACATCGTCGAATACCATTCCGCCTGCTACTGTGGCGATGGGCATTTCGGCGATTGGGGCCAGACACTGGACAATATCGCGTCCTTTGATGTGGACGCGATCGCGCCGGGGCGCGGTGACGCGCTTTTGGGCAAACCGATGGTCGAGGCCGCCATCGAAAACACCCGCGATTTTGTCGACAGCACCTATCGTGCGGCCGCCCGCGTCGCGGCCCGGGGTGGCTCGCTCAGGCAAGCATGGGACGCCGTCCGCGCCGCTTGCGATCCAAAGTTCAAGGATTACGCGATCTACGAACACTGCCTGCCATTCAACGTCGCCCGCGCCTATGACGAGGCGCGCGGTATCGACACCCCCCGCATCTGGACGGCAGAACGGGACCGGGACATGTGGGACCAGTTGCAGGGGTAGGCCATGACCAAGATCTTCGACACGCCACTTTATCCCTATGCCAAATCGCCGGACCAAACGGCGGCAACGCCCGCCCGGCACAGCGTCATTGTGATCGGCGCGGGTCCCGTCGGGCTTGCCGCAGCGATTGATCTGGCGATGTCCGGGGTTCAGGTTCTGGTGCTGGACGACAACACCAAGGTGTCGTTCGGGTCCCGGGCAATCTGTTTTGCCAAACGCACGTTGGAAATTGCCGACCGTCTGGGGGTGGGCGATCCCTTGGTCGAGAAAGGTGTGCAATGGAACCTTGGCAAAGTGTTTTTTGGCGACCGCAAGGTTTATGATTTCAACCTGCTGCCCGAGGATGGGCACAAACGGCCCGCGTTCATCAACCTGCAACAATACCATTTTGAACATGATTTCGTGAAACGGGTTCGGGCGCTGGAGGCTGCAGGTGCGCCGATCGAAATTCGTGGCGGCAACAAGGTCGTGCAGATTGACAACCGGGGGGACCATGTGGCGCTCATGGTCGATACGCCAGATGGCCCTTACCCGCTGCAGGCTGATTGGCTGATTGCCTGCGACGGGGCCAATTCCCCCACCCGGACAATGCTGGGGCTCGATTTCGGGGGCCGCGTGTTCGAGGATAATTTCCTGATTGCGGACGTCACGATGGATGCCCCATTCCCGACCGAACGCTGGTTCTGGTTCGACCCGCCGTTCAATCCGGGCCAGTCGGCCCTGCTGCACAAACAACCCGATGGTGTCTGGCGGATCGACCTTCAACTGGGATGGGACATCGACAAAGAGGTCGAAAAACGCCCCGAAAACGTCATTCCCCGGTTGCGCGCCATGTTGGGCGAGGAGGTGAATTTTGACCTGCAGTGGGTCAGCATCTACACCTTTCAATGCCGCCGGATGGATCGGTTCCGCCATGACCGCGTTCTGTTTGCAGGCGACAGCGCGCATCAGGTGTCGCCGTTTGGCGCGCGTGGGGCCAATTCCGGGATACAGGATGTCGACAACCTGTGTTGGAAACTAGCCGCCGTGATTGCGGGCGAAGCACCGCCCACTTTGTTGGACAGCTATGATCTGGAACGGCGGCAGGCGGCAGATGAAAACATCCTGAATTCGTCCCGCTCGACCGATTTCATCACGCCCAAATCGGCCATCAGCCGGGTGTTTCGCGACGCCGTGCTGGACCTGTCGGAATATCACGCCTTTGCCCGGCCACTGGTCAATTCCGGGCGGCTGTCGCTGCCCACAGTCTATACGGGGTCGCCGGTTTGTGGCCCCGATGCCCTGCCCGGTGGACCGGCACGCACCTGCCCCGGCAGCCCGTGCCCAGACGTTGATCTGGGCGATGGGTTCCTCCTCGATCTGCTGGGCGGGCGGTTCGCCCTGCTGTTTATCAACGTGGATTTTCCAGAAAACGACACCGACGGGATACCGACGCAATACCGCCGCGATACAACCGGGCCAAATACCGCGCTCGCAACCCGATATCTGGGGGTCGCAGACAGGGCCGTTTATCTGATCCGCCCAGATCAACATGTGGTGGCCCGGTGGTCCGGCTATGACGCGGATGCGGTGGCCGCGGCCCACGCCACAGCCCTTGGGAAGCAGTGACATGACCGTGACCCTGACCCCCAATCTGGTGGATCCCGACGGCGTCTATGCCGGCCTTCTGGCCGCCCATGACGGTTTGCCGAATACCGAAAGCGAGGCGTTTAATGCCCGACTTATCCTTATTCTTTTCAATCACATAGGCGACCCAGAGGTGATCCGCGCTGCGCTGTTGGCGGCGCGCAGAATCTAAGGAGTGTCCATTGTGTGCCGATTGCCCATTATTTGGGCAATCAGCGCTGATATTCATCGTTTGCAACGGCAATGCCCAAATTTGCGCCGATGCAGCAAGGCGCCCTATCGCACCGGCTTGAACCCCTGCGACAGCCAAGGTCTGGTGACAGGATGTTGGATCAAAAACCCATGGAACAAGGCCTGCAACGCGCCAAGGGTCGCGTGCATGTCAGCCTGCTGACCGATGGTTCGCGGGGCACGGTCCTGCGCGATCTGCACCAATCTGGCTGTTCCAAGGCGATGGTTCACGGCGCGGAACAAGGCGGGCTGGACGTCGTGATATTAAACACGGCAGGCGGCCTGACCGGGGGCGATCAGATTGATATTTCGGTGGACGCCGGGGCCAGGGCTCGTGTCCGCGTGGCAACCCAAACTGCCGAACGGGTCTACCGCAGCTTAGGGCCACAGGCCCAAATTCAGGTGATGCTGACCGTTGGGCCTGCCGCGTCGCTGGCATGGTTGCCACAGGAAACCATCCTGTTTGACCGCGCCGCGATTGACCGCCGGATCGAGGTGGACCTTGCCCCTGATGCGGACTTTCTCATGGTGGAGCCGCTGGTGTTCGGTCGCCGCGCCATGGGCGAAGTTTTGTCATCGGTGCAGATGACCGACACATGGCGCATCCGCCAGGCTGGGCGGTTAATCCACGCCGAAGCCTTTCGTTTGACTGGATCTTTTGCGGAGCATCAGGGGCCCGGCTGCTTGGACGGGGCTGGGGCCGTGGCGAGTTTGTTGTTTGTGGGACCGGACCCCCGCGCGCGATTGGGGGCGCTGCGGGCCATGACAGGGGACAATTGCCGGGTCGCCGCCTCGGCCTGGGACGGACGGTTGTTGGCCCGGTTCATGGCCGCCGACCCCCGCCACATGCGGGCCCGTGTTATGGCCGCGTTGCAGCTATTTGGGACCGGGCCGCTGCCCCGTGTCTGGACAATGTAGGGACCTGCGATGAACCTCACCCCTCGGGAAAAAGACAAACTGTTGATCGCACTTGCCGCGATGGTCGCCCGCAACAGGTTGGCGCGCGGTGTGCTTTTGAATCATCCCGAGGCGATTGCACTGATCACCGACTATGTGGTCGAGGGTGCTCGCGATGGCCGCACGGTCGCCGATCTGATGCAGGCCGGTGCGCATGTCATCACCCGCGACCAATGCATGGATGGCATCCCCGAAATGATCCATGACGTTCAGGTCGAGGCGACGTTTCCGGACGGCACCAAACTGGTGACCGTCCATCACCCGATCCGATAGGAGGGCCAGCCATGATCCCCGGAGAGATTTTCCCCATGGACGGCGATATCGTTTTGAACGCGGATGCCGTCGCAGTGACACTCCTTGTGGCTAATACCGGTGACAGGCCGGTTCAGGTGGGCAGCCATTATCATTTCGCCGAAACCAATGCCGCCTTGCGGTTTGATCGCGCTGCGGCCCGTGGGTTGCGGTTGGACATCGCGGCGGGCACTGCCGTCCGGTTTGAACCGGGGCAAGAGCGTGAGGTGGCGTTGATCCCGATCTCTGGTGACCGCCGCATCTACGGCTTCAACGCTGCCGTGATGGGGGACCTGTAAATGCCCGCGACCCTTTCCCGCGCCACCTATGCCGGTATGTTTGGACCCACCACTGGGGACAAGGTCCGGTTGGCCGATACCGATCTGATTATCGAGGTGGAACGCGACCACACCATCTATGGCGAAGAGGTCAAATTTGGCGGCGGCAAGGTCATCCGCGACGGAATGGGTCAAAGCCAGCGAACCCGCGCCCAAGGGGCGGTGGACACTGTCATCACCAATGCCCTGATCGTGGACCATACCGGGATTTTCAAGGCGGACGTGGGTCTGCGCGATGGCCGCATCGCCGGGATCGGCAAGGCCGGAAACCCGGACACGCAACCGGGGGTCACCATCATCATCGGCCCCGCAACCGAGGTGATCGCGGGTGAGGGTCGCATCCTGACGGCGGGCGGGATTGACAGTCACATCCATTTTATCGCACCGCAACAGATTGACGACGCGCTGCATTCCGGGGTCACGACGATGATCGGCGGCGGGTCCGGCCCGGCCCACGGGACACTGGCCACCACCTGCACCGGGCCATGGCACATTGGCCGGATGTTGCAGGCGTTTGACGGGTTGCCGATGAATTTCGCCATTGCGGGCAAGGGCAATGCGTCCCTGCCTGCCCCGCTGGAGGAGATGGTTCATGCGGGTGCGTCGTGCCTGAAACTGCACGAGGATTGGGGAACCACCCCGGCCGCCATTGACAACTGCCTGACAGTCGCCGACGCCATGGATGTGCAGGTGATGATCCACACCGACACCTTGAACGAAAGCGGTTTCGTGGAAAACACGATAGCCGCGATCAAGGGGCGGACCATCCACGCCTTTCACACCGAAGGCGCGGGCGGGGGCCATGCACCGGATATCATCAAGGTGTGTGGCCTGCCCAACGTCATTCCGTCGTCCACCAACCCGACCCGCCCCTATACCGTCAACACGCTCGAAGAACATCTGGACATGCTGATGGTCTGCCATCATCTGGACCGCCGCGTGCCCGAAGATGTGGCCTTTGCCGAAAGCCGCATTCGCAAGGAAACCATCGCCGCCGAAGATATCCTGCACGACATGGGGGCGTTTTCCATCATCGCGTCCGACAGTCAGGCGATGGGCCGCGTGGGCGAGGTGTTGATCCGCACATGGCAAACCGCCCACAAGATGAATGTGCAACGGGGCAGGCTGGCGGGGGAACAGGGTGCCAACGATAATCTGCGGGTTAAACGCTATATTGCGAAATATACCATAAATCCCGCTATTGCGCATGGTATTTCAACACATGTCGGGTCGATTGAGGTCGGCAAGCGCGCCGATCTGGTCCTATGGTCGCCTGCATTTTTCGGGGTCAAGCCCGAGATGGTTCTGTTGGGCGGCACGATCGTCATGGCCCAGATGGGGGATACGAACGCCTCGATCCCAACACCGCAGCCGGTGTATTCCCGGCCCATGTTCGGGGCCTTTGGACGAAGTCTTCAGGCGGGGTCGGTCACGTTCGTCTCTCAAGCCGCGCAGGATGCTGGGGTCGGCGCCGCCCTTGGTCTGGTCAAGGACACAGTCGCCGTGCAGTCCTGCCGGGGGATTGGCAAGGCGGATATGGTGTTGAACGACCTGTTGCCCCACATCGAGGTGGACCCCGAAACCTACGAGGTCCGCGCGGATGGCGAGGTGTTGACCTGCGAACCCGCCAGCGTCTTGCCGATGGCCCAACGATATTTCCTGTTCTGATGACGCTTATTGCCCACAGCACGCGCCCTGCGCCAAATCTGCCCGGCGCATTGACCCTGACCCTGACCTATGAGGACAGGTTGATCCGGCGCAAGCGGCTGCTGACCGATCAAGGCGAGGCGGTTCTTGTCGATCTGCCCGAAACTGTGTCCTTGGCGCATGGCGATGCGTTGGTCCTGTCAGACGGGCGTTTGGCCACCGTTGTGGCCGCTCCCGAACCCCTGATCGAGGTGCGCGGTGATCTTGCCCGCCTTTCATGGCACATCGGCAACCGCCACACCCCGTGCCAGATTTTCCCGGACCGGTTGTTGATCCGCGAGGATCATGTGATGGCCGATATGTTGTTTCGGCTGGGGGCCGATGTGGCCCGGGTCATTGCCCCCTTCACCCCCGAAGGCGGGGCCTATGGCCATGGGCGCACGCTGGGCCATGCACACTGACCTTGCCCATCTGCAACGCCTGTCGCAGTGGTTTTCTGCAAGCTATCCCATTGGGTCCTATGCCTATTCCCATGGGTTGGAAGCGATGATCGCAGTTGGGGCCGTCCCGGATCGCGCATCGTTTCAGGCTTGGTTGACCGATGTTCTGGAGCGCGGCGCGGGCCGGACTGATGCGATCCTGCTCGCGGCGGCATGGCAGGGCGATGACGTGGCCGACCTGGCCGTAGCACTGGCTGGCAGCAAGGAACGTCTGGCAGAAACGATGGCCCAAGGTGCCGCTTTTGCCCGTGTGACCGCAGATGTTTGGGGTGGCGACGGTGCCGGGTTGCCATTCCCGGTGGCCGTGGGGCAGGCGGCGC
>JBGSIZ010000088.1:0-22458 GCA_041742255.1 Marivivens sp. | reverse complement strand
GGGTCAGCCGTCGGGGCGGCTGATGGTCCCGCCCCCCACGGCGGCGCGCACCCCGGTTGTGGTGGCGCAGGACGTGGGCAACCCACGGGCCACACGGGCGGCCAGATAGGCAAAGGCCTGCGCCTCCAGCATGTCCCCATCAAACCCGGCCGACTCTACTGGCACCACAGGGCAATCCAAACCGGCCGCCAACATCGCCATCAGGGTTGGATTGTGCCGCCCGCCGCCCGTGACCAGAACGCGGTCGGGGGGGTCCGGACAATGCTCCATCGCCTTGACCACAGCCATCGCGGCGGCGGCGGTCAAGGTGGCGGCGGCATCGGCATCGGGCAGGTCAGCAACGGCGCGGACCAGCCCGGTAAATGCATCGCGGTCCAACGATTTCGGCGGCATCCGATAGAAGAACGGATGCTCCAGAAACCGGGCAATGACGTCCTCGGCAACATCGCCCGTCGCGGCCAGCGCGCCGCCGGTATCGCGGTCGGTCCCGAACCGGGCGCGCATCAGATCATTGACCGGAGCATTGGCGGGCCCGGTATCAAACGCGAGCAAGGCACCGGGCACCTCGGGCCGATCATGGCTGGGATCAACCCACGTCAGGTTCCCCACGCCGCCAAGGTTCAAGAACGCCACCGGGGCCTGTGCGGCCATGCGCCGGGCCAGCGCGTGATGGTAAAACGGGGCCAGTGGGGCACCCTCGCCGCCCAACCGCACATCGGCAGACCGGAAATCCCAGACCACAGGCCGCCCCAGCGCCTGCGCCACAACGCGGCCATCGCCCACCTGCAACGTGCCCCGCCCTTTGGGGTCATGGGCCAAGGTCTGTCCATGAAATCCGACCAAATCCACCCGGTCAAACCCGGCCAGAACCTCGATATGGGCGGCCTCGATCACTTCGGCGGCGGCTTGCACCTGCGTGCCGTCCCATTGGCCCAAGGCGGCGCGCAAAACGGCTTGCTCGGCTTCGGAATAAGGGCGGAACGCGGTTTCCCCAAACCCGGTCACCTCCACACCGTCGGTTTCGACAATGGCGGCATCGACACCATCCAGCGACGTGCCCGACATCGCGCCCAACACGCGCAACTTTCCCGTTTTCAACATCCGCTTCCCCTTGGCCCACCGGGCACTTATAGAGTGCGGCAAACCAAACCCCAAGGACACGATCATGACCTACCATCCCAAATCCGAATTCATGACGATCATGATGGCGCGCGGCTTTCTGGCCGATTGCACGGATTATCAGGGGCTGGATGAGGCACTGATCAAAGGGACCGTGCCCGCCTATATCGGCTATGATGCGACGGCGAAATCGCTGCATGTGGGGCACCTCATGAACATCATGGTTCTGCGCTGGTTGCAAAAAACCGGGCACAAACCGATTACGCTTATGGGCGGCGGCACGACCAAGGTGGGGGATCCGTCGTTTCGGTCGGACGAACGGCCGTTGCTGGACGCGGACGCCATCGCTTCCAACATCGCGGGCATGCAACAGGTGTTCGGCAAATACCTGACGTATGGGACCGGGGCGACAGACGCTGTCATGCTCAACAACGCCGAATGGCTGGATGGGCTGAACTACCTCGATTTCCTGCGGGACATCGGGCGGTATTTCTCGGTCAACCGGATGCTGGCCTTCGAGTCGGTCAAATCGCGGCTGGACCGGGAACAATCGCTGTCGTTCCTCGAATTCAACTACATGATCTTGCAAGCCTATGATTTCCTTGAACTCAACCGGCGCTATGGCTGCCTGTTGCAGATGGGCGGGTCGGATCAATGGGGCAACATCGTCAACGGGATTGACCTGACGCGTCGGGTTCTGGACCAACAGATTTTCGGCCTGACCACGCCGCTTTTGACGACCTCGGACGGTCGCAAAATGGGGAAAAGTCAGGGCGGGGCCGTCTGGTTGAACGGGGACATGCTGTCGCCTTATGAATTCTGGCAGTTCTGGCGGAACACAACCGACGCCGACACCGGAAAATTCCTCAAGATTTTCACGGAATTGCCCGTGGAGGACTGCAACCGGCTGGGGTCCCTTGGCGGGGCGGAAATCAATCAGGCCAAGATCATCCTTGCCAACGCGGTCACCACGTTGCTGCACGGTGCGGACGCCGCCACCGCCGCCGAGGCGACAGCGCGCGAGGTGTTCGAACATGGCGGCGTGGGCGACGATCTGCCCACCCTGACCCTGACCTTGGCCGAGGTCGGCGCGGGCATCTCCATCGCGCAACTCATCGTGCGCACGGGTCTGGCGGCGACAGGCAAAGAGGCCAAGCGTCTGATCACCGACAACGGCGCGCGGCTCAACGATGCGCCCTTGACGGACGCAGGGTTGATGGTCACGGCGGGCGACCTTGCGCAGCCCCTGAAACTCAGCGCGGGCAAGAAACGGCACGCCTTGGTGCAGCTAGAAAACCACTAGCTCCACCAGCCACAGGATCACGCCCCCCGGCACCGCAACGGCGGCCGCAACCAACGCTGCCCCCAGCGGGGTCAGGCGGGGCGGGTCCATCCGGTGGGCAAAAACACTCGGCGTTTGTCTCTTTTTCATGTGCCCATTAACCATGGCTTAGGTTTCGGATGTCTTAACATCGGGCATGGATATGTCCGGCCTGCACACCCGCCTCGCCCTGCCCTTGCAGCAACACCCGCTTTTTGGGCGGGCGCTTGACCGTCTGGGGCGTCAGGTAGCGACGGTGCCGCTGCCGGGGGATACGCTCGTGCAACTGGTGCTGCGGCATTTGCCGCTGCTGGGCCCCGTCGGTCTGGTCAGCCAAGGGCCGGTGTGGGGGGCCGCCCTGCCCGCCTCTGACCGGACGCAGGGCTATGCGACCTTGCGGGCACACGGGGCGCGGGTTCTGACACCGGACACCGATGATGGCTCGGCGCTTCGGGCAGCAGGGTTCCGGCAAATCATTACCCCCGTGACGGTTGCGCGGCTGGACCTGACCGGGGGACAATCGGCGCGGCGGGCGCGGATGCACGGCAAATGGCGCAACCGGCTTGTCGCAGCGGAAAACGCTGGGCTGACGATCACGCACCACCCCTTTGCCGGGGCGTGGGCCGCATGGATTTGCGATCTGGAAACGAAGCAGCGCAAATCCCGGCGCTACACCGCCTTGCCGCTGTCGCTTTGCACTGCACTGGCGGCCTGCGCACCCTCGGCCTTGCGCATTTTCGTGGCGCACCATGCGGGCGATCCCGTGGCGGCCATGATTTTCGTGCGGCACGGGTCGGTCGCAACTTACCATATCGGATGGACCGGAAATATTGGCAGAACCACAAACGCACATAATATGATCCTGACCCGCGCAGCAGACTGGTTGGAGGATCAAGGCGTCGTGCGGCTCGACCTTGGCCCCGTGGACAGCGGACCGGGGGGCAGCCTCGCACGGTTCAAACTGGGCAGCGGGGCACAACCACACCGGCTTGGCGGGACATGGCTGGCGCTCGGGCGGGGCTCCGGCACGGGCCGCGCCAAAAACATTGGCACACCTGCCCCCCCATGCTAGCCAATCGGGGTATCCAAAACTCTGGACCCGGCCATGACACCTCGCACCCTGTTTTCCCGCAAGACTACGCACAAAACCAAAGGCGGGCACCGTGGCCATTGACCCCAAACCCCTCTTTTCCTGCGACGTCGACCCGGACGGAACCCTGCATCCGGTCCACAGCCTGACTGTCACGCCCCGCGACGCCGCACGCTACCGCTGGCTGCATTTTGACCTGCGCGACCCCGGCGTAACCGACTGGCTCACGGCACATCTTCCCGCCACGGCCGCGCATTCACTTCAGGCGCTGGAAACGCGGCCCAGGGTGGACCCCACAGGCGACGGACTGATCGTCACGTTCCGGGGGATCAACCTGAACGACGGGGCCAACCTCGCGGATATGGTCGCGCTGCGGCTCTGGGTGACAGACCACCTGATTGTCAGCGTGCGACGGCGGCGGATTTACGCGCTCGACGACATCCGCACGGACTGCGGCACGGGGCACGCGCCCCGGTCACCCGCGGATTTTCTGGCGCGTTTGGCGGACCGTCTGGTGGAACGGATCGAAACGGTGTCTCTCGATCTGGAACAGCGGACAGACGACATGGAAGAATCCGTTTATGACAACGGTAACAACACCTTGCCCGGCCTCGCGACAGACCGGCGCATGGTCATCAAACTGCGGCGACATGTAGGACCGATGACGGACGCGCTGCACCGCTTGTCGGAAATCCAGACGCCGATCCTGCCCAAGCTGGCGCAGGCGCGGCTCCATGAAACGGCTAACCGGGCGACCCGTACGGTCGAGGAACTGGCCGAGGTCCGCGAACGGCTCGGGGCCTTGGCGGACCACCTTGATCTGCAACAATCCATGCGGCTGAACAAAAACGGCTAGGTCCTGTCCGTGATCGCGGCGATCTTTCTGCCGCTGGGGTTTCTGACGGGCGTGTTCGGCGTCAACCTTGCTGGCATCCCCGGTCAGGATAATCCGCAAGCGTTTCAATGGTTTCTGGGCGGACTTGCGGCACTTGGCGTGGCGTTGTTCGGGGTTCTGCGCTGGCGGCGCTGGCTCTGACGGGACCGCAAAAAGGGTGGCATCCCGGCCCTGCCCGCGCTACACCGCGCACAACCGCAAGGGCGCGTTGACGGACCCGGCTTCCACTGGATCGCGCGCGTCCGTGAACCGGGTAAAACCGGATGGGTGCACCTGCCACCGCAGGAAACAAGGGGCTGAACTTTGGACAACATCCGCGGTGCCGTTCTGATGATCATAGCCATGGCGGGCTTTGCGATCGAGGATATGTTCATCAAACTGATGGCAGACAGCGTGCCGGTGGGGCAAATCCTCATCATGACGGGCGTGGGCGGAGGCCTGATCTACGGGGCCTTCGCGGTGGCGCGAGGGCTGCCGCCGATCCGGCTCTCGATGCTGCGGGGGGCATCGGGGCTGCGGGTCTTGTTCGAATCCATTGCGTCCCTCGGGTTTGTGGCGGCCCTTGCGCTGGTCCCCGTTTCGGTCGTCACCACCATCATTCAGGCCAGCCCGCTGTTGGTCACAATGGGGGCGTCGCTGTTTCTTGGGCAACAGGTCGGATGGCGGCGATGGACGGCCATTTTTGTGGGGCTGTTCGGCGTTCTGATCGTGTTGCGGCCGTTTGGGGCGGGGTTCGACCTTGCGGCACTCCTTGCGGTCATGGGGGTCATCGCCATGTCGGCGCGGGATCTGGTGACACGGCAGGTGCGGCAATCTATCAGCACGGTACAACTCTCGACACTCGGGTTTCTGTCAACCATCCCGGCGGGACTTCTGGCGCTTGGCGTCACGGGCGACAACCTTGTGGTGCCCGACACGCGCGCTTGGCTCATGCTGGCGGGGATCCTGATTTCCGGCGTTCCGGCGCTCTATTGCATCATCGCGGCCATGCGGGCGGGGGACATCGCGTTCATCGCGCCCTTCCGGTATGCCCGGATCGTTTTCGGGCTTCTGGTGGGGTTCTTCGTATTCCGCGAAACACTTGATTTTTACACCCTGCTCGGCGCCGCGATCATCGTGGCCTCGGGTCTTTATACGTTCGTGCGAGAGGCGCAAAGCCGCCGCCGCGCTTCCCTTTCGCCGCAACCCGCGGTATAAGCCGTTAACGCTAACATGGCCCCGATGTGGCCAGACTGGAGCCCACCATGAGCACGATCATCGACATTCACGCCCGCGAAATCCTTGACAGCCGGGGCAACCCCACGGTCGAGGTTGACGTCATTCTGGACGATGGCACCATGGGCCGGGCAGCGGTGCCCTCGGGCGCGTCCACCGGGGCCTATGAAGCGGTCGAAAAACGCGACGGCGACAAATCCCGCTACAAAGGCAAGGGCGTGCTGGACGCGGTCGCCGCCGTGAACGGCGAAATTGCCGAGACGATCCTTGGCTACGACGCCACCGAACAAATCGACATCGACATGGCGATGATCGAACTGGACGGCACCGCGAACAAGGGCCGGCTTGGGGCCAACGCGATCTTGGGCGTGTCGATGGCCGTGGCCAAGGCGGCGGCGGATTTCACCACCCAACCGCTCTACCGCTACATCGGCGGCACGTCCGCGCGGATGCTTCCGGTGCCGATGATGAACATCATCAACGGCGGCGAACACGCCGACAACCCGATCGACATTCAGGAATTCATGATCATGCCGGTCGCGGCCACCAACATCCGCGAGGCTGTG
Organism: Marivivens sp.; assembly: GCA_041742255.1. GTDB lineage: Bacteria > Pseudomonadota > Alphaproteobacteria > Rhodobacterales > Rhodobacteraceae > JBGSIZ01. Next base: position 16,252 of record JBGSIZ010000088.1, on the reverse strand, counting down.
CGGATGGGGTCCGAAGTGTTCCACACCTTGAAAAAGGAACTGCACGACGCGGGCCTCTCCACCGGCATCGGTGACGAAGGCGGCTTTGCACCAAACATCAGCTCTGCGCGCGAAGCCCTTGATTTCATTCTGCGCTCGATTGAAAAGGCGGGCTATAAACCGGGTCAGGACATCTATCTGGCGCTCGATTGCGCGGCGACCGAATACTACAAAGGCGGCAAGTATGAGATGAAAGGCGAAGGCAAATCGCTGACCTCCGCCGAAAACGTCGCCTACCTCGCCGCCCTCGCCGCCGACTACCCGATCATCAGCATCGAAGACGGCATGGCCGAAGACGATTGGGACGGCTGGAAGGCGCTCACCGACGCGCTTGGCCACAAATTGCAACTGGTTGGCGACGACCTCTTTGTGACCAACCCGGAACGGCTGGCCCAGGGGATCAAGACAGGAACCGCCAATTCGCTGTTGGTCAAGGTCAATCAAATCGGCACGCTCACCGAAACGCTGCAGGCGGTCGATATGGCCCACCGGGCGCGCTACACCTGCGTGATGTCGCACCGGTCCGGCGAAACCGAAGACGCGACCATCGCCGACCTCGCCGTCGCCACCAACTGCGGCCAGATCAAAACCGGGTCGCTGTCGCGGTCGGACCGTCTGGCAAAGTATAACCAGTTGATCCGGATCGAAGAAATGCTTGGCGAAACGGCGCAATACGCGGGCCGTTCGATCCTTCGTTAAGGACCCGCAGGTCATGACCGCCGACGACATCATCGCCCGTCTTGACCTGCGCCCCCACCCCGAAGGCGGGCACTACCGCCAGACATGGATCGCAGAAAATGCGGGGCGTCCCACGGGCACCTGCATCTACTTCCTGCTGCGGGCTGGCGAAAACAGCCATTGGCACCGTGTGGACGCCGTTGAAATCTGGTTCTGGCACGCAGGCGCGCCATTGATTCTGTCCACATCAGCGACAGACGCGGGACCGGCACAGGATCACATCCTTAGCCCCGAGATCGGCATCAACACCGGCCCGCAAGCGATTGTTCCCACGGACCATTGGCAATCGGCACACACCACGGGCGACTGGACGCTGGTGTCCTGCACGGTCAGCCCGGGGTTCACCTTTGACGGGTTCACACTCGCCCCGCCGGGGTTCGACATTCCCCGTTAACCCACGAAAAAGCCCGGCCGCATCGCTGCGACCGGGCCAATTCAGGACATCAGATCAAAAGCTCTGGGAATAGCTCAGGCCGACGCCAACATCCTTGATGCCATCCGCCACACTGCCGAAATCCAGATCAAACGTCAGCGTGCCCGCGCCCATCTGGTTGCGCACACCCAGACCCACGCGGGGGGCCGAAAACTCGGACGTGACGCCCGCCGTGGTGGACCGGTTCGCCTCATACGCGAGGTTCAGATAGGGCATGAAACCACCCGCCGTTTCGGCAAACTCGATCCGGCTGCCCAGCGACAATTGGGTCGCAGTGTTGGTGTCGCCGTCCAGATCTTCGGAATACCCGGTCACTTGGGCCGTCGGACGCAGGGTTGCGAACGCGGTCACGACCTCGCCCGTGGCGCGCAGGCCGTATTGCACCCGCTCGCCCACCAGCGCGGTGGCGTCGTATTCAACCCGGGCCAGCGCCACATAGGCATCAACGTCCAACCCGCCTGCGGACCCGGACACATAGGGACCAAATGCCAGACTGCGCACCGTATCGCCGTCCAACTCGCTGGTTTCATTCGACAAAACCAACCCATAGCGGACATCGCCATAGGTGCGGTCAATCCCGAACGTCAGACCCAGACTGTCACCCTCGGCGTCACCGCTAAAGCTGGAGTAATCGACATGCCCCCAGACAAACGCGCCGCCGTCGCCTTCGACCCCGGCAAACAGGTTGGTTTTGCTGGCTTGGGCACCGCCCTCGCGCATTGCCCCCGCCATCCCGATCCCGGCCATGATATTGGACGATTGGGCATTGGCGTTGGATTGGCCCGTGCCCGTGCCGCCACTGCCCGCCGGGGTGCAGGTCATTGACACGATCACAGGTGAAACGTTAACAGCAATTGTGTTCACAACAGCGATCTTGCCGTAGCTCACAACCGCATGTGGACCGCCCGTGACCGCCGTGTAGGTCGATGGGAGGGTCACATAAATTGGTTCTTTGGTTGTGGGGATATACACCTGAACAATCACCGGCAGGCCAGACACGGTACTAAAGGCGAGCGTATCCCCGGCATCAAGGAAAAACTCGCTTACGCTGTTTGGATAAATTTGTTGATTCAATTTTGCGCAATCAGACACAATAGCGAGTTCAGCACTCGACTGGGTCGGAACACTTGCAAAACATGCCAATACCATGGCGGAACACTGTAAGGTTTTCATACGGATACCCTCCAATTTTTGATGACACAGCCATATCCCAGTCCTTGAAAACCACCGGCGATATTTCGCGCATCGCCCGCTTTGGGCGGCCACTGTGGCAAAGCAGTGACGTCACAAATCGGGAATATTTCGACGCAACCCGCCCAAACATAAAAAAGGGGGGCACGAGGCCCCCCAAGGTATCGCCGTTCCCGGTGAAAGCCCCGCTTTCGCCGTCCAAGGACAGAGCGTTTGGCAAAGCCAAATGCGGAGTCCGCCCTCCCAACCCGCCCAAACATAAAAAAGGGGGGCACGAGGCCCCCCAAGGTATCGCCGTTCAGGCTCATTCTCTGTACCGCCCGGTTTCTGCCTGCGGCCTGAACGTCGCGACGGGGGCGCACCCCCGCCGAACTCCTCAACTACAGCCGGATGTCCCGCCGCAGGTGTTGCACTTCATGCAGGTGCCGTTGCGCACCAGCGTATAGTTGCCGCATTCGCCACATGCCTCGCCCTCGTAGCCCTGCATCTTGGCCTTGTCGCGGGCGGTCAGGCTCATCATGCCAGTGGCCATGGCCGTGCCAGATTGCATGCCCCCGCCTGCGGCCACCACGGGCACCAGCGTTTGCAAGGTCGCCATCGGATCCGCCGCCCCGGCAAACGCCGTCGCCCCCAACCCGCCATTGAACACCATCAATTCCTGCGGCATCCGCTTGCGCAAATACCCGGTCGAGGAGATTTGCTTGAGCACTTCCAGCGACTTGCTCGCGGCAGCTTCTGACGGGGTGCGGATGTTGGACACGCCTTCTTCTTCGCCCCGGCCCACGTCGTCAAACGATGCGCCTTCGGGTTTCACATGGGCCAGATCGGTGCGGTCCAGATACGACACCGCCAATTCGCGGAAGATGTAATCAAGGATCGACGTCGCCTGCTTGATGCTGTCGTTGCCCTGAACCATCCCGGCGGGTTCAAACTTGGTAAAGGTGAAGGCATCGACGAATTCTTCCAGCGGCACGCCGTATTGCAGACCGACGGACACCGCGATGGCGAAATTGTTCATCATCGCGCGGAACCCGGCGCCTTCCTTGTGCATGTCGATGAAAATCTCGCCAAGGCTGCCGTCGGTATATTCGCCCGTGCGCAGATACACCTTGTGACCGCCAACATTGGCCTTCTGGGTATACCCCTTGCGGCGCTGCGGCATCTTTTCACGATGCGACCGGATGATTTCCTTGACGATCACCTTCTCGATGATCTTCTCGGCCAGAACCACGGCCTTTTCCTGCTGCGATCCGGACGCGAGGATTTCGGCGGCTTCGTCGTCATCCTCCACCAAAGCCGAGGCAAGCGGCTGGCTCAGTTTCGATCCGTCGCGATACAGCGCGTTCGCCTTGATCCCCAGCGACCACGACAATTCATAGGCCTTCTGGCAATCTTCGATTGTGGCGTCGTTGGGCATGTTGATCGTCTTGGAGATCGCCCCCGAGATGAACGATTGCGCAGCGGCCATCATGTAGATGTGGCTGTCCACCGACAGATACCGCTTGCCGCGCTTGCCACAGGGGTTCGCGCAATCAAACACCGTCAGGTGTTCGTCCTTAAGATAGGGCGCGCCTTCCAGCGTCATCGTCCCGCACACATGGTCGTTTGCGGCCTCGATGTCCTGACGGGAATAGCCAAGGTGCTGCAACAGGTTAAAGGTCGGATCGGCCAGCTTTTCGGCGGGAATACCCAGCGTTTTCTGGCAGAATTCCTCACCCAGCGTCCACTGGTTGAACACGAACTTGATGTCGAACGCGGATTTCAGCGATCCTTCGATCTTTTCCAGCTCCGCGCGACCAAACCCGTGCCCGATCAGGCTGGTGTGGTTGATCGCCGGGGCCTGCCCCAGACTGGCGTGACCCACGGCATAGGCGATAATCTCTTCGATCTGCGCCGATCCATAGCCCAGCTTTTCCAACGCGGCAGGCACGGATTGGTTGATGATCTTGAAATACCCGCCCCCGGCCAGCTTCTTGAACTTGACCAGCGCGAAATCGGGTTCAATCCCGGTGGTGTCGCAATCCATCACCAGACCAATAGTCCCGGTCGGGGCAATCACGCTCACCTGCGCGTTGCGATAGCCGTGCTTTTCACCCAGCGCCAGCGCCTCGTCCCAGGCCTCAATGGCCAGCTTGACCAACCGCTGATCCGGGCAATTGGCATGGTCCAGCGGCACCGGCTTGATATCCAGCGCCTCGTATCCCGTGGCCTTGCCGTGTGCGGCGGTGCGGTGGTTGCGGATCACGCGCAGCATATGCGCCTTGTTGCGGGCATAGCCGCTGAACGCGCCCAATTCGCCCGCCATTTCGGCGCTCGTGGCATAGGACACGCCGGTCATGATCGCGGTCAGGGCACCCGCCATGGCACGGCCCTGCGCGCTGTCATATCCCAGCCCCATGTTCATCAACAGGCCGCCGATATTGGCATAGCCAAGGCCCAGCGTGCGGAAGTCATAGGACAATTGGGCGATTTCCTTGGACGGAAACTGCGCCATCGTCACGCTGATTTCCAGCGTCAGGGTCCACAACCGGGTGGCGTGCATGTAGTCTTCGACCTGAAACACACCGTCCTTGAAAAACGTCAGCAGGTTCATCGACGCAAGGTTGCAGGCGGTGTCGTCCAGAAACATGTATTCCGAACAGGGGTTCGATCCCCGGATCGCGCCGTCTTCGGGGCAGGTGTGCCAGGCGTTGACAGTGTCATGATACTGGATGCCCGGATCGGCACAGGCCCACGCGGCATGGCCAACCTGTTCCCACAGGTCGCGGGCCTTGATCGTCTTGGCGATGGACCCGTCCTTGCGGTTGATCAATTCCCAATCGCCATCGGTTTCGACAGCCTTCAGAAACGCATCGGTGACGCGGATCGAGTTGTTGGAGTTCTGCCCCGACACCGACGAATAGGCCTCGGAATCCCAGTCTGTGTCATAGGTCGGAAATTCGATGCTGGTGTGGCCCTGCCTGGCATAATCCAACACCCGCTTGATGTATGTCTCCGGAATTGCGACCTTTTTGGCATCCCGAATTGCACTTTTCAAACCTTCATTGACCTTGGGGTCATAGGCGTCAACGGCCCGGCCATCCCACGCCTTGATCGCGGCAAAGATGCCGTTCAGCTTCTGCTCGTGCATCTTGGACCCGGCCACGATGCTGGCGACCTTCTGTTCCTCGATCACTTTCCAGTTGATGAAATCTTCGATGTCGGGGTGGTCGGCATCGACAATCACCATCTTGGCAGCACGCCGGGTGGTGCCGCCGGATTTGATGGCACCCGCCGCACGGTCGCCAATTTTCAGGAACCCCATCAGCCCCGACGACTTGCCACCGCCCGACAATTTCTCGCCAGCACCGCGCAGGTGGGAAAAGTTGGTGCCGGTCCCGGAGCCATATTTGAACAACCGGGCTTCGCGCACCCACAGGTCCATGATGCCACCATCATTCACCAGATCGTCCTTCACGCCTTGAATGAAACAGGCGTGCGGTTGGGGGTGTTCATAGGACGACGCTGACACGGTCAGCTTGCCGGTTTTGAAATCGACATAGTGGTGCCCTTGCGCCGGACCGTCGATGCCATAGGCCCAATGCAGGCCGGTGTTGAACCACTGCGGGCTGTTGGGGGCGGCGCGCTGGGTGGCGAGCATGAACCGCATTTCGTCATAATAGGCTTGGGCGTCTTCCTCGGTGGTGAAATAGCCCCCCTTCCAACCCCAATAGGCCCAGGCACCGGCCAACCGGTCAAACACTTGCTTGGCGCTGGTTTCGCCACCAAACGTGGCACCCTCGGCCGGGGCGGACCGCCACAGGAACGACGGCACACCCTTTTCCTTGACCGGCACCACGGCAGACGGCACGCCGGCCTTGCGGAAATACTTCTGGGCGATCACGTCGCTGGCGACCTGGCTCCATTTCGACGGAACCTCGCAATTCTCCAGCTTGAACACGACAGACCCATCCGGGTTGCGAATTTCCGACGACGTGGCGCGAAACGGCACCTCGGCATAGGCGTCTTGTCCGGATTTGGTGAATGTGCGGTCGATCTTCATTGTCCCGTGCCCCTTGGTGCGCCGTCGTTGCGGCATGTTCAAAACCTGCCCTCGCTCGGGCTGTGCCGCCGGGTATTCGAAGGGCGCGAAACGGACGAAAACCGCCCGCGGGTCTGCGGGTCGTGCCACACGGTGGCCGCGGTCGGTTGGTTGTGTCCCCTCGCGCCGTCCTGCCACAATATGTTGTGCTGTCCCGGTCGGCTTGCACAAGGTGAACCATCTATAGGTAGTGGGTCAACGCCAATTTTCACATAAATGTAGGAAATTCCTGTTGACCGCCTCCGACTCACCCTGCGGCCCGGTTACCCCCAAGGTCATGCACCGACTTGTCCACAGCGATGGGGTGCAACGCCCCCCCGGAAAGTCCAGAAAACCCCGCTGGTTACTTTGGAAACCTCGTTCAGTGGATGAATTGTAAACCCGGACCTGCGAATCTGGACGCTGACAAAAACGTGGCTTTGCGGGGTGCGGCGGGCATGTCACGGTTGGCCAGAAATATAGGAGCCGCCACAATGCGCCTTGGTCCTTGTCTTGCGATTTTGGCGCTGTCGGGCTGCGTGGCGCAAACCGCGCCGTCCAATCCGGGTCCGTCCAACCCACCCCCCGGCGACCTCGCGCCACAGGCCTATTTTGCGGCCTTTCCCGATAGGTTGTTCGCGGCGGCGGCGTTGTCGTGCACAGCACCGGGGCAAACGGTGGTCCGGCCCTCGGCCACCGAAATCCGCTGCGAATCCCTGCCAGACCCGCAAACGGCGGCGGCGATCATCCTTGGATTTGACGGATCAGTGCAGGAAATCCCGCGAATCGTCTTTGCCTTTGCCGCACAGCCTGCCACGGACGGCGGCTATATCGTGGTCGCAGACAGTTACCTGCGGGTGCTGCAAAACAGCGGCCGCCGCCAGATCGTGCGCTTCCCCGACCCGGTCGTGCAAGCGGACCTGCGCGACATCCTGCGCTCCGCAGGCGGTCGGTCCTTGTAAACCCTTGTGATTATGGTCGGGGCGATAGGATTCGAACCTACGACCCTCTGTTCCCAAAACAGATGCGCTACCAGGCTGCGCTACACCCCGACTGCGTGCTGCTTACGCGGCAATCACAGCTTTGAAAAGACCTAACCGGTGCAGGGCAGTACGGCATCGGCCCCAAATGCGGGATGCTGCAACACGTCGCCCGCCGCGATCCCCAGACGGGCGGCCAACCCGCCATTAATCTCCAGCACGGCAATCACGCCGGGGCCGCCATCAATCGTCGTATCGTCCATCGGCTGGGCGTTTTCGTGGATGCCGGCAATCGTGCCGTCCGGCGTAACAAACAGCATATCCAGCGGGATCAACGTGTTGCGCATCCAGAACGTGGCGCGTTGTGGTTGGTCATAAACGAACAACATCCCCGAAAGGGTCGGCATCGCCTCGACAAACATCAACCCTTTGGCGCGCTCTTCGGGGGTGTCGGCAACCTCGATGGCAAACGTCGCGCGGCCAAAATCGCCCTGCACCGTCACGCGGTCATCCTGACACACGGCTGCATAGGCCGGGGCGGCCCCGCACACCAGCGTCACGAACGCGATCAGCCCCTTAACGCCATTTCCCACGGCAGCACCTCTGTCGCCATCTTGCCACGCTTGCCATCGATGACTTTCAGACAGACTGCCTCGCCCGGTTGCAGGTCCGCAAGGCCAGACCGCCGCAACACCTCAATGTGAACAAAGATGTCGTCGGATTGCCCAAATGCATTGGCAAACCCGAACCCCTTGCCCTTGTCGAACCATTTGACACGGGCTGCCACCATCGGGGTATTCGCCAACACCTCCGGGTCGATGTCCATCAGGTCACCCAAAGGCAGGCCGCTTGGCCCCTCGGGCGGGGTGATCGCCAGAATTTCGGTTGCCTGATACCCCCGTTCCGTCGCTTGGGCCAGCAACTCAATGCCAGACCCGTCGGCCACCGAACTTTGTCCAAAGTTCCGCAACACATTCGCGTGCAGCAGGATATCCGTTTCGGCATCCTCAGCGACCACAAACCCAAAGCCCTTACCCGGATCAAACCACTTCACCCGGCCGAAAAACATTCGGCCGTCACCATCGTGTTCGTTGGTCATATCATCATATCCCAACTCGGTCCCCATCGAACCAAGTTACCGCAAAAAGACCCCTTTGCGCAGGAAATCACAACCCGATTTTCGGCCTGTCATTCGCGAAGCGTGAAATTCATGGGTTTAATCGGTCAACTTTCCAGACCACTTGCAACCCAGAGCGGGTCCACCTGAACCTGTCGTGCAATCTAAAGTCGCCATCTGCCCAAAATTCGATCTCAATGGGTGAGATTCGGAAACCGCCCCAAAACGGCGGGCGGGCGGGGTTCGTCCCTTCGCGCAATGTCACCTTGGCGACCTCGGCCACCAACGCACCACGCGACGACAACGGCTGCGACTGTTGCGACGCCCAGGCCCCCAATCGGCTTTTGAGAGACCGGGACTGGTAATAGGCATCCGCCTGCGCGCCCTCCTCGCGGGTGACAGTGCCCCGCACCCGGATTTGCCGGCGCAGGCTTTTCCAATGCATCACGAACGCGGCGGTCCCGCTGGCCTCGATCTCGCGGCCCTTCTGGCTGGTGTAATTGGTGTAGAACACGAAAGCTTCGGGCTCGATCTCCTTAAGCAGAACCATCCGCACATTCGGCATCCCCGACGCATCCACCGTCGCCAGCGCAATTGCGTTGGGGTCGTTGGGTTCGGTCGCCTCGGCCTCGGCCAACCAGCGTTGGGCGATCTGAAACGGATCGGGCCCTGCGAAAATTCCGGTGCGGTCGGTCATTACAATATCCTGCCTGTTGTGTTGCGGGCGACATAGCCCCACACGATGGTCGGGCAAGTCGCGGTGCCACGGGCGACGCAGTCTTGAAGCGCCAATGTCAATCGCCTACACCGGACCCAATCAACGCCTGAAAGGCAAGAGGGACACAGCATGCCATCCAACCTGATGCAGGGAAAACGCGGTCTCATCATGGGGCTGGCCAACGACAAATCCATCGCCTGGGGCATCGCCAAGGCGCTGGGGGACGCTGGGGCGGAACTGGCGTTCTCCTACCAAGGGGACGCGCTGAAAAAACGGGTCGAACCGCTGGCGGCCTCATTGGGGTCTGACACAATCCTGCCCTGCGATGTCTCCGACATGGCCTCGGTCGATCAGTTGTTTACGGACCTCAAGGCGAAATGGGGCACGATGGATTTCATCGTCCACGCCATCGGCTTTTCGGATAAAAACGAACTGCGCGGGCGGTATGTGGACACCTCGCGGCAAAACTTCCTGACCTCGATGGATATTTCGGTCTATTCCTTCACCGCCGTCGTGAAACGGGCGGCGGAAATGATGCCCAATGGCGGGTCGTGCGTGACGCTGACCTACTACGGGGCGGAACGGGTCATGCCGCATTACAACGTGATGGGTGTCGCCAAGGCCGCACTCGAGGCATCCGTGCGCTACATGGCCGAGGATCTGGGCAAGGACGGCATCCGGGTCAACGCGATTTCGGCAGGTCCGATCAAGACGCTTGCGGCCTCGGGCATCGGCGATTTCCGCTACATTCTGAAATGGAACGAATACAATTCTCCCCTGCGCAAGAACGTCAGCATCGACGAGGTCGGCGGTTCGGCCCTCTATCTTCTGTCGGACCTGTCGTCCGGGGTCACCGGGGAAACGCACCACGTTGATGCGGGCTACCACGTCGTCGGCATGAAGGCGGTCGATGCGCCCGACATCGACGCACCGGGGCGCAAGGACGACGCCTGACACCTGCCTAACCTGATCCAAAGGACACCCGCCATGGCCGCAGACCGCCTTCCCCACGAAAAAGGGTTCCATGTGTCGTGGGACCAGATTCACCGCGACAGCCGGGCGCTGGCGTGGCGGCTTGATGGGCAAGGGCCTGATGATGGCGCATGGAAGGCCGTCGTGGCGATCACGCGGGGGGGCATGGCGCCTGCGATGATCGTGGCGCGCGAACTGGACATCCGGACGGTGGACACGATCAGCGTGAAATCCTACGACCACCAATCGCAATCTTCGGCCAAGGTGCTGAAATCGCCGGACGCCGCCATGATGGGCGACGGCACGGGTATCCTTGTGATTGATGACCTCGTGGATTCGGGCAAAACGCTCGAACTGGTGCGGCACATGTTCCCCAAGGCGCATTTTGCCACTGTTTACGCCAAACCCTCGGGGCGGCCACAGGTGGACACCTTCATCACCGAAGTGTCGCAAGACACATGGATTTTCTTTCCGTGGGACATGGCGCTGCAATATGTGGAACCCTACCGGGGCAAGGATTGACGCGGCCGTGACCACCCTGCCCCGCACCGCCACCACCTTTGCGCCACCCGTCATGGCGGCCCGGCGCTGGCTAGATGGCGTCACCTTCGCCCCTGACCGCCCGCTGATCAATGTCAGTCAGGCCGCCCCCGTGGACCCGCCGCCGCCGCAAATGCTACAGGCGATGGCGGACATCGTGTTGAACGATCCGGGCGCGCATCTTTACGGCCCGGTGCTTGGCCTGCCGGACCTCCGGGCGCAGGTTGCGGCGCAGTGGTCCGGGGCCTACGGCGGGGCCATCGGGGCCGATCAGGTCGGCATCACATCAGGCTGCAATCAGGCGTTCACCGCCGCCATCGCCACCCTCTGCGGCGAAGGGGACGAAGTGATCCTGCCGATCCCCTACTACTTCAACCACCTCATGGCGCTGGACATGGGCGGGGTGCGGATGGTGCCACTGTCGCCGCGCGCTGGTCTGATCCCAGACGCGGGCGATGCTGCGGCGCTGGTAACGGACCGGACACGGGCGATTGTCCTTGTGACGCCCAACAACCCCGGCGGTGTGGAATATCCGGCGGCCACGGTGCAGGCATTCTATGACCTCGCCAAATCGCGGGGGCTGGCGCTCATCCTCGACGAAACCTACCGGGATTTCGACAGCCGATCGGGGGCACCGCACGGCCTGTTCACGGACCCCGACTGGGACAAAACGCTGATCCAGCTCTATTCGTTTTCCAAGGCGTATCGGCTCACCGGGCACCGGGTCGGGGCGATGACAGCCTCTGTCGCGCGACTGGCCGAGGCCGAAAAATTTCTTGATACCGTCACCATCTGCCCCAACCAGATCGGGCAGCGGGCAGCACTTTGGGGGATGCAGAACCTGTCGCAATGGCTGGCGGGGGAACGGGCGGAAATTCTGGACCGCCGGGCGGCCATCGTGGACCATTTCCCGCGTCTGGCGGCCAAAGGCTGGCGTTTGCTGGGCTGTGGGGCCTATTTCGCCTATGTGGAACACCCGTTCGCCATGGCGTCCGACCTCTTGGCGCAGCGTCTGGTGACGGCGGCCGGGGCGCTGGTTCTGCCGGGAACGATGTTCATGCCCCAAGGCCACCCCGACGCGGTGCGGCAGCTTCGGATCGCCTTTGCCAACATCGACCGGAACGGGATCGGCACCCTCTTTGACAGGCTCGAAACACTCGACCTGTGATCCGCCACTCTTGCACCCGTGCCCCGCCCCGCCTATTCAGATGCGACCCGCACCAGACGGGCCAAACGGCAACCGGACAGGACAACAGGCATGGCAACGAAAAAAGTGGGCAGGGCGTTTGTCTGGGTCATTCTGGGCCTGCTGTTCGTGGGCCTGATGGGCTTTGGGGCCACCAGCTTTTCGGGAACCCTGCGCAGCGTGGGAACGGTGGGCAATCTGCCCGTCGGGGCCAATGTCTATGCGCGCACCCTGACCCAGCAAATCCGCGCATTCGAGGCGCAAATCGGCACGGCGGTATCTTTCCCGCAGGCACAGGCGATCGGGCTGGATCAATCGGTGCTCAACGGCTTGATCACACAGCGGGTTCTGGACAACGAAGTGGCGCGGCTTGGCCTTTCGGTCGGGGACAGCCGCGTGCGGGATCAAGTGGTCGCAATCAACGCCTTCGCCGGTCTGGACGGGCAGTTTGACCGGGACGCCTACCGGGAAACCCTGCGGTCCAACAACCAGACCGAGGCGGAATTCGAAACCGGTATCCGCGAGGAAATGGCCCGCACCCTCCTGCAGGTCGCAGTAGTGTCGGGCATCCCGGCCACAGCGGCACACGGCGACACGCTCATTCAATACACCGCCGAACAGCGGGACATCACATGGGCGCGGGTCGGGCACGACATGGTCACAACTGACCAACCCGCGGCGACGGATGCGGACCTGCAAGCGTATTACGACGCAAACCCCGCGGCCTTTACCCTGCCCCAGACCAAGGACATCACCTACGCCTGGATCACGCCCGACATGATCCGCGACAGCGTGACCGTGGCCGAAGAAGACCTGCGGGCGCTCTACGACCAGCGGATCGCGGATTTCGTGCAACCCGAACGGCGGCTGGTGGAACGGCTGGTATTCGCGGACGACGCACAGGCGCAGTCCGCGTTTGACCGTCTGACAGCCGGGGACGCGGATTTTGAAACGCTGGTGGCGGACCGTGGGCTGAACCTCGCCGATACCGACCTTGGGGACGTGGACGCGGGGCAACTCGGGGCGGCAGGGGACATCGTGTTCGCGGCCAATCCCGGCGACGTGGTGGGGCCTGCACCCTCCTCGCTCGGACCGGCGCTGTTCCGGATCAACGCGGTTCTGGCGGCCGAAGAAATCACCTTTGAAGACGCACAGGACGATCTGCGGGTCGAACTTGCGTCAGAACGGGCGCGGCGGCAAATCGACGCCAGCATCGACGGGGTCAACGACCTTATCGCGGGCGGGGCCACGCCCGAAGACATCGCCGAACGGACCGATCTGGAACTGGGCACCGTGTCGTGGTCCGAAGGCAGTACCGAGGGCATCGCGGCCTATGACGGGTTCCGTCAGGCGGCGTCAGCCACCGATGCCGGTGATTTCCCGGACCTCTTTACGCTCGAGGATGGGGGGATCTTCGTTCTGCGGGTGGACGCAGTGCGCGAACCGGTGCTGCAACCGCTGGCAGACGTGCGCGACGCGGTGCTGGCGGGCTGGCAGGCGCAGGCGCAACAGGAAGCAACGCTGGCCTTTGCCACCGAACTCGCGTCTCAGATCCTGCCGCTCACCGGCTTTGAAACGCTGGGATTGCAGCCGACGAAATCCAACGACCTGACGCGGCGGGCGTTTCTGGACAACACGCCCGAAGGATTCACCGCCGCAATCTTTGACATGGAACCGGGCGATGTGCGGGCGATCCCGACGGCAACCGGGGCCATCGTCGTGCGGCTGGACGCGGTGCAACCCCCCGACTTGACCGAACCCACTGTGCAGGCTGAACGGACCGCCATCGGGGAACAAATCGCGGCGGGCGTGGCCCAGGACATCTTTGACATCTACGCCAGCGAACTGCGGGCGCAAACGGACGTGTCGATAGATCAGGCCGCCGTCAACGCCGTCAACGCGAGCTTTCAGTAAACCCATGGCGCTTTTCCCCGACTATAACAGCTTTGCCGCGCGCTATGACGCCGGTGAAAATCAGGTGGTCTATACCCGGCTCGCCGCCGATCTGGACACGCCGGTGTCGCTCATGCTCAAACTGGCCGGGGCGGGCAAAAACGCGTTCATGCTGGAAAGCGTAACCGGGGGCGAGGTGCGGGGGCGCTATTCCATCATCGGGATGAACCCGGACCTGATCTGGGATTGCCACGGCACGCAGGCGCGGCTGAACCGCTCCGCGCGGTTCGATGACGCGGCCTTTGTGGCCGAACCGGGCGACCCCCTATCGTCCTTGCGCGCACTTCTGGCAGAAAGCCGGATCGCGTTGCCCGACGGCTTGCCCGGTGCTGCGGCGGGGCTCTTTGGCTACCTTGGCTATGACATGATCCGGCTGGTGGAACATCTGCCCAACGTCAACCCGGACCCCATCGGTCTGCCCGATGCGGTGTTGATCCGGCCTTCGGTCGTGGCGGTGCTGGACGGGGTCAAGGGGGATGTGATCCTCGTGGCACCCGCTTGGGTCAGCAGCGGCCTCACGGCCAAAGCGGCTTATGCCCAAGCCGCCGAACGGGTCATGGACGCACAGCGGGCATTGGACCGGGCCATGCCGGGGGATGCGCGCACGCAACACGACCCCGCCCCCCTCGCGGCCCCGGTGTCAAACTTCAGCCATGACGCCTACAAATCGGCGGTGGACAAGGCCAAAGAGTATATCCGCGCCGGCGACATCTTTCAGGTGGTGCCATCTCAACGCTGGACACAGGATTTCCGCGAACCGCCCTTTGCGCTTTATCGGTCGCTGCGGCGCACCAACCCGTCGCCGTTCATGTTCTTCTTCAACTTCGGGGAATTTCAGGTGATCGGGGCCAGCCCCGAAATCCTCGTGCGGGTCTTTGGCAATGAAATCACCATCCGGCCCATCGCAGGCACCCGCCCGCGTGGGGCGACCCCGGAACAGGACAAGGCGCACGAACTGGACCTTCTGGCCGATCCAAAGGAACGGGCGGAACACCTCATGTTGCTGGACCTTGGGCGCAACGACGTGGGCCGCGTCGCGAAAATCGGCACCGTGAAACCCACCGAAACCTTCATCATCGAACGCTACAGCCACGTCATGCACATCGTGTCCAACGTGGTGGGCGAACTGGCCGAAGGTCAGGATGCGCTGTCGGCCTTCTTTGCGGGGATGCCCGCCGGAACCGTGTCCGGCGCGCCCAAGGTTCGGGCGATGGAAATCATCGACGAACTGGAACCGGAAAAACGGGGCGTCTACGGCGGCGGCTGCGGTTACTTCTCCGCGAATGGCGACATGGATATGTGCATCGCGCTGCGGACTGCCGTCCTCAAGGATCAGAAACTGTATATTCAGGCAGGCGGCGGCGTGGTCTACGACAGCGACCCAGAGGCCGAGTATCAGGAAACCGTCCACAAATCGAACGCCATCCGAAAGGCCGCCGCCGACGCCACAAAGTTCCGGTCGGGGAACAGCTAGGCCCGGTTTCGGCCCGATTTTGATCAAAACCGACACCGACGGGATACCGACGCAAAACCGACGCGTTTCGAACCCACGTTTTGGGGGCTATTCCTGCAAAACAGCCGAAATCGGGGCCTGCGCCACCTGCCCCGCCCGGTTCGCCTCGCCCCACAAAATGAGGGCGGAAATCGTGTCCGGACGGACCCGGCCCAGCACCACAATGCCGCTTTCCTGCCGGGCGCGAAATGCCGCCTGATCCAGAAAACGGCGGATCACACGGGCGTCCTGTTCCTCGGCATCCAGATCGCGAAACACCACGCGGGCGGGCACACCTGCCGCCTCTGCGACCCGTAGAGTTGTATTCAACCCCTTGGAAATAGTGACAAAACCGCGCCCATCGGCGGCCAAGGCCGTCATTACCTGCTCGTTTGCGTTTGCGTCCTGCTTCAACCCGCCGTCGCCAATGTCAATGACGCCAAGTGCTTCGGGCAAGGTGCCGAACGCTGCCCCCAACGCGACCTCTACGTCACTTGGCGCGGCCCCTTCGGGCAGGCGCAGGATCGACAGAACTTCGATCCCCTTGTCGCGGTAGGCGGCCATCAGATCGCCAGCGCCCGGCTGTCCGGGACTGATCGCCACACTGATCGGAAACGGCGCCACCGCCAACGCATCCGGCCCCCCCGGCATCGTGCCATCATCCACAAGAATGATCGCGAGGGTCGCTAAATTCCCTGTGTTTTCAAAATCTTCGCCGAACCGCTCCAACGCGGGCCGGGTATCCTCGGCGATGATTTCGGGCAAGGCCGCGTCGTCACTCAGCGGGGCCTCCGGCTCCGGGCGGACCACCCGAACGCCCGCTGCACCACCCG
>JBGSIZ010000087.1:0-29459 GCA_041742255.1 Marivivens sp. | reverse complement strand
GTTGGGCGATGCGCGCGGCAATGTCCCCGCTGCCATCGGCCCCGCCCAGCGTGCGTTCCAGCCTGCCCAACATGGACGCGGTGGCATCGTACCCCATCCGGCTGGCATCGGCGAGCCGGCGGTCGGACAAAATGCCCCGGTCCACCAGCCGGGTGATCCCGTCAATCCGCACGCCCGCGCCTCGCCCGCCCACGGTTTGGGCGGACAGGTCCAACCGGCGTTTGCCGTACCCGTCTGTCATGGAGTTTGCGAGGTTGGACGACACGACCTCTGCCATCCGGGAGGCCGCGGTCAGGCCGCTCAACGCGTTGGCCAAAGAATGCGAAATGCTCATGTCTCACCCCCTCCTTGTGAGGCCGTCAGCGTTTGATGTTGGTGGTTTCCTGCAGCATTTCATCGACGGTCTGGATGACCTTGGCGTTCGAGGAATAGGCGCGCTGTGTCTGGATCAACTGGGTCAGTTCCCCAGCGACATCTGTCGCGGATTCCTCGCGGGCAAAGCTGACAATATCACCGGTCGGCCCGTCGCCCGCATCCCAAAGATAGAACGCCCCGCTGTCCGGGCTCACGCCATAGGTCTGAAAATCAAGCGCCATCAATCCGTTAGGGTTGGGAACATCGACCAATGGCACCTGATAGATCGTGCGGGAAATCCCGATATCGAAAAAGGCGCGCACGAAACCGCTCTGGTCCACCTCGACCGAAGTCATGTTGCCCACGGGCGAGCCGTTCTTGGAAATGGCCACCGGGGCGAATGCATCGGACAACTGAGTGATGCCGGTGGGCGACCCAAGGGTGCCCAGTTCGATATCAATCGGCCCACCCGCGACATTGACCTGAATGCGCCCGGTGACCGGGTCATAAGGCACGCCGACGGTATCGGTAACAGACAACAGCGTGCCACCCTCGCCACGGGTATCGTCAAAGGTCATCGTGTATTCGCCCACCACCGCACCGCCGCTGGCGGAGTCGGTCATGATCATGGTCCATTGATTGCTGGGCGCGCCCGAAGCGGGCACGATAGGTTCAAAACTGATCGACAGGCTCTCGGACTTTCCCAGATTGTCATAATATTCCAGCGACAACTGCTGCGGCCCGCCCGTGGCCCCCGCCTCGGTGTCGGTGGCGGGCAGGTTGACGGACACCTGCATCAAGGTTGTCGGTTCGCCCGCGAATTGGTTGGTGTTGATCCGGATGGGTTCCAACCCGTCATTGGTGTCGCGCGCGTTTGGCGGGATGGTCCCGTCCCCGTTCGCAGGCCACCCCATCAGGACAAGGCCGCTGGACGTTGTCAGATATCCATCGGCATCGGCCCGGAATGACCCGGTAGAGGACAACATCATTGGCACATCGCCGGATCCGCCCCGCACCGCCGATGTCGTGGTCACGGGCAACATGCCCCGTCCACGCACGGCCAGATCAGTGGGGTTGGAGGTGGACACCAGCGGTCCGCGTTCATCAATCAACCGGGTTGTCGTGGTCCGCACACCGCCCGCAGAATACCGCCCCTTGCCGCTCTGGATCACCATCGAATGAAAATCGGTCACCGCCCGTTTGTAGCCATAGGTGGACGAATTCGCGATATTGTCCGAAATCGTGGCCAGCCTGCTGGCGTTGGACGCAAGACCAGCAACACTTGCGTTCAGAGAAGAAGAAATCGTCATCAGGAAACCTTTCTGGGTCGTGGACCATGGCCGTTGCCTATCCCTACGCCACGCAGGCTTAACATCAGCCTAACCACTAAAATCTTAGCGATCTTGCCGCGCTCAGTCTTCCGCGCTCAGGGTTGGTCGCGCAGCAAGATGACCTCGATCCGGTTGTTGCGCGGGGCCATCGGATTGAGCGACACAGGTGCGCGGTCCGCCTGTCCCACCACACGCGCCATGCGGGCGGGGTCCATACCGGCCCCTTCGATCAGAATGCGGACGGCATCGGCGCGCCCCACGGACAAATCCCAGACCGGGTTTTCAATCAACACAATCGGACGCGATGCCGTATGCCCGGCAACCGCGACCGGGTTTGACACGATGTCAAAGACCCGGGCGAGCATGGTGGCGATTTCCACCATCGTATCGGACGGCTGTGCGGTGTCGCCCACAAACAACGGGGCGCCGTCCACATCGAACAATTCGATGATCAGCCCCTCGTCGGTCAGTTTGGTGATGACATGTCGCATCGCGGTGTCCGACAGGATGCTTTCACCGCCTTTACCCAGCAAAACCTCCTCGATATCGCGCAGGGCGGCCACTTCGGCGGCTTCGGTCCCGGCGGCGTCGGATGTGTCGGCCGTTTCACGGTCTTGCATCGGCGTCGTCAGGCCAGTGCCGCCAGTGCCATTGCGGGCAAGTGTTTCGGCGGTAAAAATGTTGTCACCGCCAAACATGCCGTCACCGCCGCCCGAAATCCGGTTGATCGGGATCGTGGGGGAAAAGTAGTCAGCAATTCCCTTGCGCTGCTGTTCTGTTGTGGCGTTAAGCAGCCACATGAGCATGAAAAACGCCATCATCGCGGTGACAAAGTCGGCATACGCGACCTTCCAGGCACCCCCGTGATGCCCTCCCCCGCTGATGACTTTCTTGCGTTTGATTATTATCGGGGCATTCGCATGCGCACCCATCTCCACCACCATTCCGTTCACCCATCGACAGGGCTAGCAGCAGGGCGTGAACCGACAATTAACAACTTCAAAGTGTGGTGGCAGTATCCCGCTCGCAGAAAGTTAATTTTTCCGCGTGTGGGAAAAACTGATGTATCGCCGTGTCAAACGGGTGTCGGGTGATTCGACAAGGTGGGGTGAAAGATGTCTCTTTTAGATTTGCCGCGTTGGCAAAAACGGCTGATTATACTCGGGACTGATGTCTGTATCGTCCCCGTTTCGATCTTGTTGTCGTTCTCTCTTAGATACGGGATGACGAATCCGGTCGGTGCCGTTGGAAACAATTGGGCCTTCATTGCTCTTCTGACGCTGATCGGTGGCGTCATAATTGCTCGGTTCGGGCTGCACCGAATCAAACTGAATGCGCTTGAAACAACGGCAATCGGCCGGATCGTTGGCTGTGCTATCGTGTTATCACTCACGGCCATGAGCATCAGCTACCTACTTGATGCCGGAACGCCCCGGTCGGTGCCGATCATCTTTGGGACTATGTTCTTTGTGTTGTCCGTCGGCGCGCGCCTCACAGCCCTTTTCCTTATCAACCTGTTAGAGGACCGGGACAACACTCGTACGCCCGTTGCAATCTATGGCGCTGGAGCAGCGGGGATCCAACTTGCGCTGGCGCTGCGGCGGTCCCGTGAAATGCGCCCGATCACGTTCGTCGATGACAACCCTGCGTTGCAAGGCCTGATGGTCGCCGGATTGCCAGTGCGCAAGCCGGATGTGCTGGTGTCGCTCGCACGGCGGGGTCTTATCCACAAGGTTCTGATTGCCATCCCGTCCATCGACAAGACGCGGGAAAAACTGTTGGTTGCAGAATTGTCCACGCTTGATTGCGAGGTTCAGAAACTGCCGTCCTACGTCGACATGATCAGAGGCGGCAGCATCACAGAAAACCTGCGCACGGTCGGCCCTGACGAACTGTTGGGGCGCGACGTCGTTGACCTGAACATCCCCGAGGTGGCCAAGGCCTATGCCGGGCGCGTAATTCTGGTGACGGGCGCGGGCGGGTCAATCGGGTCCGAACTGTGCCGCCAGTTGGCCGATTGTCACCCCAAACGGATCGTTCTGTTCGACCATTCGGAATTTGCGCTGTATCAGATTGACCGCGATCTGCGCGCCCGGACCTCGAACGCCGGAATCGAAATCATGGCGCGGCTGGGGTCCGTCACCGACGCGCAACAGGTGCGGCAGGTGATCCGATCCGAAGGCGTCGAAATCATCCTCCATGCGGCGGCCTACAAACATGTGCCGCTGGTCGAGGAAAACGAACTCCAGGGCGCGCAGAACAATGTCCTTGGCACCCAGATCGTTGCCGAAGCAGCGGTGGCGGCCAAGGTCGAGCGATTCATCCTCGTCTCGACCGACACGGCCGTGCGCCCGACAAACATGATGGGGGCCACCAAACGGATGGCCGAAATGTTGGTGCAAGACCTGCAAACCCGCCACCCGGATACCAAACTGGCCATGGTGCGGTTCGGCAACGTGTTGGGGTCGTCGGGATCCGTGCTGCCGTTGTTCCAATCGCAAATTTCGGCGGGGGGTCCGGTCACAGTCACCCATCCGGACGTCACCCGGTTTTTCATGACCATCCCCGAGGCGGCGCGACTGGTCCTGTTGTCAGGGGCCTATGCCCAAGGCGGCGATGTGTTCGTGCTTGACATGGGGCAGCCCATGAAAATCATCGACATCGCGCGCAGGATGATCGAACTGTCCGGGCGCACCGTGCGCGAAAATGGCAATGCAGGCGACATCGCCATCGAATTCACCGGGCTACGACCGGGCGAAAAGCTGTATGAAGAACTGCTGATTTCCGGGGACAACCTGCTGCCCACCCCGCATGAGAAAATCATGCGCGCCCAGGAAACCCACCTGTCCCAGATCGAGGTCAAGGCGATGTTGCGCCGCCTGACCCAGGCCATCACAGCGGGGGATAAAGGGGCTGTGCGGCAAGCGGCGAGCGATTACGTCCACGGCTATCACATGCCGTCGATGCCCGGCGAAATCACTCAGCGGTCGCGTTTGTAAATCTCGTCGGGGCCGGCAAATTCGATCAGCTGATACCCGTTCGCGCGCATCAGGGCGGCGATGTCGCCGCTCCCGGTGTTGTTTTCAATCGCCCAGACGGCGACGGCAAACTGATCAAACGGAAACGCCTGCAACGCTGCCAATTCGCCCCCTTCGATATCGAGTGAGACAAAATCGGGCGCCTTGATCCCCGCATCGGACAACAGCCCGGCAATGGTCCGGGTCTGGACAGTGATGGACACTTCCTTGTGGCGGGGATCGCGGCGCACCTTGTCGAGCAGACCCGCATCATAGCTGGAGTGAAGGCCGCTCATCTGGGTGTAACCCTCTGATATTTCAATAAACTCCGCCTCGCCTTCGGTCGCCGCGATGGCATAGGGCAAACAGGGGCAGCGACGCAGGGCGGCGGCCTTGGCGCATTGCGCGGGCACAGGTTCCACCAACACACCCGTCCACCCGCGCCGTTCCTCGAAAAACAACGTGTTGGACCCGGTCACACCGTCATAGCCGCCGATGTCCACAAAAACGCCGCCGGTCTTGCCGTTCAGAACACCGTCCACGATGCGATCTTGCCCGGCTTGGGACCGATAGGGATAGGCAGTGTCCAGCATCCGCTGAACCTCGTGCAGGTCGCGGATCATGGCCCCGCGTTTGCGGCTGCGGTCAGTGGCCAGTGCGGTCGTCAATTCGGCGCGGGCGGCCAGCAACCCGGTGCGGGCCTGCGCGATCCGGTCGGCGGGGGTCATGGAGACACGCCATGATCGGCATAGGATTTCTCCTCGACAATGGCGGACCCCAGCAACAGGTTGATATCCTTCTTGACCTTGGCACGGCGATCGTTGGTGACGTAAACAGCGCGGGCCAGCGCAACAAACGTCGGGCCAAAATCGCCAGCCTTTTCACAATCGCGGATGTCATCCTCGATCACCCACAGGGCGGCGTTGATATCATACAGGTCCGCCCACAAGGCGCGCAGTTCGGTCAGGTCCGGCAAGGCGCGGGCGGCAATCGCATCCAGAACACCCTGTTCATGGCGGACATTCTCCAGCTTGGCGGGGTCCGTGATCCTCTCGGTCTTGATCCGCAGGATGGTCAGTTTGTCGATCAATTCCCCCGGCGACGTGGGCACAAGAATATCGGTCATGTTTGGGCAACTTTCTGGACAAAGGCGGTCAGGTCGGCCTTGACCTCGGCCATGACCGCGTCCCAGTTCAAGGCGGCGCGCTGCCGATACAGCCGCATGGATGGATACCACGGGGTCGTGTCCCCGTGATGAGTATACAGCCAGAACGCATCCCAATGCAGGACCGTCCACACCGGCACGCCCAACGATCCGGCGACATGGGCGGTCGCTGTGTCGGATGTGATGATCAGGTCCATCTCCTGCATCGTGGCGGCGGTGTCGGCAAAATCGGCCTCGGAGGACCCGGCGTCCAGAAGGAACGCGGACGTGCCATCCGCCACATAGGCGGCGTGCATCGGCCCCTTATATAGCGAAAACAACTGCACGCCGAGGACCTCGGTCAAGGGCAGAAAATCGGTGTGGCTGAACGACCGGAACGCATTGCCCTTGTAGGTCACCGACCCGGTCCAGACGAGGCCAACGCGGACTTTGTCACCATAAGGTTCCACGATCCGGGCGGCGCGGGCGCGGGCATCTGCCGGAATATGCAACCGGGTCGGGGGCGGAATATCGGCGCGGGACGTCAGGCCCAGCAACGCAATATCCATCAGGTTGACCCAGTAATCATAGGTCCCCGCCTCGATCAGGGTCGGCACCACCTGATCCACCCCGTCAACGGTCTGGAACAGGCGGAACAACGGCTTGTCCACCAACAGTTTCACATGCGGCCCAAGGGCCTTCAACTTGGGGATCAACCGGGCAAAGATCACGGCGTCACCGAACCCTTGTTCGGGCATCACCAGAACGGTCTTGCCGCGCAGATCCTCGCCCGCCCACTGCGGAAACGGCAGGTCGCGGGGCTTCATCTCGTCCGATTTCCACCGGGCGCGGTAATGGTGGAACCCCGGATCATAGCGGCCAGCGCCCAACAGGGCAAAGGACAACTGTATCTCAATCTCGCTGTCGTCGGGATGGTCGGCATGGGCGCGGGCCAGCCAGGCGGCGGCGGCGTCATAGTCACCCAGCCCCCGCAGACAACGCCCAATCATCGCCTTTTGGGTCAGGTTGCCGGGATCGTCGGCCAACAACGCGCGGCGCACGGCCAGCGACGCATCATAGCGGCCCAGATCAGACAGGATATTGGCATAATTGGTGCGCACACCGGTGGCGGCAGGGTCCAGCGCCATCGCCTTTTCCTGCGCGCGCAATGCGGCTGTGTAGCGGTGCGTGGTGCGAAACAACGCGCCCAGATTGGACCAGATGCCCGCGTCACCGGGCACCTGCGCCAGATAGGCGGTATAGGCGCGATAGGCCTCGTCGGTCTTGCCCGCGCGGTGCAGGTCCACGGCACGGGACCGGACCAGCGGCAAGGCCCTTGGGTCGATCATCTCCACTTGGGTCAGCCTCCGGTCTTGCGGCGCACAGGTTTGACAAGGGTGGCGGGGCGGCGGGCCTCGGCGGCCTCAAACAGGGAAAACGTCTGGTTGACGTAATTCACAGCACCCGAAATCAGCTCTATATAGTCGTGCAATTCGGGGGTCAGTTCGGTTTCAACGACGACGACACTCCGGTCTTGGGGCACGGTTTCAAAGGTGACGTAAAACAACGGATCGCCCCGGCTCACCTTCAGCGGCTTGGTGATGTCGTGCCATTCAAACGCCCACATCAACGGGCGGGGCCAGACGTTGATCGGGAACCGGCCGCCGAAAATGGTTCCCGGCATCGGCTCGCGGGCATAGTGCAGGAACGGGGCCACCTGACTGGCATAAACCGGTTCATCGGCAATGAACGTATAGGGCAACGACAGTTGCAGCGTCGGCACCGTGGGATAGCGCCATTCCTTTTCCGGGGTCATGTGGATTTTCTCGCCCAGCTTGTTGGCGCGGATCGCGGACATATCGCCGCTCAGGTTCTTCAACCCGGGCTTGCCGTCCTTGTCGCGCACAAACTCAAGGTTCAAATCGAACGGACACCGAATGACAAAATACCGGCTCTCCAGATTGATGACGGCAGGACACCGGGACGCGCTTTTGGCGTGGGCCTTGTTCTTTTCGGCACCCCGGACCCGTTCGGGGGGGAAATAGATGATGCCGCCCTTCTGGACGTTCAGAAACCAACCGACGGTGACGGGGCCACTGCCCACAGAACCCCCGTCGCGGGTATTTTCAAACGAAACCGACAACTGCATCACAGACCCCTTTCCCCGTCGCGCCACCCCGAACATTGGGATCGCTTTGCGCGTTTACGAAACAATTACGGCATTACTTTGGCATAGGTGCGGTTATGGAAACAAAGTCTTGTTTCGCCAAAAACAACACCGCCGCCGTCGCCACCCGCTGGCCAAGACCGGTCCGGGCGGCCAGATCGGTCAGGGTCACAGGACCATCTGCGGCAATTCGGGCAGCCACAGCAACCAGCGTGGCATCGCCTACGACCTTGCGGCGATACAACGTGCGGCCATTCACGGCGTCCAACCCGGCCAGCGTGGCGGCATCCAGCGGGCGACGATGGGTCACGACATCCGCCGGGGTCACGGCGCGTGTCGGATAGGCACGATACAGGTCAAACGGGTCCACCTCCAACGGATTGACCGGACCCCGTGCCGCGCGAGGGGTGGTCGGGGTGGGCCCCCGGCGCAGTTCGGCCAATTCCTCGGCCAAGGCGGCATAGCGGGGAATAACCGCGCTCAGATCGAAATTCCGGCGCACATGCGTGGCCCCCGCGGCCCCCATCCGGGCGCGCAACGCGGGATTTTCGGCCAGCCGCCGAATGGCTGCCGCATAGGCGGGCACATCAATGACGGTGTGCTGCAACACCATCGCCAGATAACGGATATAATCATCCGTGCCATCGGCAAACCGGGCGGCGATCAATCCGCCATCGCCGGGCGGGGCCATCAGGGTCGGGGTCAGAAACCCGGTTTCACCGTCCACGACTGTATCGCGAAAGCCGTCCCAATCAGGCATCACAACCGGCAAACCGGCGGCCATCGCCTCGACCGGGACAAGGCCGAACGTCTCCTGTATGTTATCCACCGGCAAGGTGAATATATCGGCCCCCGACCACACGGCGCGGCGGGCCCACGGATCGCGCCCGTCGATCATCCGGGTGGTGACAGCGGGGCACAACCGGGCGGCACCTTCGCGGTGCAGGGCGGTTTCCTCGTCGCGGGCGGACCAGCCGACCATCCACAAATGCACAGGCTTGCCCAACGTGGCGGCAACCTGTTCCAAGGCCATGAACAACGGCACCGGATTGGCCTTTTCCACGCTGGTCCAGCGGCCCACGGTCATCACCACCACGGCATCTTGTGGCACGTCAAACCGGGCGCGGGCCTCGGCGCGCAAGGCGTCGGACCGGGCAAATGTGGCGGCGTCAATGCCCAACGGAATCACGGGCAACCGGGGTTGAGGCACCCGAACGGCCCCGAACCGGGCGCGATAATACTCGGCCTCCAGCGCGAATTGGCGGGCGACCACCGATTGCACGGCGCGGCTGGTGCAGATGATGGCGTCCCACTCCTCGACGGGTTCGGCCAACAGGGTGTGCAGGCTCTCGATGATGCGGCGGGTCGATACAGTGTGAGTGATCCCGACAAGGGAACAGTTTGCGGGGCCAAACCGCTGCCGCCGCCACGCGGCATTCAGATACCCCGGTGCGGGGAAAAACACGGTGCCCGCGCGGGTGAAATCACTGTCGCCGCGCAACAGGTTGGCCTTGATCTGTCGGGTTTCGCCCATCGCGCGGGCTGTCGCCTCAAACGCCTTGGCGGCCTTTTCGGTTTCGGTCACGACGTTGACATGCGGGCCGGGCATGTGGCGCAGAAACCCTTGGACGAAGGATTGCCCGGCAGACCGACGCCCCACCAATTCGCGGCCCTCGCCCTCGATCGCATCGGGGTGGAAAAACAGGGCGGGGGGTTCACGGTCGGTCATTGTGGCCTCGTGCTATTGGGGCAACACTGGCCCGTGCGGAACCCTGCCGCAAGCCACGTCATACCGCCAGATCGCAACACCCCTGCGCATCAGACTGCACCGCCCGGTCCAAAAGCCGGTTGAGCGCAGCACCCCGGGCAAAATCTGGCAAAACCGGGGTTCCGGCACGCACCGCCGCGACAAACCGTTCGTGATTTGTGGCCACGGGCGGTCTGGGCAAATCGCGCCATGTGGCGGTCAGACGATCCTCGCCCAGACACCCCCGCAACAGGCTGACGTTGTTTTCATAGCGGACATCAAGACCGCCCATGGTCCCAAACACCCGTAGCGACAAATCGTTCATATGCCCGGTGGCAAAACGGCTGGCATGCACCACGCCCACGGCACCGTTGGTCAGGCGCAGCTGCATCGTGCAACTGTCGTTGGCATCCAGAACATAGGGGCCAATGCGACCCTCGGGGGCCTTGTCAAACGTGGTCAGACGGGCGGAAACGGCGGCGGCATCCGCACCCGCCACAAGGGTCGCAAAATCAAGGATATGCACGCCCACGTCGCCCAGCACGCCCATGGAACCATGGGCAGTGGACAACCGCCACAGCCACGCATCCTCGGTCGCCCAATCGCCCCACGCAGGCTGGGTCAACCAGCTTTGCAAATAGGACGCCTCGAAATGGCGGACGGCTCCAATGGCCCCGCTGGCAACCAACCGGGCGGCCTCCATCACGGCGGGACCGTTGCGATAGGTCAGGTTGACCATATTGACGACCCCGGCACGGTCGGCGGCGGCGGCCATCTCGGCGGCATGGGCATGGGTGGCGGCAAGGGGTTTTTCACACAACACTGGCTTGCCTGCCGCCAGCAGGGGCAAGGTCGTGGGATGATGCACGGCATCGGGCGTGACGTTGGACGCGGCATCAAATCCGCCCCAGTTGATAGCGTCCTGCACCGACGCAAACCCATGCGGCACGGCGTGACGGGCACAAAATGCGGCCAACCTGTCGGGGTTGGTGTCCACGCCGGCAACCACCTGCACACCGGGCATGGCGGCATAGGCTTCGGCATGGGCGTTGGCCATGCCGCCCGTGCCCACGATCAGGATACGCAAGGGGGTCACCGGAACCCCTCCTCGCCATCGCTGTGCAACCGGGGACCGCGTTCGGTGATCGGCTCCAGCGCGGTCTCTACGGGCACATTGGGGGCATCGGTCACATGCGGCACGCGGGGGGC
Organism: Marivivens sp.; assembly: GCA_041742255.1. Lineage (GTDB taxonomy): Bacteria > Pseudomonadota > Alphaproteobacteria > Rhodobacterales > Rhodobacteraceae > JBGSIZ01. Next base: position 18,490 of record JBGSIZ010000087.1, on the reverse strand, counting down.
CGGGTTGTGGGCCCACGCCACGGCATTGCGCAACACGGTCTGCACGGCGGCATCGTGATAGGTCGGATAGGTTTCATGGCCGGGGCGAAAGTAGAACACATTGCCCGCGCCCCGCTTGTAGGTGACCCCGGACCGGAACACCTCGCCGCCTTGAAACCAACTGATGAACACGGTTTCCAGCGGCTCGGGTATCCCAAACGGCTCGCCATACATTTCTTCGTTTTCCAACTCGAAATGGTCGGGCAACCCGGCGGCAATGGGATGATTGCGAGAGCTGACCCAGATACGTTCCCGCTCGCCCGCCTCGCGCCATGTCAGGTTGCAGGGGGTGCCCATCAACCGCTTGAATATCTTGGCAAAATGGCCAGAGTGTAACACAATCAAACCCATACCGGCCCAAACATGCTCGGCCACGCGCTCGACCACGGCATCGGACACGTCGCCATGGGCGGCATGGCCCCACCAGATCAACACATCGGTCTGGGCCAGCCGGGCCTCGGGCAAACCATGTTCGGGTTCCTGCAATGTGGCGGTCGTGGCGGCAAAGCGGGGGTCGGCGTTCAAGGCATCGGCGATGTATTGATGCATGCCCTTGGGATAAATTCCGGCCACAACGCGGTTCTTTTGCTCATGGACATTTTCACCCCAGACAACGGTTCGGATAGGCATGCGAGGATCCTTTCAAAGCGCTTTGGGAAAAGCTACCGCAAGCCGCTTGCGCCGTCCAATCCAATTCGGCAACACTACGGGCATGATTGTCGAAAACCCGCAAACATTTGTCACGCCGCAGGCGCTTGGCGACTGGTTCGCGAAAAACGCGGGCCACGAAACCGCGCTATGGGTGCGGATCTACAAGGTCGCGTCCGGGGTGCCCTCGGTGACATGGGACGATTGCGTGACCGAGGCGTTGCGGGTCGGCTGGATCGACGGGATCAAGAAATCGCTGGACGCCACATCGTATGCGCAACGGCTGACACCTCGACGGGCACGGTCGATCTGGTCAGCGCGCAATGTGGGGATTTGCGAACGGCTGATTGCGGACGGGCGTATGTTGCCGGGCGGACAGGCGCAGGTGGACGCGGCACGATCGGACGGGCGATGGGATGCGGCATACGGGGGACCAGCAACGCTGTTAATCCCCGATTGGTTCATGGCGGAACTGGACAAGCACCCGGCGGCGCGACAACGGTTCGACACGCTGAACCGTCGCAACCTCTTTGCGGTCTCGTTCCGGCTTCAAACCGCGAAAACCGACAAGACACGGGCAGCGCGAATGGCCAAGATGATCGAGATCCTCAACTCCGGCGGCCAATTTCACGACTAACGGGGTCCAGCCTCACGGTTCCGCAATCCGGGGACGCCCCTGCGCGGTGACCTTGACCATGGCCTCAATGAACATCGGCTGGCCCTCGATCTCGACCTCGCGGATGTCACGTTCGACCGTCAGGCGGACCTCCTCGACACCGCTGTCGCGGGCGCGGGCGGTGGCCTCGGCGGTAAGGGTGGCTTCAAGCGCGGTCAGAGCGGCATCCCGGTCGGCAAACCGCTCCGGCCCGCCGGGCAAATGAATCACAAACACCCCCGGACCGGGGCTGGTCACGGTGCCGGACCGGGACATGGCCACTTGCCCCACAACGGCACCAATCGCATTGGCCACCCCGGCATGTCGGGGCAAAACCATCCGCGTTCCCAACCGGGCACCCACCGCACCGTAGTATGTGGGGGCAGAGGCCCCCAGCCCCACTACCGGCACACCGAGGGTCACCGAGGTGCGCACCACTCCCGCATGGCCATCCAACCCGGCAAGGGTCAGGGGATGACGGGCAAGGGCAGCGGGATCGTCCCAATCGCGGCCATCCTCGGCAAAGGCGGCCTCGAGCAGACAATCAACGGTCTGGGCAGTCAACTGGTCAATGATAGCGGTGGCAATGGTCCGGGCATCCGGGGCAATCCGGTCGCCACTGCCAACGCGGGCACGGGCAAACAACGCCAGCGCCTTGGTCGCGGCCTCGGCATCCCAGACATCGGTCAGGCCCAGCGCGTGGGCGGCGTCCGACGGGGTGACACCGGCAATCATTACATGACCCCGGCTTACCAATCGGGACAGGGCGGGGGCCTCCATCCGGCTCTGAACGGCATCCGCCAGACGGCGGGGACCCTCGGCCAGACGATGGGCCACGGTGGTTTCACGAGGGTCCAACCCTTCGGGCATATCGTGCCACAACGGGATGACAAACCGGCCGCTACCATCGCCGGGTCCATCCTGCGCCAACGCGCGGTCCAGCGCGGTGTGAACCAATTCGGGAAACTGATGCGCAGCCAACGCCACGGGCATCACCCGGCGCGGACCCAACCGCAGGCCGCCCGTCAAACCGCCGGTGACATGCACCTCGCTATCACCGCCCAGACCCCATGTGCGCATGGCCACAGCCTCGACCATGGTGCGATAGGGTCCAACGCGGGCACCGTCCGGATCAATCTTGGGGCGACCGTTGCGCAACAGGCAAATGTCGGTTGTGGTGCCACCGATATCGGACACCAACGCGTCGGTTTCTCCGGTCAACCAACTGGCCCCGGCAATACTGGCGGCAGGGCCGGACAGAATGGTTTCAATCGGCTTGTCACGGGCCACCGTGGCGGACACTAATGCGCCATCGCCGCGCACCACCATCAGGCGGGCGGTGATGCCCAGATGGGCCAAATGGGCCTCGCAGGCATCAATCAGGCGGGCAATCAACCCGATCAACCGGGCATTCAACACAGCCGTCAACGCCCGCTTCGGCCCGCCGAGTGCCGAGGACAACTCGTGGGAACAGGTCACCGGCTGCCCGGTTTGCGCCCGGATCAAGTCGCGGGCCGCGATTTCATGGGCGGGGTTCCGGGTGGCAAAAACGGCGGCAATGGCAAACCCGGTGATCCCCGGCGGCATTTCGGCCAGCGCGGCGCGCAGGGCCTCCAGATCCAGTGGGGCAACCTCGCTGCCTGCATGGGTGTGACCGCCGCGCAACCGGATGACGGGGTCCCCAGCCAATGCCTCGGTCAGGCCCGCGCGACCCAGTTCGGCGTCGTCAAACCCGATGAATACCAAGGCCACGCGCCCGCCTTGCCCTTCCACCAACGCATTGGTGGCCAATGTGGTGGACAAACTCACCATGGCGACATCGCCGGGGGCCACCCCGGCCTGCGCCATGGCGGCATCAATGGCGCGGCCCACACCCAACGCCAGATCGGGCCGCGTGGTCAATGATTTGGCCGTGGCCACAACGGCGTCCGTGGCTTCGTCCAGAACAACAGCGTCGGTATAAGTCCCGCCAGTATCGACACCCAGAAGATAGGCCATGCACGCGCCCCTTGTTGCAGCCTGCCCTGCTTACATCGGCGGTATCCGGGAACAACCGCAAAATGGGGGGCTTGGGCACACGGTTTCTTACTGCCGAAAAAACCGCCGCCGGAGGCTTCGGATCGCGCAGCGACCCGAATAGGCCAAAAACGCAAACGCCCGACCCAACCGGGCCGGGCGCTGCTGTCGGCCATACGCGCTCAGTTCAGCGCGGCATCGGTGATGACAGAGGTCCACGCACCTTCAGGGGCCATGGTGATGACGGGATCAGACCCACCCGCCAGCAGGGTATCAACAGTGCGCTGATAATCGGCAGCATCCAGCGCGCCATTCGACCCGGCGGTCAACAAGGCGACCTCGGACATCATGCGGATCTGGTGATCCTCGGTCTGGGCCCCGGTTTCGTCATAGGACAACACGATCCGGGCGGCATCCTCGGGGTTTTCCTCGGCCCATTTCCACCCCTTCATCGAGGCGCGGACGAACCGGACCATCTTGTCCACGAACACCGGGTCTTCCAGATTGGGCTCCAGCACATACAACCCGTCTTCCAACGTGGCGACGCCTTGATCTTCATACTTGAAGGTCACCAACTCCTCGGGCGTCACGCCGCTTTCGATGACCTGCCAATATTCGTTGTAGGTCATGGTGGAAATGCAATCGGCCTGCCGCTGCAACAACGGGTCCACGTTGAAGCCTTGTTTAAGAACCTCGACCCCGGCCTCGGACTTGCCATCGGTGGCAATGCCCAACTGGGCCATCCAGCTCAGGAACGGGTATTCGTTGCCAAAGAACCAGACGCCAAGGGTGCGGTTGGCCAGATCGGCAGGGGCGGCAATGCCGACATCGGCCCAGCAGGTCAACATCATGCCAGACGATTTGAACGGCTGGGCGATATTGACCATCGGCAGACCCTTTTCACGGGCGGCCAACGCGGACGGCATCCAGTCCACGGTCACATCGGCACCGCCCCCGGCCAACACTTGGGTCGGGGCAATATCGGGGCCACCGGGCAAAACGGTGACGTTCAGCCCTTCTTCTTCGTAGAACCCGTTTTCAAGGGCGACATAGTAGCCCGCAAACTGGGATTGGGTGACCCATTTCAATTGCAACGTCACATCGTTTGCATGGCTTTCGGCAAAGGCCGGGGCCGCGAACCCGGCGACAACCGTCGCCGCCATCATCAGTTTTTTCATCAGTCTGACCTCCATGTCAGGGTTTGTCCGTCTTGTGCCCGGCCTCGTTCACCGTTGTTTTCTTTGCGACGGGTGCCAGAACGTCACCCGCCGTTCGATCCACGCAACCAGTCCATACAGGACACTTCCCGCAAGGGCGGCCACGACAATTTCGGCCCATACCATATCCAACGCAAGCGCCCCGACAGAGGTCGAGATGCGAAAGCCCATTCCTTGGGTCGGAGAGCCGAAAAATTCAGCAACAATCGCCCCGATCAACGCCAGAGTTGTAGAAATCTTCAGCCCGTTGAACACAAACGGCAAGGCAGCAGGCAGGCGCAATTTGACCAAGGTCTGCCAATATCCGGCGCCATAGGTGCGCATCAGGTCGCGCTGCAGGACGCTCGTGTCGCGCAGCCCGGCCACGCTGTTCACCAGCATGGGAAAAAACACCATGACCACAACCACGGCCGCCTTGGACTGCCAGTCGAACCCAAACCACATCACCAGAATGGGGGCGGTGCCCACAATCGGCAGGGCGGCCACGAAATTGCCGATGGGCAGTAGGCCGCGCCGCAGAAAATCATACCGGTCCACCAGAATGGCGGTCAGAAACGCCGCACCACACCCGATGGCAAACCCGGACAAGGCCCCCTTGACCACGGTTTGCACGAAATCGCCCCACAGGGTCGGCAGGCTGGCCATGAAGGTGGCCGCGATCAGGGTCGGGGCGGGCAGGATCACGCGGTCAATGGCCAATCCCCGCACCAGCAATTCCCACATGACCAGAACCGTCAGGCCAAAGATCACAGGGACCAGAACGGCAACCGCACGGCTGTCCCGCCACGGCCCTTGGGCCAACCAGATGTTGAGGCCAAAGGCGAGACCCCAGACGATCATGGCCACGGCAATTAGCGTCATTGGTCAAACCCCATCCGCAACCGGGCGGCACCCTCCACGCGGGCAATCGCCCAGACCAGAACAGCGGCCAGCATCGCGGCGGCAAACAACGCCGCCCAAATCTGTTCGGTCTGACCGTAATAGGACCCCGCCAGCATCCGCGCGCCCAACCCGCCGCGCTGCACAGGCAGTTCACCCACAATCGCGCCCACCAGGCTGGCGGCGATCCCGATTTTCAGCGAGGTAAACAAATACGGCACCGACGCGGGCAAACGCAGTTTGAACAACCCCTGCATCCGGCTGGCACCATATGTCCGCAGCAGGTCCAGTTGCATCTGGTCGGGGCTGCGCAACCCCTTGACCATGCCCACGACCACCGGGAAAAAGCTCAGATAGGCGCTGATGATCGCCTTGGGCAACAATCCGGTGATGCCGATGGAATACAGCACCACGATAATCATCGGGGCCAGCGCGATGATCGGAATGGTCTGGCTGACAATCGCCCACGGCATCACGCTCAGGTCCATGACCCGGCTTTGAACAATGCCAACGGCGAGTAGAATACCCAGACCCGCCCCCATCACAAACCCAAGGATCGTCGCGCCAAGTGTGATCCCGGAATGATACACCAGCGACCGGACGGAAAACGATCCGGACTGCACGATGCCGCGCCGCCCGTTGACCTCCTCGTCCCATGTGGTCGCCCATAACTCGCGGGCAATCTGATGGGGGGCGGGCAACCGGGCGCGCTCCGAACTCCAACTTGCGCCGATGTGGTCCAGATTGGACAGGGTCAGGGCAAATCGGCTAATGTCGCGGCGGGCCACCGCGCTGTCTGGGGTGATGACCGCGCCCTCACGTTCGGCCTGCGTCAACACCTCTTTGATGTTCATCGGAACACAGGCGACATACCACGCCGCAAAAATAAAAATCAGAACGGTGACCACGGGCAGGATGGCGCGGCGCATCATCTTGGCCCCTCGTCCACACCGCCGCGATACCGACGCAATACCGACGTGAATCGAAGAGGGGGTTCAGACCTCAACATGGCTGGCCCTCAGCCCGTCACGGACCCGATGCGCAATCTCAATGAATTGCGGGGAGTCGCGAATATCCAGCGGGCGTTCGCGCGGCAACGGGCTGTCGATGATATCGGTGATCCGGCCCGGACGGGGGGACATTACGACAATCTTGGTGGACAGATACACCGCCTCCGGGATCGAATGGGTGACAAAGGCAATGGTTTTTTGTGTGCGATGCCAGAGCTTTAACAGCTCTTCGTTCAGGCGGTCGCGGACAATTTCATCCAGCGCGCCAAACGGTTCATCCATCAACAGGATATCGGCATCAAACGCCAATGCGCGGGCAATCGACGCCCGCTGCTGCATACCGCCCGACAATTGCCACGGAAATTTATTTTCGAATCCATCCAGATCAACAAGGGCAAGGGTCCGGGCCACTCGTTCGGCCATCTCGGCCTTGGAAAACCCCATGATTTCAAGGGGAAGACGGACATTCCCGCCAATCGTGCGCCACGGATACAGCCCCGCCGCCTGAAACACATACCCATAGGCACGCGCCTTGCGGGCGTCCTCGGCTGACATTTCATTAACGGACAGCACGCCGCTTGTCGGCTGCTCCAATCCGGCGATGCACCGCAGGAATGTGGTCTTGCCACACCCACTTGGCCCGATGAAACTGACGAATTCACCCTTGCCGATGGTCAGGTTGACGTCCTTCAACGCCTGCACCGGGCCGTCATTCGTGGAGAAGATCAGGTTCAGACCGTCCGCCCGTATCACCTCAGGCTGCATCACGTCCGGCCCCATCAAACCCCCGTCACGGGGACGCCCGTGCGCACCACAGGGCGCGGCGCGGTAAGGTCTTTCCACCGGGAAAGTGCCGTGTTTGTGGCCGTATTCGGCGGCCGTTTCACGAACTCGCCGTGCCCTTCCTGCGTTTCGATTTTGCCATCGTTCACAGCCACTTGGCCCCGCGTCAGGGTGTAGCGCGGCAACCCGGTCACAGTCTGCCCCTCGAACACGTTGTAATCAATGGCCGATTGTTGGGTTCCAGCGCTGATCGTCTTGGATTTCGCCGGGTCCCAGACCACCAGATCGGCATCGGCCCCCACCAGAACGGCCCCTTTCTTGGGGTAACAGTTCAGGATCTTGGCAATGTTGGTGCTGGTGACCGCCACAAATTCATTGGGGGTCAAGCGGCCTGTGGCGACGCCATGGGTCCACAGCATCGGCATCCGGTCCTCAAGGCCCCCGGTGCCGTTCGGGATCTTGGTGAAATCGCCCACCCCAAACCGTTTTTGCGCCGTGGTAAAGGCACAGTGGTCGGTCGCCACAACAGACAACGACCCGCTTTGCAATCCGGCCCACAGACTGTCCTGATGTGTCTTGTTGCGGAACGGCGGGGACATGACGCGGCGGGCGGCATGGTCCCAATCGGGGTTGAAATACTCGGTTTCGTCCAGCGTCAGGTGCTGGATCAAGGGTTCACCCCAGACCCGCTTGCCCTGCATCCGGGCGCGGCGGATCGCCTCGTGGGCTTCCTCGCACGAGGTATGGACGACATAGAGCGGGACACCCGCCATGTCGGCAATCATAATGGCGCGGTTCGTGGCCTCGCCCTCGACCTGAGACGGGCGGGAATAGGCGTGCGCCTCGGGTCCGGTGTTGCCGTCACGCAGCAGTTTGGCGGACAGTTCCGCGACAACATCGCCGTTTTCGGCGTGGACCATGGCGATGCCGCCAACCTCGGCCACACGGGAAAACGACGCATACATTTCGTCGTCGTTCACCATCAAGGCGCCTTTGTAGGCCATGAAATGCTTGAATGTCGTGATCCCCTCGGCCACGACCAACGGCATGTCGTCAAACACTTTTTCCCCCCACCACGTTACCGCCATGTGGTAGGAATAATCGCAGGTCGCGCGACCCGATTTGTTGTGCCACATCTGTTTGGCATCCAGCAGGCCCTGCCCTTGTCCCGGCAGGACGAAATCGACCACCATCGTGGTGCCACCCGACAGCGCGGCGCGGGTGCCGCTTTCGAAATCATCGCTGGAATAGGTGCCCATAAAGGGCATTTCCAGATGGGTGTGCGGATCAATGCCGCCGGGCATGACGTAGCACCCGGTCGCGTCCAGAACCGTGTCCGCCGTCAGGTTGGGACCAATGGCCGTGATGATGCCGCCCTCGATCAGAACATCGCCCCGATAGGTCAGGTCGGCGGTGACGATCGTGCCATTTTTGATGACTGTGGACATGGTCCTGCTCCTGCAATTGGGCAAACGCTGCACGATGTGCCCCTGTCAAAAAGGCCGAACCGGACCCCCTTTGGATTCGGTCCGGCCAGATCAGATCAGCCCGCGCAGATTGGCGCCTGACCCGTGGTTGTCGTCTGCATCATCGGCTGGGGACCGGCCCCCGTATCAACGAAATAGCAACCGTTGCTCACCTTGATCGCCGTCAGGCTGACGCCGGCAGGAAGAGCGCGCAACACTTCAGGCGGATAAGGCGGCTGCGCGGTTTCCATAGCGGCGGCAGGCGGCGGCGCACCGGGTGCGGCAGGCACACAGGCGGCAAGGCCAAGGATAAAGGGAAGGATCAACAGGCGGTGCATCGAAGGCTCCTTTTGGTTTGGAATGGTCAGGTTACAATTTCGGCGGTGTCCACCACGGCATGGAATAACACATCTGTCCCGGCGACGGCCCACTCTTTGGAAATATCTTCGGCCTCGTTATGGCTCAGGCCGCCGACACAGGGACACATCACCATCGCTGTGGGGGCCACCCGGTTGATCCAGCAGGCATCGTGGCCCGCGCCGGAAATGATATCCAAATAACTGTATCCCAACCGTTCCGCCGCCGTCCGCACGGCCGCAACACAGCCTGCGTCAAACGTCACCGGGTCAAAGTGACCGACCGGTTCGATGTCGATGCCGAGGCCCAGCGCGACCGCCAATGCGGGGGCCTCGGCCTCGAGCCGGGCGCGCATGCTGTCCAGTTTGGCCAGGTCGGGCGACCGGAAATCGACGGTAAACACGGCCCGCCCGGGGATCACGTTGCGGCTGTTGGGATAGACATTCGCCTGACCCACCGCACCCACGGCACCCGGTTGATTGTGCATCGCGATGGTGTGGACCAGTTCGATGATCCGCGCCATGCCAAGCCCGGCGTTGACCCGCATGTTCATCGGCGTGCTGCCGGTATGGGCGTCCTTGCCGATCAATGTGACCTGCAACCACCATAGCCCTTGCCCGTGGGTGACAACACCAATTTGCTTGCCTTCCGCCTCGAGGATCGGACCCTGTTCAATGTGGAGTTCAAAGAACGCCTTCATCTTGCGGGCACCGACCGGCTCATCCCCGCGCCATCCGATCCGGGCCAATTCATCACCAAACCGTTTGCCGTCCGCATCGGCGCGGTCATAGGCCCATTCCTGATCATGCATGCCCGCAAAAACTCCGGACGCCAGCATTGCGGGGGCAAAACGTGTGCCTTCTTCGTTGGTCCAGTTCGTGACCACGATGGGATGGCGTGTCTTGATGCCCAGATCATTCAAGGTGCGCAGTATCTCCAACCCGCCCAGAACACCAAGAACGCCGTCGTATTTTCCACCTGTCGGTTGGGTGTCCAGATGGCTGCCCACATAGACGGGCAAGGCGTCGGGGTCTGTGCCCTCGCGGCGGGCGAACATATTGCCCATCTGGTCCAGACCCATGGTGCAACCAGCATCTTTGCACCAACGCTGGAACAAATGACGGCCGTCGCTATCCGCATCGGTCAGGGTCTGCCGATTGTTGCCACCTGCCACGCCGGGGCCGATCCGGGCCATGTCCATCAAACTGTCCCAAAGCCTGTCGCCGTTGATCTTCAGGTTTTCACCGGGGGCGGGCATGGGGCACTCCTGTCGTCATCGGCGCTGGCCTCGATGTCTTGATTTGACCAACTGGTCAAACGAACGCTATCAGAGGTCAAATCGCAGTCAAGGATTCCGCGCATTCCCATGGCGTTTGCCGCAAAAACAGGCATCCTGCCCAAAAGAATGCCGCATTTGATCAGAGGCTGAGCATGTCGATACCTGCACCAAGAACGCGGATTCAGGAAAAGAACCGGACAACGATCCTTGAGGCCGGATTGGACGTGTTCTCCAAATTCGGGTTTCGGGGCAGCACGCTCGACCAGATTGCGGATGCGGCGGGCATGTCCAAGCCGAACTTGCTGTATTATTTCGCGTCCAAAGAGGCGATCCACACTGAATTGTTGCAGGGTTTGCTGGAAACATGGCTCGATCCGCTGCGCGACATGCAGGCCGATGGCGATCCGGTTACCGAAATTCTGAACTATGTGCGACGCAAACTATGGATGGCGCGCGATTTTCCCCGCGAAAGCCGTTTGTTTGCGAATGAAATCCTGCAAGGCGCGCCGCGGATCCAGGATGACCTTCAGGGTGACCTGAAAAAACTGGTGGATGCCAAGGCCGAGGTGATCCGGGGATGGAGCGCGGACGGAAAAATCGCGGCAGTTGACCCGCACCACCTGATATTTTCGATCTGGGCGCTGACCCAGCATTATGCAGATTTTGATGTGCAGGTGCGCGCCGTTCTAGGCGGCGCGGACCCGTTTCCGGGGGCGCAATCCTATCTGGAACAGCTTTTCGGCCAGCTATTGCGGGTCTAACCAGGCCCGATTGACCTATTCCGCTGCGGTCACCATCGGATTGTTGGGATGCTGGGTCCAGTTGGCATAGGTGTCGCTGACCACCTTGCCGGTGCGGGGATCGACGGTGCCAGCGGGCAGGCGGTCCATGGTGATGCAATCCTCGACCGGGCAAACATCCACGCACAGGTTGCAGGCGACACATTCGGCGTCGTTCACCTCGAACACGCGGCCCGGTTTCATCCAGATCGCCTGATGGCTGGTGTCCTCGCAGGCGGCATAGCAACGCCCACAACCGATGCAGGCGTCGGGGTCGATCCGGGCTTTGGTCACATAATTCAGGTTCAGATACTGCCAGTCGGTCACGTTTGGCACGGCCATGCCGATGAAATCATCGACGGTTTGATACCCTTTGTCGTCCATCCAGTCGGACAGGCCGGACGCCATTTCTTCAACGATCTTAAAGCCATAGGTCATGACGGCGGTGCAAACCTGCACGGTGCCGGCCCCAAGCGCCATGAACTCGGCGGCGTCGCGCCATGTGGTGATGCCGCCGATGCCGGAAATCGGCAGGCCGTGGGTTTCGGCGTCCCGCGCGATTTCGGCGGTCATGTTCAGGGCGATGGGTTTGACGGCGGGACCGCAATAGCCCCCATGGCTGCCCTTGCCATCAATGGACGGTTCGGGCGACATGCTGTCGAGGTTCACAGAAGTTATTGAACTGATTGTGTTAATCAGGCTGACCGCATCCGCGCCACCCCGTTTTGCGGCCCGCGCCGGACCACGGATATCGGTGATATTGGGCGTCAGTTTCACGATCACGGGCATGCGGGTGGTCTGTTTGCACCAGCGGGTGATCATCTCGATCAGGTCGGGGGCCTGCCCTACGGCGGCACCCATACCGCGTTCGGACATGCCGTGCGGGCAGCCGCAGTTCAGCTCGATCCCGTCCGCACCGGTGTCCTCTACCAGTGGCAGAATGGCCTTCCACGCGGCCTCTTCGCAGGGGACCATGATCGACACGATCATCGCACGGTCGGGGTAATCCCGCTTTACCGCCTTGATTTCCCTCAGATTTACCTCGAGCGGGCGGTCGGTGATCAGTTCGATATTGTTCAGGCCCAGCAGCCTGCGGTCTGCCCCCCAGATCGCGCCATAGCGGGGGCCGTTGACGTTGACCACGGGGGGGCCTTCGGACCCCAGTGTCTTCCAGACGACGCCGCCCCACCCGGCCTCGAACGCGCGGCGGACGTTGTATTCCTTGTCTGTGGGCGGGGCAGAGGCCAACCAGAACGGGTTGGGGGATTTGATGCCCAGAAAATTGGAACGAAGGTCGGACATGGGGTCCTCCTGCCCCAAATCGGGGCTGTGATATCGCGTCGGTTTTACGTCGGTATTGCGGCGGTATGGTTTTGCAGCGTTGCGTGAATATCCATCGCGGCATCGCGGCCCTCAGCCACGGCTGTCACGGTCAGGTCATCGCCGCCGGTGGCGCAATCCCCACCGGCCCAGACACCGGGAACCGAGGTGCGCCCGGCCCCGGTCACGGCGATTTTGCCACCCGTCACCATCAGGCCGGCATCGGTGGTCAGGGTCTGACCAATGGCCCGGAACACCTGATCGGCGGGGAGGCGGATCACCTCGCCCGTGCCGTGCGGTTTTCCATCCACTTGGGTCGTGTATTCCAGTTCAACCTCGGCCACGGACCCGGTGCCATGCACCGCCTTTGGCATGACGTTGAACATCAACCGGACCCCGTGGGACGCCGCGAGATCCTGTTCATAGCGGCTCGCGCTCATTTGATCGCGCCCGCGCCGATAGGCGATGGTGACCGTATCGGCCCCCAGCAGTTTTGACTGCACGGCGGCATCAACGGCGGTCATGCCGCCGCCGATCACCACCACGTTGCGCCCGACGGGGAGGGTCGTCAGGTCGCGGGTTTGCCGAAGGTCCGCGATAAAGGAAACCGCATCGCGCACGCCCGGCAGGTCGTCGCCCGGGGCCCGGAGCGCGTTCACCCCGCCCAAGCCCACGCCAAGGAACACCGCATCATGATCCGACCGCAGCAGGTCAAGCGACAGGTCCGCGCCCAGCGTCACACCGTGTTGGACCGTGATCCCGCCGATGCCCAACAGCCATTCGACTTCTCGCGCGGCGAAATCGTCGGTGGATTTGTAGGCCGCGATCCCGAATTCGTTCAGCCCGCCGGATTTTGCCCGCGCATCAAACAGGGTCACGTCATGCCCCAGCATGGCCAGACGGTGCGCGCAGGCGAGCCCGGCCGGACCCGCCCCCACCACCGCAACCCGTTTCCCCGTGGACGGTGCCCGGGTGAACGGATGCCCCTGCTGTGCCATCAGCGTATCGGTGGCAAAGCGTTGCAGACGACCGATTTCGACCGGTTTCCCCTCGGCGGTTTCGCGCACGCAGGCCTGTTCACAAAGCGTTTCCGTGGGGCAAACCCGCGCGCACATCCCCCCAAGGATATTCTGGGACAGGATCGTTTTCGCCGCAGCCGCGGGCGTGCCTGTCTGGATTTGCCGGATGAACAGCGGGATGTCGATGGACGTGGGGCAAGCCGTGATGCAAGGCGCATCATGGCAGAAATAGCACCGGTCGGCGGCCACGGCGACCTCGTGTGCCGCATAGGGCGCGTGCAGGGCTGTAAAGTTCTGCGCGATGGTGTCCGCAGGCAGGCGGCCTGCGGCAAGTCCGGGGGTCATCGGGTTGGGCATGGCGGTTCCCTGTGAACGGGTTGTTACCTGTCAGTCTGCCACAGCCGAATTTTTTATCAATTGGTAAATTTTGCGATTCTGCGCGGAGGCGTGCCGTCAGAAGTCGAACGCCGCCACGTTGACCCGCCGCCCCAGCGTCAGGGCGTCCGCCACATGCACCATGGGCGACAGATCCACGTCCGATTGCCCGGTTTTAACGAGGTCCGCCATCCGGGCATACAGGGCAGGATATTCGCCCATGATGTCATCGTTGCCTGTCGTTTGTTCGCCGTCGATTTCCAGCCGATTGCCCCCCATCCGCAGCGCCAGCCGCCCCGCGTTTGTCTGCACTTCGATATCCCAGGTTTGCGGGCCTTCTTGCCGCCAGTCGAAATCGGCGGTGATCCGGTTGGAAAAGGTGATGCGTGCCGCGATCGGCGTGTCGCGGTTTTCGGGATAGTCGAGATTTGCCGACACCACATGCAAAGGCATCGGCAGAATTTCCGTGAGGATCGACAGCGCATTGATGCCGGGGTCGAACACCCCCATGCCGCCGGGTTCAAACACCCAGTCCTGACCGGGATGCCATTTTCGCACGTCTTCGCGCCATGTGATCTGCCCGCTGTCCACCGATTTATCGGCCAGCCACGTCCGCGCCGCCGCAACGGCCCGTGCGGCACGCGAATGCCATGTCGCGTAAAGGCTCACGGCGTTGGCCTGTGCCAGCGATTGCAGCGCGTGGACCTCTCCCAAGGTCGCCCCCGGCGGTTTCTCCAGCATAACGTGCCGTCCCGCCCGCAGCGCCGCTTGCGCATAGGCAAAGCGGGGGACGGGCGGCAAGGCAAGGCTGACCATGCCGATATCCGGGTTTTCCGCCAACATAGTGTCTATGTCGGTGTAGGCGGGAACCCCGTCCACCCGGCCCGACCGGCTGACCGTGGCCGCAAGTGTCCAGTCTGCCGAACCGTTGATCGCGGGGATGTGTTGGTCCACCGCGATCTTGCCGATGCCCACGAGCGCCAGTTTCATCAATGGCTGTCCTTGCCCACGGGGTTGCCCCGGCAGCCCTTGAGGAAATCGAGGTCGGCCCCGGTGTCCGCCCCTTCGACGTGTTTCTGGTGCAACCAGCCATAGCCCGACGCAAAGGTGTCGTGGGTCGGTTCCCATGCGGCCAGACGTGCGGCGAGGTCGTCGTCGGAAATGTCGAGGTGCAGTCGCCGGTTGGGCACATCAAGGTCGATCATGTCCCCATTGCGCACCACCGCGAGCGGCCCGCCCGCCGCAGCCTCGGGCGAGGTGTGCAGGACCACGGTGCCATAGGCCGTGCCCGACATCCGCGCGTCCGAGATACGGACCATGTCCGTGATCCCCTTGCGCAGGATTTTCGGCGGCAGGCCCATATTGCCCACTTCGGCCATGCCCGGATACCCCTTGGGCCCGCAGTTTTTCAGGACCATGACGCAGGTTTCGTCGATATCCAGATCCTCGTCGTTGATCCGCGCCTTGTAATCGTCGATATCCTCGAACACGACCGCGCGGCCCCGGTGGACCATGAGAGCGGGCGTCGCCGCCGACGGTTTCAGCACCGCACCCTTGGGCGCAAGGTTGCCCCGCACCACAACGACGCCCCCCGATTGGGTGAGCGCATTTTCGGTGGGCAGGATCACGTCGGGGTTGTGATTGACCACATCCTTGACCTGATCCCACATGGTGTCCCCGGACACGGTGAGCGCGTCCTTGTGCAGCAACCCGGCCTCGCCCAGACGCTGGATCACGACGGGCAGGCCGCCTGCGTAAAAGAATTCCTCCATCAGGTATTTGCCCGATGGCATGAGGTTGACGATCGTGGGAACGTCGCGCCCGCAGCGGTCCCAGTCGTCCAGCGTCAGGTCGATGCCGACCCGGCCCGCGATGGCCAGCAGGTGAATGACGGCATTGGTGGACCCGCCGATGGCCGCGTTTGTGCGGATCGCGTTTTCAAATGCCGGTTTGGTCAGGATATCGGACGGTTTCAGGTCATCCTTGACCATCTGAACGATCCGCCGTCCGGTCAGATGCGCCATGACCCGGCGGCGGCTGTCCACGGCGGGAATTGCGGCGTTGCCAGACAGGGCCATGCCCAACGCCTCGGCCATGGAGGCCATGGTGGACGCGGTGCCCATGGTGTTGCACGACCCCGGCGAGCGCGACATGGAGGTTTCCGCCTCGGCGAACTCCTCGACCGTCATGGTGCCTGCCTTGACCGCCTCGGAGAAGCGCCAGATGTGGGTGCCGGACCCGACCCGTTCATTGCGATAATAGCCGTTGAGCATCGGCCCGCCCGTCACGACGATAGACGGAATGTCGGTCGAAGCCGCCGCCATCAGGAGGCTGGGCGTCGTTTTGTCACAACCCACCAGCAGGACGCAGCCGTCCATCGGTTGCCCGCGCATCGCTTCCTCAACCGCCATGGCCGCCAGATTGCGGAACATCATCGCGGTGGGCCGGAACGCGGATTCGGAGGCCGAAAACACGGGCACCTCCACCGGGAAACCCCCGGCCTCATAGATGCCATGTTTGACCCGCTGCGCCAGATCGTTGAGGTGCGCGTTGCAGGGCGTCAGTTCAGACCATGTATTCAGGATGCCGATCACTGGCCGCCCGTCAAACAGGTCATGCGGCAGCCCCTGATTTTTCATCCAGCCGCGATGGTAAATCGCATCCTTGGACGTGCCCCCGAACCATTCCTGAGACCGGAGTTTGCGGGGCCATGGCGCGGGTGTGAAGGGCATGGGGCGACCTTTGCTGACAGGGTGGGGGTAGATCTGTTGAACCGTCCCCATTCATCCAATACAAGGACTATATCATGATCATGCTATAACAAAACTGGTATACCAATGGATCCGGATCTTTTGCGCAAGGGACTGAAGATCAGCCACTTGCGGGTGTTGGCCGGATTGGCGGAAACCGGGCAGATCGGTGCCGCAGCCCATCTGTTGGGCATCGCCCAACCCGCCGCGTCCCGTCTGATTGGCGAGGTGGAGCGGATTGTGGGCCGCCCGATCCGGCTTCGCACCGGGCGCGGGGTCGTCTTGACCGAAGATGGTGCCGCGCTTGCCCGGCGCGCAGGCCGCATATTGCTGGAACTGGACGAAGCCGGGCGCGAATTGGCCGAGATGCAAAAGGGCGCGCAGGGTCATGTCCGGATCGGGTCTGTCACCGGTCCCGCGCTGGATATCGTGTTGCCCGCCATTCGCCGGATCCGCGCCGCCCGCCCCGGCATCACCGTAGGGGTCGATGTCGCGCCAAGCGATACCCTTTGCCTGATGTTGACCGAAGGCCGGATCGACGTGGCATTGGGCCGCGTTCCGGTGGGCACCCGCCCCGGATTGCTGGATATGCGCCCCATCGGCACCGAACCACTGGCATTGCTGGCGCGTGCAGGTCATCCGCTGGCTGGTGTTCGAGTGCCCCCCCGCGCCACGTTGATGGCGCAGGATTGGGTTCTGCCCGAACCCGAGGCCATTCTGCGCCAGACCGTCGTGGCCCGGTTGCTGGCGCTGGGCCTGCCGATGCCACGGGTGCCCGTGGAAACCGCATCGTTTCTGCTGACCCTTGCCCTGATCCGGGACAGCGATGCCGTGGCTGCCGTGGCGTTGCCCGTGGCCCAACAGTTTGCCGGGGACAAGTTCGCGAGGATCCCAGACGATCTGGGTCTGGAGGTGCCATCGTTTGGTGTCCTGACCCGCAGCGGCAGCCGACAGACCCCGGCCGCGATGGCGTTGATTGATGAAATTTCGCGGGATTGCAGGCTCTGACAAGGCCCAATCGCAGGAATTTCGGGCCTACACCCGCAGGATCGGACCGTTTGCCGCCTGTGCATCGTCCGCGTCGTGGGTGACCATCAGAACCGGCAGCCCCCGCGCCCGCGCCCGTTCGAACACAAGGTCCCGCACTTGTGCCCGACGGTCTGCGTCCAGCCGCGAAAATGGTTCATCCAGAAGCAGCCCGTGCGGGTCCGACAACAGCATCCGCATTAGCGCCACCCGCGCCCGTTGCCCCCCTGACAACGTGGCCGGGTCCCGGTCTGCCATGCCGTCCAGACCCACCTCGGCCAAGGCTGCCGCGATCCGTGCCTTGCGCGTTGTCCGGTTGCCCCCCGCCTTGAGCCCGAAGGACAGATTGCCCCCGACCGACAGGTGCGGGAACAACAGATCGTCCTGAAACAGAATCCCAAGGCACCGATCCTGTGGCATCGCCCCGGTGATGTCCCGCCCGTCCAGCCTCACGCGCCCCGACGCGCTGAACGCTGGTGGCAGATTGCCCGTGAGCCACGCCAGAAGCGTGGATTTGCCCGACCCCGACGCCCCCATCAGCGTCACAACCTGTCCCGGGTCGATGTGCGTGTCTACCGACAACAGCACCTGCGCCCCTTGCCGGATCGTCACTTGATCGAGTGTCAGCCCCTTAGCCATGCCGCAATCCTTGCCGGTTTCGCCACAGGATATCGGGCAACCGTGTGGCAAGCCAGAACGGCAGCAAGGCCGCCAACGTCTGCACCAGCGCGTATAGCCCGATCGCCCGTCTGTCCCCGCCCGATGCCAGCGCCACGGCCTCGGTCGTGAGCGTCTGCACCCGGCCCCCGCCGATCAGCAGGGTCGCCAGATACTGCCCCACTGACACCGCGATGCCGACCGCCAGCGCCGTC
>JBGSIZ010000086.1:0-2416 GCA_041742255.1 Marivivens sp. | reverse complement strand
CCGCCGCCACCGCGATGCGGATGCCGGTAAAGTTGCCCGGACCGGTGCAGACCGCGATGCCGTCCAGCGCGCCCCATGTCGTGCCCGCCTGCGCCAGAACGGCGTCCAGCAGGGGCATCAGGCGTTCCGCCTGTCCGCGCTGCATGGGTTCGATGATGAGTGTCGTTTGTCCGCCGACCAGAACCGCCACCGCGCAATGCGCCGAGGACGTGTCAAACGCGAGAAGGGTCGGCCCGGTCATGGCAGGACGCGGATCAGGCCGCGACCGGCCGCACCTCGGTCACTTCGGGGATGTAGTGCCGCAGCAGGTTTTCGATCCCCATCTTGAGCGTCAGGGTCGAGGACGGGCAGCCTGCACAGGCCCCTTGCATGTGCAGATAAACGACGCCCCGTTCAAAGCCGTGAAAGGTGATGTCGCCGCCATCCTGCGCCACGGCAGGCCGCACGCGCGTGTCCAGCAATTCCTTGATCTGGTTGACGATTGCCGCGTCTTCGCCGGTGTGTTCGGCATGACCCGACGTAGCCTTGTGGCCGCCGTCCATCACCGTTTGACCAGATTGATAGTGTTCCATGATCGCGCCAAGGATCGCCGGTTTGATGTGGTCCCATTCGGCATCCGCCGTTTTGGTGACCGTCACAAAGTCGATCCCAAAAAACACGCCCGCCACGTTGCCCGTTGCGAAAATCCGCGATGCCAGCGGCGATTTCGCCCCCGCCTCGGCTGTGGGGAAGTCGGCGGTGCCAACCTCAAGCACGGTTTCGCCGGGCAGGAATTTCAGCGTGGCCGGGTTTGGCGTGGATTCGGTTTGGATGAACATGGGAAGCCAACCTTTTCTGTCAGGCAATACATATGCGCCCGAGAGCGCGGTGTGTCAAGGTTTGGAACCATTCTAAACACTCAAACGGGCCGGGGTGCAAAGCCCCCCGACCCGGTGAAACGCGGTGTGCGCAAGTGCGCGCGCGGGTGCGTCAGATTAATTCTGGTTGATGTGGTAGACCTTGGTCGCGACGATTTCGCCGTCCACAACGATCTTGGCCAGAACGCGCTGTTCGGTCGCGCCCGTCACGTCCACAAGCACCTTGCCGTTGGCCCCGGCCGACACGGCCTCAGTGCCCAACAGCGCGCCTTCGCTGCCGCCGGTGAAGTCGTAGAGTTCGACCACGCCTGCACCGCTGGTTTTCACGAAGCCGAGGTCATAGCCGAACTGGGCGTTGTCACGCATGGCTTCGACGTTGCCGCCAGCGGCGAAGTAGTTGTCGGCGGCAGAGGCCACGGTGGCAGTGCCGATAACGGCAGCAGTGGCGGCGATCAGAGCATAAGAGATGGAACGCATGATGTATCCTTTCGGGATAATTTGGTGCGGAGGATCCGCGGTTTGCGAGAGGTAGGCGGTGTTGCCTGCCTTCGATGAATGACATTTCGGGTGCCGGGCCCCGAAAGGAAACCCGTTGAAACATCACGAAAAAACGACTGCGATGTGACTATGTCTGCCCCTTGTAATATGACGGGGATGTAACGGGGGGTGGGTTCCGTTCGGCCGTGAACGGGTGGGGTGCGCGGATGCGCAGAACTGGGTTCGAATGGTCCGGATGCCCGAGCCCGCCGTTCACGCCCTTTGAGTGAACGCAATAACGTGATGGCCGCCGTTTCACGGCCAGCCGCGCCGCCGTGACCCGATTGGCCCGAATGTTACCGAAATCTCAGGTGATTTTTTCCAACCGTTCCTTGGACATGTCGCCCGGAACGATGGTGACGGGGATCGGCAGGCTGCCCGAGGACCGCGTGAGTTGCGTCACGATGGGCCCTGGCCCCTTGTTGTCGGTCGCCGCCCCCAGCACGAGAACGCCAATGTCCGGGTTTTCCCAGATCTGGGCAAGGATTTCCGGCACGACCTCGCCTTCGCGGATCACCAGCGTCGGGTCGATCCCCTGTTTGTCCCGCATCCATTTCGCGAACACCTCGAAATGCGCGCGGATCCGTTCCCGGGCCTCTTCGCGCATGATTTCCCCCACACCGATCCAGTGGTTGAAATCGTCCGGTGGAATGACCGACAGGATTTCCACGCCGCCGCCTGTGTTTGCCGCCCGCATGGCCGCAAAACGCATCGCGTTCAGGCATTCCCGGCTGTCATCCAGCACGACGAGGAATTTGCGCATGGCTGTCTCCCTGATGCCGGGGGATATTGGCCCATGGCGCGAGCGCGTGCAATCGTTGTTACGGGGTGTCCCGTTCGTCCCGTTTGCGGCTGTAGGCCAAAAGTGCCGGCACCAGCACCGACAACAGCACCAGCCGGCCCACATGCGCCGCCGCCACAAAGCCCGTGTTGGCCCCGATCGCCACCCCGATGGCCGCCATGGTTTCCAGCCCCCCCGGCGCAAACGCCACCAGCACATGCATCAGCGGCATATCCACGAT
>JBGSIZ010000085.1:0-4120 GCA_041742255.1 Marivivens sp. | reverse complement strand
GCCGCGTCCTGTGCCGCCGTCAATTGCGCAATGGCGGCGCGTCGATTTCGGTCAATCGTCACGGCCGCATCGGCCATTTGCGCCTCGAGCGCTGCATACCACGGCGCGTCCCGCACCATATCCTTGAGCAGGCGATTGCGTTCGCGCATCGCCTTGTCATAGGCCAGCACAGCATCCGCGTGTCCGGGTTCAAAACTGAGCGTGGCGCGGTCCAGAAAGCGGCGGCGGCCATCCGCCCCTTCGATCCAGAGGCGGTCCATCGACGGGACCAGCCACAAGATCCGCGCGATCCGGCCCAGCGCCACCTGCGGGGCCGCCTTGCCGTCTAATCGGACCTGTCGCGCGCCGCCGGGTTCGGCCCATGTTTCGACCTCATGGACCTGGTGGAGGGAGTGCAGAACCGCCGTGACCTTCCACCCCAACGCCTCGGGTCGGCGCACCAGATCATCGGTAGCGGCCCGGCGCAGACCCCGACCCGGCGACAACAGGCTGACGGCCTCCAGCAGGTTGGTTTTACCCGCCCCGTTGGGACCGTGCAACGCGACAGGCCGGGCATCCACCTCTAGAACTGTGCGGCGGTGCGACCGGAAATGGGACATGGTCAGGCCACAAAGGAAAAGGCCGCTCATCCCGCGCAGCCTTGTGCTTCATCTCGTCCCAAATACCTCCGCCGGAGGCCGGGCTTTGCCTCAAAGCCCGTCACGTCACACGCGCATCGGCATCACGACATAGACCGCGCTGGTGTCGTTGCCTTCGCGCATCAGGGTCGGATCGCCGGACGAATTGAACAGGAACACGGCGTTTTCACGGTCTACCTGACTGGCGATTTCCAGCAGGTATTTGGCGTTGAACCCAATCTCCAGCCGTTCATCGCCATAGGCCACGGCCAGTTCAGCCTCGCCAGCACCGCTGTCGGGGGCGTTGACCGACAGCACCAGCCGGTCTTCGTCCAAGGACAGTTTCACCGCGCGCGACCGTTCGGAGGACACGGTGGCCACAAGGTCCACGGCGCGGGCGAATTCCTTGGCGTCGACCTCCAACCGGCGGGTGTTGCCGGTGGGGATAACCCGCGTGTAATCGGGGAATGTGCCGTCGATCACCTTGGACGTCAGGGTGATGTCGGGGGTGGCAAACCGCACCTTGGTTTCGCTGACAGACACGGCGATTTTCATATCGTCGTCGTCCAGCAGTTTGCGCAGTTCGCCCACCGTTTTGCGCGGCACGATCACGCCAGCCATGCCTTCGGCACCGGGGGGCAGGTCGCTGTCGATCCGGGCGAGCCGGTGTCCGTCAGTGGCCACACAGCGCAGCATCTTGCTACCGTCCCCGTCCGCCACATGCATGTAAACGCCGTTAAGGTAATATCGGGTTTCTTCGGTCGAGATGGCAAATTTGGATTTGTCGAACAGGCGGCGCAGTTTTGGCGCCTCGATGGAAAAGTTGGTGGCATAGTCAGACGATGCCATCACCGGGAAATCTTCGCGCGGCAGCGTTGCCAAAGAAAAGTTCGAGCGCCCCGCCTCGATCGTGAGCCGCCCGGTCTGGGCGTGATCGGTGAGCGTGACCAAGGCCCCATCGGGCAGTTTGCGCACGATCTCGTTCAAGGTGACGGCCGACACCGTGGTCGCCCCGCCCCGCTCAACCATCGCGGTGGCCCGGTCCACGACCTCGATATCCAGATCGGTGGCGCGGAATTGCACCGTGTTTCCTTCGGCCTCGATCAGGACGTTGGCGAGGATCGGGATAGTGTTGCGCCGTTCAACCACGGACTGTGCCTGCGCGACCGCCTTGAGCAGTGCTGCGCGTTCGATACTGAATTTCATGTGCCTTGCTCCGCCATGTTCCGGTGACACGTCACCGGGAGGTGAAACCTACTGGTTTCTCCCACCGGCTCAAGTGATTTCGTGTGACTGTCCGTGAGTGTTGCCGGGCCGTCAAGCGCCGAGCGACTGTAAACTCGTTCCTTTTCAGGCTTCGAGCGAGCGGCGCAACAGTTCGAGGTCATCCGCCATCTGGCTGTCGGTCGCTTTGAGTTCTTCGATGCGTTTGACGCCGTGCATGATCGTGGTGTGATCCCGCCCGCCAAACCGCCGCCCGATTTCCGGCAGGCTGCGCGATGTCATCGTTTTGGCCAGATA
Organism: Marivivens sp.; assembly: GCA_041742255.1. Lineage (GTDB taxonomy): Bacteria > Pseudomonadota > Alphaproteobacteria > Rhodobacterales > Rhodobacteraceae > JBGSIZ01. The sequence continues at coordinate 1,982 of JBGSIZ010000085.1, read as the reverse complement.
CATCGCCACCTGACGGGGCCGGACATAAGTGCGCACCCGCTTGGGTCCGATCATGTCCGACAGGCGGATATTGTAATGTTCGGACACCCGCCGCTGGATTTCCTCGACCGTGACCTTGCGATCGGACTGCCGCAGAACGTCCGCCAGACAATCGGTCGCCAGATCGAGCGTGATTTCCCGGCCCACGAGCGACGCAAAGGCAAAGAGCCGCGTCAGCGCGCCTTCGAGGACGCGGACGTTGGTTGAAATCCGGTGCGCCAGAAATTCCAGCACCCCGTCCCCAACGGTCAGGCCGGGATATTGCGCCATATACACCTTGGCCTTGGTTTGCAGGATGTTGATCCGCAGTTCGTAATCTGTGGGGTGCAGGTCCACGACCAGACCGCATTGCAGACGGGACCGGATCCGATCCTCCAGATCCTTGATCTCGCCGGGGGCGCGGTCGGCCGAAATGATGATCTGTTTCTGACCGTCCACCAGCGCATTGAAGGTGTGAAAGAATTCCTCTTGGGTGCTGTCCTTGCCGGCGATGAATTGCACGTCGTCCACCATCAGCACGTCAACCGACCGGAACAATTGCTTGAAGTCGATCATCTTGCGTTCGCGCAGTGCTGTGATGAACCGCCACATGAATTGTTCGGCGGACAGATAGACCACGTTCAATGTGGGGTCGCGCCGGGTCAGTTCATGCGCGATGGCGTGCATGAGGTGCGTCTTGCCCAGACCCACCCCACCATAGAGGAACAGCGGGTTGAACGTGACCGGCCCGCCTTCGGCGACGCGGCGCGCGGCGGCGTGGGCCAGTTCGTTGGGTTTGCCGACAATGAAGGTGTCAAAGGTAAAGCGCGCATCAATGGGCGATCCGGGCATGTCGTCGTCATGCCCGTTGGCCACGGCGGGGCTGGATACGGGGCGCGTTGCGGGTGCCGCTGCCGGACGCCCCTTGCCACCCACCGTGAAGGCCAACCGCGACACGGGATGCCCCAGCCGGTTGAAGTGATACACGATCTGGTCGCCATAATTCTGCGAGACGTAGTTGCCGATGAACGTGGTCGGCACCGTCAGCGTCGCGACCCCTTCACACAGGTCAGAGCAATCGATTGGTTCGATCCAGTTGGTGTAGTTCCCCGCGCCGATCGTGTTGCGGAGATTTTCACGCACCTGCCCCCATGTGTCCTTGGTCATTCGCCGTCCTGTCCCAATCATCCATTTCGCCCCGCCGAAAATTTGGCGGGGTCGTCAAAAAACACGTTTCGATCCACCCGGATCACCCATCGCGGGGCGCAGCCGGCTGTTTCGAAATCCCGAGCGGAAAAATCCACCCGGTCGTTTACCAATGAGTGACAGCACGCCTGATGGCATGTGTCAGCAGACAGCGATGTGACCGACGTGTGGCAACGTGGTCCCAAACACTTAACTGGGTGGAACGATCATGCCCCTAGAGTCAGCTGGCGGTTCATTGCCAGTTTGCGGGCCGATTTGTCCGTCCTTCACCAAGTTCCCCCAAGGTGCGATGTGAGTCGCTGGAGCAAACTAGCAAGCCGCTGCGGAGGGCTTCAACATAACAACGCGCTTGACTCGGGGATTGGCCAAATAGAATCCCCTGGCCCCTGCGGAATGGCCGGAAACCTGCCGAACCTGTGACCGGAAAGCAGAAAAGCGCGCCCTTTCGGGCACGCCTTGGATTGGTGTCTTGACGCCGTTGGCCCGCACCGGGCCGCATGGAATCAGGCCAGCGATTTGACCCGCGACGACAGCCGGGACATCTTGCGGGCGGCGGTATTCTTGTGAACCACGCCTTTGGTCACGCCGCGCATCAGTTCGGGCTGTGCTGCGCGCAACGCCGCTGTGGCCGAATCCTTGTCGCCAGAGGCGATCGCCTCCTCCACCTTGCGCAAAAAGGTGCGAATCCGCGAACGGCGGGATTTGTTGATCGCGAAACGGGATTCGTTCTGACGGGCGCGTTTCTTGGATTGGGGCGT
>JBGSIZ010000084.1:0-2301 GCA_041742255.1 Marivivens sp. | reverse complement strand
CAGAACGGCGCCGGGATGCGGTGGCAGGTGCCGCAAGGTGACCGCGCCATCGCCTTTGACACCGTTCTGACGGGCCCGTCGCGGTATCGGATGATATCGCGCGGCGCGTCCCCGCTGGACCTGTGGGTGCTGTGGGTGGATGACGATTTCCGCACCGCCGTTGTGGGCACCCCCGATGGCCGGTTCGGGTGGATCATGGACCGACCGGGGCAGGCCAGCCGGGACCGGACCGCCGCCGCGCGCGAGATTCTGGATTTCAACGGCTATGATCTGGGCCGGTTCGGACCTGTGCCGTAGGCCGCAACAGCACAAATTGGCCGACCCCCGCACGGCAATGGGTGAAATCGGCGCGGATTGCGGATAGTATAGGTGGAACGAACGGAGATGCGCCCATGTCACGCCTGACCACAATCCTGAGCCTTGGCCTTGTGGCCGCGACGTTGACGGCCTGTGTCGAGGCCGGATTGACGCCTGTGGCTGGACCGGGTTCTGCTGGCACAACAAGCGCTTACAAGGAATACCTCGTGTTGGGTGGGGCGCGGATGTCCTATGACGAATGCAAGGCGCGGCGCGGGTTGCTGATCCACGATCAGGGCAGTCCGATGTATGCCTGCGACCCGTCCGTGACGGTCAACGCGCAGATCGACGATTCGCAGGAATTTGCGCATCCCGCCGATCCGGTTGCCACCCCCGGCACGCTTTGACCGGTTCCCATTGTCTGACATGACCAAAACAGCGGCCATCATCGGCGGCGGCGTGATCGGCGGCGGATGGGCCGCGCGGTTTTTGCTGATGGGATGGGATGTGCGGGTGTTCGACCCCGCCCCGGACGCTGCCCGCAAGGTCGAGGCCGTGTTGACCAACGCCCGCCGGTCGCTGCCCGGTTTGTCCGATGTCGCGATGCCCGTTGAGGGGCAGTTGTCGTTTCACGCCACAATGTCCGATTGCGTGGCGGGGGCCGCGTGGATCCAAGAAAGCGTGCCCGAGCGGTTGGAGTTGAAACACAAGGTATATCAAACGCTTCAGGCGCATTGTTCAGCGGATGCAATCATCGGGTCGTCCACATCCGGGTTCAAACCGTCCGAGTTGCAGGACTGCGCCAAACGGCCCGGACAGATCATCGTCGCGCACCCGTTCAACCCGGTCTATCTGTTGCCGCTGGTGGAGTTGGTGCCAAGCATCAAGAACACGCCGGAAGTTATTGATACAGCTAAGGATATACTGACCGGGATCGGGTGTTTTCCGCTGCACATCCGCAAGGAAATCGACGCCCATATCGCCGATCGTCTGCTGGAATCCGTCTGGCGCGAGGCCTTGTGGCTGGTCCGCGACGGGATCGCCACGACGGCGGAAATTGACGACGCGATCCGCTATGGGTTCGGTCTGCGGTGGGCGCAGATGGGGCTGTTTGAAACCTACCGGATTGCCGGGGGCGAGGCCGGGATGCGCCATTTCATCGAACAGTTCGGCCCGTGCCTGTCTTGGCCATGGACACGGTTGACGGATGTTCCCGACCTGACCGACGACCTGATTGATACCATCGCCGCGCAATCGGATGCGCAATCGGGGCGCTATGGCATCCGCGAACTGGAACAGATTCGCGACAATAATCTGGTGACCATTCTGCGTGGTCTGCGGGCGCAGGATTGGGGGGCGGGCCGGGCGTTGCGCGCACAAGACGCCCGGATGACCACGCTGCCCCGGACGCTGGACGCGGTGCCCGATCTGACCCAGCCGATTGTGACCGTGACGCGCGCCGTCCCGCTCGACTGGACCGATTACAACGGCCACATGAATGAGGCCCGGTATTTGCAGATTTTTGGCGATGCAACCGATCAGATGATGCTGCTGGTGGGGTGCGACGCCGCCTATATCGCGGGGGGTCGCAGTTTTTTCACCGCCGAAACCCATATCCGCCATCTGGACGAGGTGCGCGCGGGCGCGTCCGTGCGCATCGACACACAGGTTTTGTTGGGGGCGGGCAAGAAACTGCACCTGTTCCACCGGATGTGGGCAGGCGACAGGTTGCTCGCCACGGGGGAACACATGCTGATCCACGTCAGTCTGGACACCCGCCGCGCCTGTGACCCGGACCCGGTGGTCGCCGACCTGTTGGCCAAACGCTATCCCAAGGCGCCGATCCGCTGCCATGACGCCGCCATCGGCGGCACCGGCTCACAGCTCGGGGTGTTCCGCGTCGAGCGCGATGTGCTGAGCCGCAAACCGGATCTGGTCTTCCTCGACTTCAGCGCCAACGACGACATCAACTCCGACGATCCGGAGACGCTCGGTTCCTACGAG
>JBGSIZ010000083.1:0-4120 GCA_041742255.1 Marivivens sp. | reverse complement strand
GGGCAGCGCCCCAATGCGAATTGGCGGACCGGCGCGGGACGCGGTTTGCAGGCTCGCCACCCCTTGATCCAGTGCGGCCATGCTTTGCGCGGCAAAGGTCAGAAACACATCGCCCGCAGGCGTCAGAACAACACCCCCCCTGTCGCGGGTCATCAGGGTCTGACCCAAGGCGTCCTCCAGTTCGCGCAGGGTTCGGGACATGCCGGGTTGGGTCAGGTTCAACCGGGCCGCCGCGGCCCGCAAACTGCCCGCCTGCACAATGCCTGTGAACGCCTCCAGATGGCGCAATTTGATCCGACGATCCATTTCATGTCCAAAACTGGTAACTATCTACCCAGTTATGTCATTTTACATGCGCTTTCCTAGCAGGCAAATTGGCCCTAGGGGGAAATCAGCCATGAAAACGCAAGTGGTCATTATCGGGGGCGGTCCGTCCGGTTTGTTGCTGGGGCAATTGCTGCACCGGCGCGGGATCGACAGCATCGTGCTGGAGCGCAAGACGCGGGATTATGTCCTATCGCGCATCCGCGCGGGTGTGCTGGAACGTGGGCTGACCGACCTTCTGCGCGAAGCAGGCGTGGGCGACCGGATGGACCGCGAAGGGTTCATTCATGACGGCACCCTGATTTCCAGCGGCGACACCCTGTTCCGCATTGATTTTGCAAAACACACCGGACAAACCGTAATGGTCTATGGCCAGACCGAGGTGACCCGCGACCTGTATGATGCCCGCGAGGCGACGGGGGGCACCACATTGTTCAACGTGGACGATGTGGTCATCCATGGGGCCGACACCGATGCGCCCCACGTCGCGTTTCGCACGCCCGAGGGCGACCACCGGATTGACTGCGATTTCGTCGCGGGCTGCGACGGGTTCCACGGGGTGAGCCGCCAGACCATCCCCCTGAGCGTGCGGCGCGAGTATGAAAAGGTGTATCCCTTTGGCTGGCTCGGCATCCTGTCGCGCACGCCCCCGGTCAACCACGAACTGATCTATGCCAATTCGCCCCGCGGCTTTGCCCTGTGTTCCATGCGCAATGAAAACCTGAGCCGGTATTACATCCAGTGTTCGCTGTCCGACAAACCCGAGGATTGGACCGACGCGGCATTCTGGGACGAGTTGAAACGCCGGATACCGGCGGATCAGGCCGCCAAACTGGTCACGGGCCCCAGCATCGAAAAATCCATCGCGCCGCTGCGATCGTTTGTCACCGAACCCATGCGGTGGGGCCGATTGTTCCTGTGCGGGGACGCTGCCCATATCGTGCCGCCCACTGGGGCCAAGGGGCTGAACACTGCCGCATCCGACGTGCATTACCTGTATACCGGGCTGCGCGAATTTTACGAGGCGGGCACGACCGACGGCATCGACGGCTATTCCGCCAAGGCGCTCGCCCGCGTGTGGAAGGCCGAACGGTTCAGTTGGTGGTTTTCGTCCCTCCTGCACCGCTATCCGGATCAGTCGGAATTCGACCTCAAGATGCAACAAGCCGAGATCGAGTTTCTGCGCACCAATGACGCCGCCCAACAGGCGATGGCCGAAAATTATGTGGGTCTGCCCTACTGACCCCCGAAAGGACACCATGACCGACAAACTGACCAAAGGAATGGCGGTGCGCCGCGACGTTCTGGGCGACGCTCATGTGGACCGGGCCGAGGCTGCCAAGACAGCCTTTGACGCGCCGTTTCAGACGATGATTACAGAAACGGCGTGGGGCACTCTGTGGGCCGATGACACCATATCCAGGCGGGATCGGTCGCTGCTGACGCTGGCCCTGCTGGCGGCCACCGGGAATTTCGAAGAAATCCCGATGCATATCCGCGCCACGGCCCACACCGGGGCCACCCCCGCCGAGGTGATGCAGGCCTTCATGCATGTTGCTGTTTACGCGGGCGTTCCAAAAGCCAATCATGCGATCAAACTGGCCAAACAAACCTATGCCGAAATGGAGGTGCCGCTATGACCCCCGGTTTCATCGCCCGCGACAGGGACTGGCACCCGCCCGCCTTGCACACCCCGTATAAAACCAGCGTGCCCCGGTCGCCCCGATTGGCGCCTTTGTCATTTGGCACGTCGAGGTCCGAGGAAACCGGGCCAGTGTTCGGGCATGACATGCTGGGGCCACTCGACAATGACATGATCCTGAACTTTGCGGCGCCGGGCGAAATGGCGATTGGCCCGCGGATCGTCGTGCAGGGGCGCGTCATGGACGAAACCGGGCGCGGTGTCGCGGGCGCGCTGGTCGAGGTGTGGCAGGCCAATGCGGGCGGGAGGTATCGCCACAAGAAAGAGGGGTATCTGGCCCCTCTTGACCCCAATTTCGGCGGCTGTGGTCGGGTCATCTCGGGGCCGGACGGCCACTATGAATTCCGCACCGTGCAGCCCGGCCCCTATCCCTGGCCCAACGGCCCGAACGATTGGCGGCCCGCTCATATCCATTTTAGCGTGTTCGGCCACAGCTTTGCCCAGCGCCTGATTACTCAGATGTATTTCGAAGGCGATCCGATGATCTGGAATTGCCCGATTGTGGGGTCGATCCCGTCGCGGGACGCTGTCGAACGGCTGATTGCCACGCTCGACATGGCCCAGACGATCCCGATGGACGCCCGCGCCTATCGGTTCGACATTGTGTTGCGGGGCCGCCGCCAGACCCATTTTGAAAACCGCAAGGAGGGCGGGTGATGGCGGACCTTGGATATCGAAAGGAAAGCCCGTCCCAAACCGCCGGGCCTTATGTCCACATCGGATGCACCCCGAATTTTTCAGGGATGGCGATGTATGGTGGGACAGATCTGGGGTCCACGATGATCACCGGACCTGTGCAGGGGACCCAGATCACCTTGACCGGGTCGGTCATCGACGGGACCGGAACCGTCCTGCGCGATGCGATGGTCGAAATCTGGCAGGCGGATGCTGTGGGCCGGTTTGCGGGGCACGCCGACGCCGATCCCCATTTCACCGGCTGGGGCCGGAGCCCCGGCGACATGGACACCGGGGCATTCCGGTTCGACACGGTCAAACCGGGGCGGGTCGCATGGCCCGATGGTCGCTTGCAGGCCCCCCATATCACGGTCTGGATCGTGGCGCGGGGCATCAACCTTGGCCTGCACACCCGCGCCTATTTCGAGGACGAGGAGGCCGCCAATGCCACCGATCCCATCCTGTCGCGGATCGAACACCGCGGCCGGGTGCCCACCCTGATAGCGCAGAAAACCGCCCCCGCCACCTACCGTTTCGACATCCGCCTGCAAGGCGATGGCGAAACGATATTCTTTGACATCTGAAAGGCCCGTCATGACCACACCCTGCATTATCTGCGTCGCCATCACCGGGTCGTTGCCGCGCAAGGCCGACAATCCTGCCGTGCCCGTCACCGTGGCCGAACAGATCGAAAGCACCCATGCCGCGTTCGAGGCCGGGGCCTCCATCGCGCATTGCCATGTGCGCAACGACGATGAAACGCCCACGTCCGACCCCGACAAATTCGCGGCCCTGATGGACGGCATCATCACCCATTGCCCCGGCATGATCGTGCAACTGTCCACGGGCGGGCGGTCTGGTGCCGGACAGGCGCGCGGCGGCATGTTGCCCCTGCGGCCCGACATGGCGTCGCTGTCGGTGGGGTCCAACAATTTCCCGACGCGAGTCTATGAAAATCCACCTGATCTGGTGGATTGGCTTGCGTCCGAAATGATCGCGCATGACGTCAAACCCGAGATCGAGGCGTTCGATCTGTCCCATATCCTGCGGGCCAAGGATATGTGGGACAAGGGTCAGATCGCCGCCCGCCCTTATGTCCAATTCGTCATGGGCGTGAAAAATGCGATGCCTGCCGACCGGGATGTATTCGACTACTACATCCACACGGTGCATCGGTTGTTTGGCGCGGACACGCCGTGGTGTGCCGCCGGGATTGGTCCCAACCAGATCGTTTTGAACGAATGGGCGGTGGCCGCTGGCGGTCACGCCCGCACCGGGTTGGAGGACAACGTCCGGCTGGACAAATCCACGCTGGCCCCGTCCAACGCCGCCCTAGTGACGCGGGTCGCCGACATTTGCGCCCGCCATGACCGGCCCGTCGCCACATGGCAGCAAGCCCGCGCGATGCTGGGCCTGCGC
>JBGSIZ010000082.1:0-3821 GCA_041742255.1 Marivivens sp. | reverse complement strand
GACCGGGGGCGAACAGGATGCGTTCCGCGTGGCGGTCAGTTCCTGCTGGAACGTGGACCCCGGTGCCGAATGGGCGCGGGTGACGGTGACCGTGGGGTTCAGTCTGGACCAGTCGGGCAAGGTCACCGGCGACGTGCGGATGCTGTCCGCCACGGGCGGCACCGATGCGCAGTCCAACACCGCGTTCCAGACCGCCCGCCGCGCCATCATCCGCTGTGGCGCGAACGGCTACCAACTGCCCGCCGACAAATACGACCAGTGGAAAGACGTCGAACTGGTGTTCGACCCCAGCGGGATGAGGTTGCGATGATCCGTTTGGCAGCTTTCCGCCATTTTTCCCCTGTTGGGGCCACAGACCCTGTTATTGACTAGCAAAGCACACCATTGCACCCAGAGACCGGACCAAGGATAGACCGATGACCCTGTTCAAGACCCTTTTTGCCTGCCTTCTGGCGAGTGTTGTTGCCGGGCCGCTGGCCAGCGTCGCCACGGCCCAGACACCGCTGCGGTTGACCATCACCGACGGGGTGATCGAACCCCTGCCGTTTGCGATCCCGACGTTTCAGCCTGAAACGGGCGGGTCCGAACAACTGGCTGCCGATATCAGCCGCGTGGTGGCCGAGGATCTGGCGGGCACCGGCCTGTTCCGGCAAATCCCCGCATCCGCGTTCATCAGCCAGCCGGGGCCGTTTGGCACCCCCGTAGCCTTTGCCGACTGGCGCGCCATCAACACGCAAGCGTTGATTGTGGGCGCGGTCAGCGTGTCGGGCAATCAGGTCGCCGTAAAGTTCCGTTTGTATGACGTGTTTTCGGGCGCCGAAATGGGCGAGGGGCTGCAATTTGCAGGCACCACCGATGGCTGGCGGCGGATGGCCCACAAGGTGTCGGACACCGTCTATAGCCGGATCACCGGCGAAGGCGGATATTTTGACAGCCGGGTCGTGTTCGTCGCCGAAAGCGGCCCCAAGGACAACCGCCAGAAGCGGTTGGGCATCATGGATTATGATGGGGCCAATGTGCAGTATCTGACCGACAGCAGCAGCCTTGTGCTGGCCCCCCGGTTTTCTCCGTCCGGCGACCGCGTGCTGTATACCACCTATGAAAGCGGCAGCCCGCGGATCAACGTGCTGGACGTGGCCAATGTAGGCCGCCAGCAGATCGCGACCCAACCCGGCGAGATGTCGTTTTCCCCCCGGTTCAGTCAGGATGGGCGGCAGGTGATCTATAGCCTTGCCAGCGGCGGCAATACCGACCTGTGGCGCACCGATCTGACCACTGGCCAGCACAGCCGTCTGACCGACGCGCCGTCGATCGAAACCGCCCCATCGTTTTCCCCCGATGGCACCCGGATCGTGTTTGAAAGCGACCGCAGCGGCACATCCCAGTTGTATATCACCGGGGCCAGCGGCGGCGAGGCGCAGCGGATTTCCTTTGGCGAGGGCCGCTATGGCACCCCCGTCTGGTCACCGCGCGGCGATCTGATTGCCTTTACCAAACAGAATGCTGGCCGGTTCCATATCGGCGTCATGCGCACAGACGGGTCCGAAGAACGCCTGCTGACCGCGTCCCAACTGGACGAAGCCCCGACATGGGCCCCCAATGGCCGCGTGTTGATGTTTTTCCGCGATCCCCTGACCGCAGGCGGCGGCCCGTCGCTGTTTTCGGTCGATATCTCTGGCCGCAACTTGCGGCAGGTGACCACATCCGGCTTCGCCTCGGACCCAAGCTGGGGACCGCTGCAACGCTGAGCCGCAAAAAGGGCGGATTCCCAAAGGGGGGCCGCCCGTGATATACCCGATACAAACGAGCACAAACAACAAACGCAGGAACATCCCATGCATATGATGACCAAAGCCGCCCTGATCGTTCTGGCCCTATCGACCGCCGCCTGCACCCGCCCCGACCGGTTCGGCGGCGCAAACGGCACCGATCCGAATGCCGCCGGTGCCGGAAGCGGCATTGACCAATCCACCCTTGGTGGCGCCAACGATCCCCGCAGCCCTGCGTTTTTCCAGCAAACCATTGGCGACCGCGTTCTGTTTGTCGTCGATCAGTCCACCCTGACCGCCCAAGGCATGGCCACGCTGGACGGGCAGGCCCAGTGGCTGATGACCAATTCCGACTACCTTGCCGTGATCGAAGGCCATGCCGACGAACAGGGCACCCGCGAATACAACCTTGCCCTTGGGGCCCGCCGGTCCAACGCCGTCCGTGAATACCTGATTTCCAAGGGCATCCCGTCTGGCCGTATCCGCACCGTGTCCTATGGCAAGGAACGCCCGATTGCTGTGTGCGCCGACGAATCGTGCTATTCGCAGAACCGTCGGGCGGTTACGGTCATCTCGATTGGCCAGTTGAGCTGAGCCGTCAGACCGGTAAAGGGGGTAGGGGTATGATCCGCAAGTCAGCCAGCGTTCTGGCCATTGTTCTGGGCTTGCCGTTTGCCGGCAGCGCCGTGGCGCAGGATACCCAGACCCTCGCCGATATCCGGTCTGAACTGTCCACCCTGTATATCGCCATCCAAGGGTTGCGGTCCGAATTGTCATCCTCGGGTCAATTGACCCAAGGTGTCGCTGGGAACACCCCCTTGGAACGGCTGGACAGCATTGAGGCCCAGTTGCAACGGCTGACCTCCAAGACCGAGGAACTGGAGTTCCGGATCAACCGGATCACCACCGATGGCACCAACCGCGTGGGCGATCTGGAATTCCGGCTCTGTGAACTGGAACCCGGATGCGACATTGCCACCCTTGGCGAAACCCCCAGTCTGGGTGGCGTGGACAGTGCCGCGTCCGTCCCCACCGCCCAGCCCGCCCCGCAGCCGGGCGGTGCCGCCCTTGCTATTGGTGAACAATCGGACTTTGAGCGGGCGCAGGGGGCGCTCGCGTCCGGTGACTTTCGCGGCGCCGTTGACATCCTTGCGACCTTTGGCACGACCTATCCCGGCTCGCCCCTAGGCCCGCAGGCCGCCTATGTCCGGGGCGAGGCTCACGAGGGTCTGGGCGAACTGACCAATGCCGCCCGCGCCTATCTGGAAAGTTTCAGTGCCAATCAGGCCGGCCCGGTGGCCGCTGATGCCTTGTTCAAGCTGGGCGTGACCTTGGGCGGTCTGGGCCAGACGCAGGACGCCTGTATCACCCTGACCGAGGTCGGCACCCGGTTCCCCGGTGCCCCTGCCACGCTCGAAGCGATGTCCGCGATGCGCAATCTGGGGTGTCAGTGACCCCGACGGACCGGCCTGCCGACCTTGTGTTGCGCGATCTGGTGCGGCGGGTTCTGACGCCGTTGCCCGCAGGTCCGGTTGCGGTTGCAGTGTCTGGCGGCGGGGATTCCATGGCGTTGCTGCATCTGGCCCATGCCGTGGCTCCGGGCCGCATCGCCGCCTTGACCGTCGATCACGGCTTGCGCCCCGAAAGTGCGACCGAGGCCGCGCAGGTTGCCGCGTTTTGCGTCGCCCATGGCATTCCCCACACCACCTTGCAATGGCGCGGTTGGGAGGGGCGCGGCAATGTGCAGGCCCATGCCCGCGATGCCCGGTATTCCCTGATGGCCGAATGGGCCACGGCAAACGGTATGGCCGCGATCCTGCTGGGCCATACCGCCGACGATTCTGCCGAGACGTTTGTGATGCGACTGGCGCGCGAGGCCGGGGTGGATGGGTTGTCCGGCATGGCCGCCGATTTCCATCGGGCCGGGGTCCTTTGGCTGCGCCCGCTGCTGGCCGCCCATCGCGCCGATTTGCGCGGGTATCTGGTGGCGCAGGGCATCCCGTGGGCCGACGATCCGTCCAACGATGACCCCCGATATGCCCGCGTCCGTGC
>JBGSIZ010000081.1:0-6447 GCA_041742255.1 Marivivens sp. | reverse complement strand
GGGGATAGCCGGTTTTGGCCTCGGTCGGGCAGATTGATGGCAACCTGCGGGCGGCCTTTAACGATGATTTGCCTGCCGTGGCACCGTCCTATTTCTTTGTGGACATTCAGCCGGATCAGATTGACGGCTTTCGGGCGCGGTTGGCCGACGATCCCACCGTGACCAAGGTGGACGCGGCCCCGATGCTGCGCGGGATCATCACCCAGATCAACGGACGCCCCGCGTCCGAGGTCGCAGGTGGGCATTGGGTCATCCAAGGCGACCGGGGGGTCACCTATTCCGCCGACCTGCCCGAAGATACGGTCGTGACCGAAGGCGCGTGGTGGGCGGCGGACTATTCCGGCCCCCCCCTTCTCAGCTTTGCGGACGAAGAAGCCCGCGAAATCGGGCTGGTCCTCGGCGATACGGTCACGGTGAACATCCTTGGGCGCGACATCACGGCAACCGTCGCCAGCTTTCGACAGGTGAATTTTGAAACGGCGGGCATCGGGTTTGTCATCGCGATGAACCCTGCGGCCCTACAGGGGGCACCGCACAGCTGGATATCAACCGTCTATTCCGCGCCCGAGGGAGAGGCCGCAATCCTGCGCGATCTGGCCACCGCCTATCCCAACATCACGGCGATCCGGGTGCGGGATGCCATTGATCAGGTGCTGGAACTGGTCACGGGCATATCGGCAGCCGTCCGATACGGGGCGTTGGCCACGTTGGTCACCGGATTTCTGGTGCTGATCGGCGCGGCGGCGGCGGGACAACAGGCCCGCACGTTCGAAAGCGCGGTGTTGAAAACGCTGGGGGCCACGCGCGGTCGCATCCTGCGATCCTTTGCGCTGCGGTCCGGCCTGCTGGGGCTTGGGGCCGGGGTAGTGGCAATTGGCGCGGGGATGGCGGGCGGCTGGGCCGTGACGACCTTCATCATGGAAGACACATTCACCCCGATCTGGTCAAACGCCCTGTGGATCGTCATGGGCGGCATTCTGGCCTCGAGCCTTGCCGGGCTGGGGTTTGCCGTGCGCGCATTGGAGGCGAAACCGGCGCAGGTGTTGCGGTCGCGGGAATAACCCGCGCCGCCGACCCGTCACACCGTCGGTTTGACCTGCATCAACGGCATCACATCGGCCATTTCGGGGCCCTTGGCGCGGCCCGTTACGGCCAGACGCAGGGGCATGAACAACCCCTTGCCCTTGCGGCCCGTGGCATCCTTGACCGTGTTGGTCCATGTCGCCCAAGCGTCGGCGGCATAGGGAGGGGCGGGCAACAGGTCCAGCGCCTGTGCAACAAACGCGCGGTCTTCTTCGGGGATCGGGGCATCGGCCTCGGCCTTGCCGGAGAACACGTCCCACCAAAGCGCCATATCGGCCAAGATGGTGATGTTTTCACGCACAACGCCCCAGAACGGAGCCACCAGCGCGTCCGGGACGCCCAGCGCCGCGATGGCCCCCGCAACCTGATCCAGCGGCTTGGCCGCATTGACGCGGGCGGTCAGGGGTTCCAGATCAGCCGGGTCAAATTTGGTCGGGGCAGCCCCGAATTTGCTCAGGTCAAAGCCATCCACGACTTCTTGCACGGTCGTGCGCAATTCGACGGGGTCCGACGACCCAAGGCGGGACATCAGGGACAGGATCGCCATCGGTTCGATTCCGTGTTCGCGCATTTCGCGCAGGGACAGGTTGCCCAACCGTTTCGACAGTTTTTCACCATCAGGGCCCGTCAACAGCGAATGGTGGGCGAACCGGGGGACCGTGCCGCCCAGCGCCTGAATGATCTGGATCTGGGTGGCGGTGTTGGTCACATGGTCGGCCCCGCGCACGATGTCGGTCACGGCCATATCCACGTCATCCACGACGCTGGCAAAGGTATACAGGATCTGACCGCTTTCCTTGATCAGCACCGGATCAGACACCGACGCCGCATCAATCGAAATCGGGCCAAGGATGCCGTCGTCCCACTCGATTCGCTCCAGATCGAGGCGGAACCGCCAATGGCCACCCCGTTCTGCGCGCAGCCGGTCCTTTTCGGCATCCGACAGGGCAAGGGCCGCGCGGTCATAAACCGGGGGCTTGCCCATGTTCAGCTGTTTCTTGCGCTTGAGGTCCAGTTCAACCGGGGTTTCAAAACACTCATACAACCGGCCCATGGCAATCAGACGGTCCTTGGCATCCATGTAGCGGTCCATCCGGGCGGACTGCCGTTCAATCCGGTCCCACGTCAGGCCAAGCCACGTCAGGGCGTCCGTTATGCCCCCGACATATTCTTCGCGCGACCGTTCTGCGTCGGTATCGTCGATCCGCAGAATGAACGTGCCACCCTGTTGCCGGGCGATGGCGTGGTTCATCAAGGCAGCGCGAAGATTACCGATATGGAGCCAGCCAGTGGGCGACGGTGCAAAACGGGTGGTGGTCATGTGCAGGGCACTCCTTTGTCGCGCTGGCTCTTTCACAACGGGCCGGAATTGTCCATATCGGGGGGATGGACCACACCGCGCCCACTTGTGATGACATCGAAGATTGGGCGCGGCAAACCGTGGCGGCGCTCCCTCCGGCGTTTGCAGGTCCGGCGCAGGCCGTGGCAATCCGGGTCGTTGATTTCGCACCCGAGGATGTTCTGGCGGATATGGACATGGACGCCTTTGACTTGACCGGGCTTTATGACGGTATCCCGCTCACCCAGAAATCCACGATGGACCAACCGATGGGGCCAGATGTGGTCTGGCTGTTCCGGCGGCCGATTCTGGATGAATGGGCGGAACGGGGCAACGTGACCATTGCCGAACTGGTGGCGCATGTGACCATCCATGAATTCGCGCATCACTTTGGCTGGTCGGATGATGACATCGCCGCCATCGACGAATGGTGGGCCTGACTGCGCATCCATGCGGGCGGGATGTGCGCAGATGATCGATGGGCCGGGCGGGACAGGGCGCTAACTATTTTACACTTAACCCCAACCCTGACGGAGACGATCATGAAACTGACCCGACGCCAGACCCTCCTCGCCGGTGCGGCCCTGCCCTTTGCCGGGCTTGCCGCCTTTGGCACCAAGGCCACCGCCGCTGCCCACGCCGCCAGCCTGCCACAGTTCCGCGATTTCACCCTTGGGGATTTCAAGGTGACAACGCTTCTCGCCGGATCGCGCGCGGTCGAGAACCCCCACGAAATTTTCGGGATCAACGTGGATGATGAAACCTTTGCCGCCGAAAGTGCAGCAAACTTTATCACCCCCGACGTTGCCCAATTCTTTTTCACGCCGACCGTGGTGAACACCGGGACCGAAGTGATCCTGTTTGATACCGGGCTGAACGCGGGCGGCACCGTCGCGGCGCTGACCGCCGCAGGATATACGCCGGACGCCGTGACCCATGTCGTTTTGACCCACATGCACGGCGACCACATCGGCGGCATGACCGACGACGCGGGCGCGCTGACATTCGCGAATGCCGCCTACATCACGGGTCAAACGGAATACGACCATTGGGCGGCCGCCGGCAACGACGGGTTCAACGCCAAGGTTCTGCCGTTTGCCGACCGGTTCACGTTCATCGGCGATGGCGGGGCGGTGCGGTCCGGGATCACCGGGATGGCGGCCTTTGGACACACGCCGGGGCACATGGGCTATATGCTGGAAAGCGGCGGCAAGCAGTTGGTTCTGATGGCCGACACCGCCAACCATTACGTCTATTCGCTGGCCAACCCGGAATGGGAGGTCAGCTTTGACGCCGACAAGTCCGCTGCTGCTGCAACCCGCAAATCCGTGCTGGGCATGGCTGCCACCGACCGGATACCGCTGATCGGCTACCACATGCCGTTCCCCGGCCTTGGCTTTGTCGAAACCCGGGGCGAAGGCGGCTTCCGCTTTGTACCGCACAGCTACCAGCTGATGTAAGGCACCATTGCATCGGGGCGGTCCAGCGTTATGTTAGCGCAACCAGATTTGGCAGGACCGCCCCGATGACCGCCCAGACGCGCGACATACTTACCGTTACCCTCAATCCCGCGCTCGATATCGCGACCTCGGTGGACCATGTGGCCCCCGGTATCAAACTGCGCTGTGCACCGCCCAAGACGGACCCCGGCGGCGGCGGGATCAACGTGGCGCGGGCGATCCAGTTGCTGGGTGGCAAGGCCCGCGCGTTTGTGGCCTTGGGTGGTGACACGGGCCAAACCCTGCGCAACCTTTTGGACGGGTTCGAAATGGACCTTGTGGTCTATGATGCGCCCGGCGAAACCCGGCAATCCATTGCGGTCACCGATCTATCGCTCAAGGATCAATTCCGGTTCATGCTGCCGGGCCCACATTGGAAACTTGATGATATCGACGCGGTGACGCTGGCGATCCGCGCGGCGGCCCCTGCGGGCGGTTTTGTGATCCTGTCGGGGTCCGGGCCATCCGGGTCGCGGGCGGATCTGTATTCCCGGATTTGCGGGGCCTTGTCCGACAGTGGGGCACAGGTGATCGTGGACACCTCCGGTCCTGCCCTGACCCTGCTTGCGCTGGGTCAGATGACGCCGCCCTTCGTCTTGCGGATGGATCAGGCCGAGGCCGAAAGCCTGACCCGCTACGCCTTGCCCCGGCGCGAAGATACCGCCGATTTCGCCAGTGAACTGGTTCAACGGGGCGCCGCCGAGGTGGTGATCGTGGCCCGCGGGGCGGATGGGTCTGTGGTTGCGACCGCCGATCAGCGGCTGTTCGTCGGCGCCGCAGAAGTCCCGGTCAAAAGCAGGGTTGGCGCAGGCGACAGTTTCGTCGGCGGTTTTTCATTTGCCCTGTCTCAAGGTTTGCCGCTGGAACAGGCGATGATCTGGGGATCAAGTGCGGCATCGGCGGCCGTCATGACGGACGGCACCGAATTGTGCCGGTTGGAAGACGCCGAACGGTTGCGGGCCTTGTCCCCGATCACGGTGCTGTAACAGTCACGCAGGCCGCAGGTCAGAACTCGATCGTCGCCGCCACCGCGCGGTGGTCTGCGGGCCATGGGTCCACCATGATGTCGCTGCGGGGCCCGGGTTCCCCCACGATCGCGGCCGACAGGACGGTCGCGCCGCGCACGAACACAAAATCAATCCGGTCGTGCTTGTCCTCGAGGTCATCCTCGGTGGTCCAAAGCGGGGTCCAGGTGTAGGCTGCCTTGGCCACCGGATCAGGCCACACCGCGCGGTAGGCATCGACAAACCCGGCATCCGTCAACCGGAGTGTTGTGGGCCATGCGACAGCCACGGGTTGCTGGCCCGCCGCGACGGCCTCGGGCGTCCAATCCTGATGCGACGGTTCGTTGAAATCGCCAAACACAACTGTCACCCCATCGGACGCGGCCATATCGGCCATCAACAGGTCCATGGCCGGGGCGCGGGTGCGGTTCGCCCACTCCACCAATTCGGCGGGGTCTGTGGTGAATGGGGCGGGACCATATTCGATGCCCATGGCCTGATAGGGTTGATAGGGTTCGTCGTCATGATGGATATTGAACGCCCAGACGGTGGTGCCGTTCACATCAATCGGCACACCCAGATCGTTGGGGGTGGCGGGACCAATCGGAAACCGGCTTATCACCGCATTGGCCCATAGGGCGGGGTTCTCGGCGGTTTGATCGTAGTGGTAATAGCCCAGCGCGCTGGCAATGGCGGCGGCCACGGACACGCCTGCAGGGGCACAATCCACCGCATCGCACACCTCGCCTTCCAGCCGGGTTTCCTGCACGCCGATGATATCGGCGCCTGCCGCCCGGATCGCGGCGACGGTCTCATCCACGGGTTTGCCGTCATTGGCCCCGCCCCCGTAAATGTTGAACGACATCACGGTAATGGTTTCCGCGGCCAAGGGGGCAGCGGCCCAAACGGTGGTCAATAGGGCGGCAAACAGGCGGGTCATGGGGCGTCTCCGGGGGTCAGGAAGGTACCCCAACATCCCCCGCGCCAGTGACAGGTCCGTGACGAACGCATGACAGGACCGGAAATCCGGTCCTGTCTTTTTGGTCAGTCAGAGGCGATCAGGCGCTGAGTTTGCCGGCAACGTCCACCAGACGCTTGACCTGATGCGCCACGGACTGCGCGGCCACATCGGACAACGCGCCCGGCGCACCGGAGTAGCCATAGGGGTTGCCGCCGTCCTGAAACTTGACGCCATCGGTATAGCCGGGGGCGACGGGGATCATGCCGAAATGCATGGCACTGGTGTAGGTCTGCAAAATCGCGCCTTCGGTGCCACCGTTCGGGTTCTGGGCGGTGGCGGATGCCGTGATCGCCTTACCGGCCAGCTTGCCTTCGGCCCACAATCCACCAAGGGTATCAAGCCACGACCGGGTCTGGCTCGCCATGCCGCCAAACCGGGTGGGGGACGACAAATAGATGCCATCGGCCCACATCATGTCCTCGGGGGTGACAACCTCGATGTCGGCGGCGCGGTTGGCTTGGGCCTGCCATGCATCCTGCCCGGCCACGACGGCGGCGGGGG
>JBGSIZ010000080.1:0-4664 GCA_041742255.1 Marivivens sp. | reverse complement strand
GCCCGGACGGTGAACAGGCTCATCCTGATTTCGGCGGCAGTGTTCCGCACCGAAGCGGCGCGCGTTCTGGCCTCGCCCGCAGGCAAAACCGCCGAGGTGTTCAATATCCGTGGTCGGGAAAACACGGTGTTTGACCTGCTGCTGCGGCTGGCAAAACCGCTGGGCGGCTGCACGCTGGGGCGAGGGTTGGCGGACGGTGGACAGCGGTTGGACCTGCCGCTGGACCGGCCCGAAACGCTGACCCATCTGCGGCGGCTCGGCTACACAATTGCGGCACCCAAGGTCCGGGTTTGCCACTGGTCCGGCTATTTGCGGCCCGGTGTCTGGCGGTTCTATCGGGCGTTGCTACTCACACCGGGGCAAACGCCCCTGCCCTACCTGCAAAAGGCAATGGACCCGGTGGTGGACGCGCCCGCAAAACCCCGGCGGTTCTGGCCCACCTTTGGCCTGCGGACCCTGCCCCCGGCCTGAACATTAAGACAAATCGCATTAACCGTCCCTTCAGGGCGGATGCCCTAAGACAGTCCTGCAATGACAGGGGGCCACTGATGCGATACCGATCCTACCGATGGCCCTGCCGCTATGACGTGCGGATCATCACGCCCGGCGGCATCGCCCCGGCAACTGTCATCAACATTTCGGACACCGGCGCGCGGATCGAGGGGGATCTGGGCATCCCCAACGGCTCCGTGGTGACGGTCCACCTCCTCAGCCAACGGATCAAGGCCACGGTCATGTGGCAACGGGACGGGCTGGCCGGGCTGCGGTTTCCGCTACGGCTGGGGGAAAATGCCATCGACACGGTGCGGGGAACCGGGCGGCCCCGATGGGGGCACGCGGCCCACGCATGACGAACGGTCAGGGTTGATCGGTGTCGGGCTTTGGCTCTTCGATCAGATAGTGCTGCAAAACCACAATCTGCACCCACAAGAACACGAACAACGCCGCCGGAAAGGCAAAGGTTTCCAACTTGACCCACAAATCGGTGGATTGGGTGCGCCAGATCACTTCGTTGGCCACGGCAAGGGCGGCGAACATGGCGGTCAACCGGGCGGTCAACTTCATCCAGCCCTCGCGCTCCATGGGCAACAGGTCGCCCATGATCCACTGCAAATACGACTGCCCGCGCAGCAATCCAAACCCAAGGATGGCGGCGAAACAGCCATAAACGATGGTCGTTTTCATCTTGAAAAACGCCTCGTTGTTGAACCACGCGGTCAGGCCGCCAAAAAATATGACCATAAAGGCGGTGAACACCTGCATCCGGCTCAGACGGCCGGTCATCGCCCACAGCACCGCCATGGCGGCCAACAGGATCGGCACAAACACCAGTGTGGCCACGATAAACCCGGAATACTCGGTTCCGGCAAACGTGAAGGTATCTTCCTTGATCCGCATGTAGATCAGGAAAAAAACCAACGTCGGGCCCAGTTCAAGGACCTGTTTGAAAACGGGATTGATCGGTTTGTCTGCCATGCGCCTCACTTAACCTCCCATTTCCACAATAACAGCCCCCAAAGCGATCAACGCCATCAGGAACATCCGGCGGGGGCCGACCTTTTCGCCCAGAATGAACCAGCCGATCAAGGCGGCGAACACGGTCGAGGTTTCGCGCAGCACGGCGGCCTCGCCCACCTTGTCCAACCGGGTGGCCATCATCACGCCGCCAAAACTGACCCAGGCGATCAACGCGCCCGCAAACCCGCGACGCAACAGCGACGACACACCGCCCGGCGCACCCGTCCGGCGATACCGAAACCACGCCAGCACCGGAAAATCCACCGCCGTCACGAAAAAGAACCACGCCAGAAACGTGAACGGATCGGGGGACTGCCGGATGCCCCACGCGTCATAGGTGGTATAAAACGCCACCAGCAACCCGCCCAAAACGGCCCATGCCAACCCGATCTTCAGCGCACGCAGATCCACGGTTTCTTCGGACAGATTGCGCAGCGCCAGCAGGAAAATACCGCCCGACAAACAGGCAACGCCCAGCCATTGCGTGGCGGTAAAATGTTCATCGAACAACAAACTGGCAGCGGCCACCGTGGCCAACGGCCCCGTGCCCCGCACCACCGGATAGACAACCGTATACGCGGCCTTTTCATAGGCCAGCGCCATCGTCACCTTGTATCCGAAATGGATCACCAACGCGCCCGCAAGGATCAATGCGGTCTGCCCGCTGGGCCACGGCACCACGAACAACGCGATGGGCGCGGACAGCAGGAACAACCAGCCGTCAATGGCCCCGCGCGTCAGCCACGGGTCATGGCGGCCCTTTTGCAACGCGCCAAACACGGCATGGGCCACGGCGGACATCAGTGCCAGCCATGTCGCCAGCCGGGCACCCTCGGGCGTGCCCGCGATGGACACCAACCACTCCCCCATGCCCTACGCCCCGGCCAAAACGGTCAGGCGCGCGCACCCAAACCCCGTCATTCCAACCCAACCAGCGCTTTGGCGAACTCCTCGGGGTCGAACGGGGCAAGGTCGTCAATCTGTTCGCCCACGCCGATGGCATGAATGGGCAGGCCGAATTTATCGGCCAGCGCCACCAGAACGCCCCCCTTGGCGGTCCCATCCAGCTTGGTCATGACAAGGCCGGACACATCGGCCAGTTCCTGAAAC
Source organism: Marivivens sp. (assembly GCA_041742255.1). Taxonomy (GTDB): domain Bacteria; phylum Pseudomonadota; class Alphaproteobacteria; order Rhodobacterales; family Rhodobacteraceae; genus JBGSIZ01. Next base: position 2,036 of record JBGSIZ010000080.1, on the reverse strand, counting down.
ACCTTGACCTGATTGATCGCGTTTTGTCCCGTGGTAGCATCCAGAACCAACAGCGTGTTGTGCGGGGCGTCGGGGTCTTTCTTGCGGATCACGCGAACGATCTTGGACAATTCCTCCATCAGATCGGCGCGGTTCTGCAACCGCCCGGCTGTGTCGATCATCAACAGATCGGCGCCGTCCGCCTGTGCCCGCTCCATCGCGTCAAACGCAAGGCTGGCGGGGTCGGATCCTTCGGGGGCGGTCATCACGGGCACGCCCGCCCGCTCGCCCCAGACCTGCAACTGTTCCACGGCAGCGGCGCGAAACGTGTCGCCCGCGGCGATCACCACGGATTTGCCCGCAGCGCGAAACTGGCTGGCCAGCTTGCCAATGGTTGTGGTCTTGCCCGACCCATTCACGCCGACCACCAGAACCACTTGGGGGGTTTTGGCATAAATCGGCATCGGGCGGGCCACAGGCCCCATGATCCGGGTGATTTCTGCGGCCAACAGGGTCTTGATCTCGACCACCGACAACCGGCGGCCCATCCGGCCTTTGGCAAGGTTGGCCGTGACGCGCATGGCGGTATCGACCCCCATGTCGGACGCGATCAGCAATTCCTCAAGGCTTTCCAGCATGGCGTCGTCCAGAACACGGCGCACCGCTTCCGGCTCGGCGCTGGCCCGGCCAAACAATCGGCCAACAAGGCCGGGTTTTGCGGGTTCCGGCTCAGGTTCGGGCGCAACATTTTGCACCGTTTCGGGCGCTGTCTCTGGCTGCGGGGCATCCCCGGCATCCCCTTCCGCCACAATCGCCTCCAACCCCGCGTCCAGCTTGTCCGAGGAATTGAACAAACGATCCTTGAGCTTTTTGAAGAACGACATGGGGTGCGGGTCCGGGCATAAAGGGGCTTTGTCCTCACCTAAGCTTTTTGCGGCGATGAGGAAAGGGGCCGGGGCGGCAGACATGATGGATGGAAACCGGGCGCGGCCATGCTAACTCCACAATTGCACCCTATTGGCCCATCCCATGATCCTGTTCACCGTCGCCACGCTCACCCCCCTCGCGCTGATCTGCGCCGCGTCCGTCTATGGCGGGGGCTGGGCAGCGTTGGCGCTCTTGTGGATGACGGGCATCACGGCGGGGCTGGACGAACTCGTCAAACGGGTCAGCCCGCAACACAGCGGCGAGGAATTTCCTGCGGTCAACGGGTTGTCGGTCCTGCTGGCGCTGGGGCATTTCGGGGCCTTGGGGCTGACGGTCTGGGCGCTGTCGGGGGACGGCCTTGCCCCCTTGGCCAAGGTCGGGCTGTTCCTCGCGATGGGCCTTTTCGCGGGGCAAGTGTCCAATTCCAACGCACATGAACTGATCCACCGGGGGGCGCGGGGGCTGCATAGGTTGGGGATGTGGGTCTATATCTCGCTCCTGTTCGGGCACCACACGTCCGCGCATGTTCTGGTGCATCATATGCAGGTGGGCACGCGGGCGGACCCAAACACGGCGCGAATGGGGGAAAGCCTGTATCGGTTCATCCCCCGGGCATGGGTCGGGTCGTTCCGGGCGGGCTACCGGGCGGAACGGGACCGGCTGGCGCGGGCGGGTAAACCCCGCTGGCGGCACCCTTATCTGACTTATTTCGGTGGGGCGGCGGTGTTTGGGGCACTGGCACTCTGGATCGGCGGAGTTGCGGGGCTTTGGGCCTATGTCAGCCTTGCTGGCTTTGCACAGTTGCAACTGATGATGAACGATTATGTGCAACATTACGGGTTGTCGCGGGCAAACAAGGACTCAGGCAAGCCTGAACCGGTCAACGCGCGCCATTCCTGGAACAGCCCGCACTGGTTTTCGTCCGGGCTCATGCTCAACGCGCCGCGCCATTCGGACCACCACGCGCACCCCTCGCGGCCCTACGCAGCGCTGGCCCGTGAGGACCAGCTCGAATGGGCCACCGTCGACGACGTCACCAAGGCGGTGCGGACGTTTCTCGATCCTGTGCTGGCCGGAGACATGGCTGCGGCTTGGCGCCCGCTCGAGTGGGTGTGGCAAGAGAAGTGACC
>JBGSIZ010000079.1:0-3947 GCA_041742255.1 Marivivens sp. | reverse complement strand
TTTCGGCGCGAGACACCCCCGCTTCCATCGAGCTTCAAGTATCCCGGGGGTGAATTGGCCGCAGGCCAAGAGGGGGCAGCGCCCCCTGTCCTTCCTTCTACATGGGACCTTTGACCACCATGACCCCCGACCGTATCCTTCCTGGTGTCGCCCTCATGCTGGGGTTTTGCGCCACGGCTCCCCTGATCGACGTGGCCTCGAAACTGGCGGTGCAGACCATCCCGGTGGGACAGGTCACCACGGCGCGGTTCATCGTGCAGGCGGCGATCATGGCGCCGATCTGCCTTTGGCTCGGACACGGGCTGGGGGTGCGCCGGGCGCTGTTGCCCCGGCTTGCGGCGCGGGCGTTCTGCCTGATCGCCTCCACCTACTGCTTTGTCGCGGCGGTCAAGGTGATGCCGATTGCGGATGCGCTGGCGATCGCGTTCGTGGAACCTTTCCTGCTCCTCCTCCTTGGTCGGGCGATTTTCGGGGACGAGGTGGGGCCGCGCCGGATTGCGGCCTGTGCGGTGGGGTTCGCGGGGTCGCTTTTGGTGATCCAGCCCAGTTTTGCAGCGTTCGGGGCGGTGGCGTTGTTGCCACTGGGCACGGCGTTGTTCTTTGCGCTCTATATGTTGGCCACGCGGGGGTTGTCGCGGCACATGCACCCGGTCCCGATGCAGTTTCAAACGGCGAATGTGGCGATGGCGATGTGCCTGCCGATCATGGTTCTGGCGGATGGTCGGGGCTGGGCCACGCTCGATCCGGTCTGGCCCACAGGGCTGGACTGGCTGTGGCTGGGAGCGGTCGGGGCGGCATCCGCATTGGCGCATCTGTTGATGACCTACGCCTTGCGGCTGGCACCCTCGGCCACGCTGGCCCCCCTGCACTATCTGGAAATCATCAGTGCGGCAGCGCTGGGATACCTCGTGTTCGGGGATTTCCCCAACGCGCTGACATGGACGGGGATCGGGATCATAACGGCGTCGGGGCTGTATATTATCGCGCGGGAACGGCGGACGGCGGCGATAGGTCGGCAAGGTGTTGCGGCCCCGTCCACCCTGCCCTAGCCTGCGATCATGGCACCCGTTCCAGCACCTGTCGCAGACCGCCCGTTTCTTGGCATCCTTCTTATGCTGGGGTTCTGTGTGTTTGCACCTGCGGGCGATGCGCTGGCGAAAATCCTTGGGGCAACGATCCCGCTGGGGATGCTTGTCCTGACGCGGTTCGTGATCCAGGGGGCGGTGTTGTGGCCCATCACGCTGGCAACCGGGGGCCTGCCCAGACTGTCGGCGCGGGCGCTTCGCCTGACCCTGTGGCGGACCTTGCTGCATATCGTCGGGATCGGGGCGATGTTTTCGGCGCTCCGGTATCTGCCGCTGGCGGATGCGGTGGCGATTGCGTTCGTGATGCCGTTCCTGATGCTGCTGTTGGGAAAATATGTTCTGCACGAGGCCGTAGGTCCGCACCGTCTTTGGGCCTGTGTGGTGGGGTTTGGGGGGACGCTACTGGTGATCCAGCCGAATTTTGCGGCTGTGGGCGCACCTGCCCTGTTGCCCTTGCTGGTGGCTGTGGTGTTCGCGCTGTTCATGCTCGTCACCCGACAATTGGCCAAGGAGGTGGACGCCGTCACTCTCCAAGCGGTCAGCGGGGCCATGGCCACGGCGGTCTTGCTGCCTGCACTTGTGCTGCTGCCGCTCTTCGGGGCGGACTGGGACATGCTGCGGATCGTGCGGCCATCGGGGGCGGACTGGGGGCTGTTGCTGGCGCTGGGGCTGGTGGGGACGCTGGGGCATTTGTTGATGACATGGAGCCTGCGGTTTGCGCCGTCGGCCACGCTGGCCCCGATGCAATACTTGGAAATCCCGATTTCCACCGTGATCGGCTATCTTGTGTTCCGCGATCTGCCCAATGGATTGGCGGCGGTAGGGATCGGCGTCACGGTCGCGGCGGGTCTCTATGTCATCGGGCGGGAACAGCGATTGTCGCGGGGGGCACCACGGCCCGCAGAACCGCATCCAGCCCCGCCCGCGGCATAACCAGAACCACCGGGCCATCCGGCACCAACGACACCCAACCCCCCACCGCCTCGTTGGACGCGCTCACCAACCCGACCGGATCAAGGTCGAGCCCCCCCGTTTCCCACCGCAACCCTTGCGATGCCACCCGCGCCGGGGCCAGCGGCAGAACTGACACGCGCATCCCCGGTGCCGTGGCCACCCGCAGCCCCTCTGCCGGGATCAGACAGATCACATCTTGTTCCGCAAGCAGAACAATCCGGCGATCCGGATACCGGGCCAGCGCCCCAAGGGTCGCCAGAAAATGGTCAACCCGCCCGCCGCCAAACCCCACGCACAGGATCAGATCGGCGCGGATGCGCTGCAGACATTTCTCGAAATCGGTGGTGTCTTGTTCGGGGATGTGGTGCAAAACGCGGGCATAGGCGGTCCGCGCGGCCTCCCCGATGCTGTCCAGATCACCGATCACGGCCACCGGACACAGACCCGCCGCAAGACAAACATCGGCCCCCCCATCCGCCGCCACGACATTAGGCGCACGGCTTAGGGCGGTGTTAATGTCCTGTGGTCCTATAGTGCCGCCACCCACAAGAGTGATCCGGTCAAATGTTGCAACAATCCCTGTCATGCCCACCCATTACCCCCATTTCTGGAAACGCGCCACAAAAGGGTCACGAAATAATCCCCTCCAAAACCTCTTTCTGTTCCGGATTGCGAACCAATTACTGGTAAACAGACTGTGGTTGGGTAGGCAGAAAGCGAGCTTAGTATGGTTGGATCGAGCAAGATTTTAACCGTCTCCTATGGCACCTTCTCGTGCACGTTAGAGGGATTTGACGATTCCTTTGACACGATGAAGGCGATTGCGGAATATTTTCGCGATCTGGCGGCGGATGACAGGTATTTCGGGGCAGAACCCCCGACACCGGACGCAGAAATGCTCGCCCGGATTGCCGAACGTGAAATTGACCGCCGGGTGACCGCCCGGATGGAAAGTTCGGGCATCGTGCTGCGGGCCGCAGGCGCGCTCAGCGATCTGAACGATGTCGAGGACAACGGGGCATTCCTTGCGCCGCAACAGGCGACCCCCGCCGTTGTCCCAACCGTTGCCCCCGTGGCTCAGGCCCCCGTGTTTCAGGCCCCCGTGGCCGAAACCACCACCGCCCACATCATGCCGCCCGTCGCCCCGGACACAGCGCCGACCCCACAACCGGACGTGACCAACGCAGCCCGCGCCGCCGTGGCACAGGCCGCTGATGCCGCTAATCTCATTGGCGCAGACGACGGGGCAGAACCCCACGACGTGGCCGAGGATTTCTTTGAACCGGCGCAGGTCGCAGCCCCGGTTGCGCCCGAATACGTTCCGGAACCTGCCGCTCCGCGTATCGCCACGGCGTTCCAACCGACAGAAGCCCCGGCACACCCCGACCCCAACAGCGTCGCGGCCAAACTGCAGCGTATCCGCGCCGTTGTGGGCCGTGGGGCTGCCGTGGCCGCCACCCCGTCCGACTATTCCGAAGACCTGAGCGAGCCCGCCGATGCGGTCGTGTCTGAAACCGCTCCCGCCGACGCCGTGCCCGCCGACGCTGTGCCCACCGACGCCGCACCTGATGCCGCGCTGACTGGCGATGACATCCGCGCAGAATCGGAAACGGACTTCGACGCCGACGCCAACTTTGACGCCATCGACGTGTCAGACGCGTTGGAAGACGACAGCGACGATTACGAAGACGACTATGACGAAGACTACCAAGACGCTCTGCCCGAAACCGCTGAGACCGCGCCGCCCTCCCCGGAAGACGACGCGCTGCTGGCGTCCTTGTCGGCGCTGGACACCTCTGCCGACGATGAAGACGCGGACGACGCCATCGCCGACCTCGATGATACCGATCTGGACGGTGACGACGCCAGCGACGATGCCATCGCCGCTGTCGCTGCCGCCTTGGCGCC
>JBGSIZ010000078.1:0-5335 GCA_041742255.1 Marivivens sp. | reverse complement strand
CTGTGCGGCGGCGCGGGTGGGGATCATCCCCTATGGCGGCGGCACCGGGTTGGTGGCCGGACAGATCATGCCGGACGGCCCGGCCCCGGTGGTTGTGTCGTTGGAACGGATGGCGGCGATCCGCGCCGTTTACCCACAGGAAAACGTGTTGGTGGCCGAGGCGGGCGCGATTCTGGCCCATATCCACGACGCTGCCGAGGCCGTGGACCGGATGTTCCCCTTGTCGCTGGCATCCCAAGGGTCCGCACGGATCGGCGGATTGCTGGCCACCAATGCGGGCGGTGTCAACGTGCTGCGGTATGGCAATGCCCGCGCGCAATGTCTGGGGCTGGAGGTGGTCACGGCGGACGGCGTGGTGTGGCACGGGTTGTCGCGACTGCGCAAGGACAACACCGGGTATGACCTGCGCGATCTGATGATCGGCTCCGAAGGCACGCTCGGGATCATCACGGCGGCGGCGCTGAAACTGTCGCCTCGCCCGGTTGAGGTCGGCACCGCGTTGCTGGCCGTGCCCTCGCCACAGGCGGCGCTGGACCTGCTGGCCCTTGCGGGTGACCAGTTGGCCGAAGGCGTGTCCGCGTTCGAACTGATCCACCGGCAAGGGATGGAGTTTCTGGCCGAGGTTGGCCCCGAGGTCGCCCGCCCGTTTGATCCGCATCCCGACTGGATGGTGCTGATCGAGGTTGGTCTGCCTGCGGGCCTGTCTGCGGTCGCCGCCTTGGAACGGCTGTACGAAGTTGGTGCCGGGGCCGGGTTGGTCACCGATGGGGTGATTGCCCAATCGGGTGCGCAGCGGGCGGCGTTCTGGACAATCCGCGAATCTATTCCCGAGGCGAACCGCCGGATTGGGGCGGTGTCGTCACATGACATATCGCTGCCGTTGTCCGCCGTGCCGGAGTTCATCGAGGCGGGCCGGGTGGCGGTGGCCAAGATTGGCGCGTTCCGGATCAATTGTTTCGGCCATTTGGGCGACGGGAACCTGCATTACAACGTGTTCCCGGTGCCCGGCCGGACCCGCGCCGACCATGATGCCGACCGTGAGGCGGTCAAGCGGGCCTTGCACGATCTGACCCATGCGATGGGCGGATCGGTGAGCGCCGAACATGGCATTGGCCGCCTGAAGGTGGGTGATCTGGAACGCTATGCCGATCCTGCCAAGCTGGCAATGATGCGCGCCATCAAGACAGCATTGGATCCGTTGGGCATCCTGAACCCCGGCGCGGTGTTGCGGCAGGTGTGACCGCAACGGACCCCGCCCGCCCCGTGGTGCCTGCGGAAGCCTCCGGCGGCGGTTTTTTCGGCAGTAAGAAACGCGGGGGTGCGCGCCATTCTTTACCGGCCGTTAAGGTTAATGCAGTTAGCTAAGCAGGTAACGGGAGCTGCGGAGCGAACCGTTATGCAGTGAGAAGCCGCCCCATCCCTGGCTGACAAGGCCCGGCGTGATGGCCACAAGGGGGTGGGGCGCACCGCACAATCCGTTTGCGCCACTTGCGTTTCTTATTGCCGAAAAAACCGCCGCCGGAGGCTTCCGCAGTTTGCCAGGGCCGGGACGCGGCGGGTCTGGTCAGTGCCCGCATCAGTTAGTGCCCGCATCAGTTAGTGCCCGCATCAGTTAGTGCCCGTCAAAGGCGCACAGCGCGTGGACGTTCATCCCCAGTTTTTCCAGATGTCGCCGCCCGCCAAGCTCGGGCAGGTCGATCACGAAGGCGCAGCCGATGACCTGTGCCCCCAGCGCCTCGACCAGACGAATCCCGGCCTCGGCGGTGCCCCCCGTTGCCAGAAGGTCATCCACGATCAGCACTTTGTCCCCCGGTTGCAGCGCGTCGATATGCAGTTCCAGCGTGGCCGTGCCGTATTCCAGCGCGTAATCCTGTTCGATGGTTTTGCCTGGCAGCTTGCCCTTTTTGCGGATCGGCACGAAACCTTTGCCAAGTTGATGCGCGACCGCCCCACCGAGGATGAACCCTCGCGCCTCCAGCCCTGCAACCTTGTCGATGTCCTGACCCGTGTAGGGGTGCAACAATTGGTCCACGGCCAGCCGGAACCCCCGCGCATCCCCAAAGAGCGTCGTCACGTCCCGGAACAGGATCCCCGGTTTGGGGAAATCGGGGATGGTGCGGATGTAGTCCTTGACGGTTTTCATGGTGGTCCTTTGTGCGGTTGCAGTCGGTTGCAGTCGGTTGCAGTCGGGGGCGTCCGGTTGCGTCATGCCGGTTTGAGCACCCGGCCCGCGACCGCGTCAAGCCGTCCGGTGAGGGTTGCGTCCCGTTTGTCCGGTGCTGTCATGATTGCGAAATCAAGCGCCCGGTCGCATCCACAGGGGCAGGGCGCCCGCGTTTTGTCCAGCCGCGCCGCGATCCCCGCCACCGTATGCCGTGCCGCGTCTGCGTTGCCCCGCAGGATTGCCAGAATGCTGCTGATATCCACTGTCCCATGATCCGGGTGCCAGCTGTCGTAGTCCGTGATCATCGCGATGGCGCAGTAGCACAGTTCCGCCTCGCGCGCCAATTTCGCCTCGGGCAGGTTGGTCATGCCGATCACGTCGCAGCCCCAGATGTCCCGGTAGAGCCTGCTTTCTGCCTGTGTTGAAAATTGCGGCCCTTCCATCGCGAGATAGGTGCCCCCCCGGTGGACCCTGACCCCCGCCGCCTGTCCCGCCGCCTGTGCCACGTCCCCGAGCCGTGCGCAGGTGGGGTGCGCCACCGACACATGCGCCACGCAACCCGTCCCGAAGAATGTGCTGTCCCGACCGACCGTCCGGTCGATGAACTGATCCACGATCACGAAATCCCCCGGCGCCATTTCTTCGCGAAACGAACCGCAGGCCGATACCGCGATCACATCCGTCACCCCCAGCCGTTTGAGCGCGTCAATGTTGGCACGGTAGGGCACCGTGGACGGCCCATGCACATGCCCTCGCCCGTGCCGCGGCAGGAACGCCATGTCCATACCCCCGAGCGTTCCTGTCAGCACCGCGTCCGAGGCGGCCCCCCACGGGCTGTCCACCTGCACCCAGTTTGCGTTTTCCAGCCCGTCGATGTCATAGACCCCCGACCCGCCGATCACCCCGATTTTCGTGTTCATGCCCGTCTCCTGTGCCCGCTTGGGTTGAAAAGACCAGAGTGTGGCCCGCCGTGCAAGCCGTGTTGGGGGCGCTGCCCCCGGTCCCGTGCCGGGCCCTCCCCCGGGATATTTGGCGCACAAAGGCATGCGCGCGCTGGGCGTTTGGGGCAGATGGCGAGACGAGGTTGTTTCGCGAGCCACGGTTTTATGGTACTATTCCCCATTGTTGTGAGGGTTTGCCCATGAGTTTCGAGGTTTTTGCCAGTGGTACTGGCCATTTTCATTTTCGCCGACACGGTGCCGATTTTGGCGATGTGTATTCGCTCGCCGATGCCTTGAGCGCTGTGGCCAGCCCCCCCGCCAGCATTGGCGCCGTGGCCGAGGGTGCCGTCACCGATGCCGCCAGCCCGGACAGTCCTTTGCAGCGGTTGCTGGACCAGATGGGTGATATTGCCGGGATTGATCTGTTGACCAGTGCCGTGGATATGACCGTCGCCGAAAAGTTTCCGTTGCACGTCACCACGACCATGCGCCGGAGTGCCATGATGTGGACCGATGCCACCGCCACCGAAACCACAGTGCTGGACAACAGGTCAGGCGAGGCTGGCCGCGAGTATCTGATGGATATTCAGCGCGCCCTTGAGGCCACCGAATTCATCGGGTTTGGCGTGCTTGCCGTTATCGCCGAGGTGTTCGCCAATTTTGGCCTTGATGGCCGCCGGGGCAGCGACCGGATGTATCGCCTGTTGATCCAGATTTCGGACTAGGTTTGCCCCGGTCGGTTGAGGCTGAACACCTCCCGCACCACCGCGTAGTCCCGGTAACCCAGCCGCGCCAATGGCGCGAACCGCGTCACTTCGAACTGTCCGTTCACGATGCAGTCATCCCGCAGATGCACCCCTGTCACCTCGCCCAGCACCAGCACGTTGGCCGCCCCTCGCAGCGTCACGATGTCTGTCACCACGCATTCCAGTGTTGCCGGGCAGCCCGCCACCCGCGCGCAGGTGATCGTGTCGCACTCAGATTTGGCCAGCCCCGCCAGCGTGAATTCGTCCACGTCCCGGTCCCATGCCCCCGACGTCGCGTTCATCGCGTCCCGCATCGCGTATTCCACCACGTTAACCGCGAAAACCCCGGTGTCCCGGATGTTCCCCACGCTGTCCTTGGTGCCCGCCCGGTCCGGTTTTGCCCCTGTCGAGGCGAACATGACCTGTGGCGGCGTGTAGGCCACCGCGTTGAAGAACGAATAGGGTGCCAGATTGTCCCCGCCGTCCGCCCCCCGGGTCGAAATCCAGCCGATGGGCCGGGGCGTCACGATGGCGTTGAACGGGTTATGCGGCAGCCCGTGCCCGTCTTGCGGTTTATAGAACATGATGCCCTTTCCCCTGTTTGCGGCACAGGTAACCCCATGCTAGCTGTTTGGCCAGATCCCAGAGGGAGACAGGCCCCGCGATGGTCACCCTGACCGAAGAAACCCCCGCCGATTGGTGGGAGGTCGAAAATCTGTATGACCTGTGTTTTGCGCCGGGCCGCACTGCGTTGTCCTCCTATCGTTTGCGCGATGGTGTGGACCCGGTCGCCCGGTTGTGTTTCACGATGCGCGATGCTGATGGCAGTCTGGCCGCCGCCATTCGCAACTGGCCCGTTCAGGTGGGCGACAGGTTGGCCATTCTGCTGGGTCCGGTGGCCGTCCATCCCACCCACCAAGGCGAGGGGTTGGGTGCCATGTTGATGCGCCGCACCTTGAACACCGCCCATGATCTGGGCTGGAGCCGCGTGATGCTGGTGGGCGATTATCCCTATTACCGCCGGTTCGGATTTCGCAAGCTGGAGGGCGTGGAGATGCCCCCGCCCACCAACCCCGACCGCATCCTGGGCCACGAACTGTCCCCCGGTGCCTGGGTGGGCGTGTCTGGCCCCGTTACCCGCGCCCCCGGTGGATTGCCCCGGCCCCAAGCCCCCCGTCTGGTGCCGTCCAGATAGCCCGGTCAGAACTTGGCGCTGCAGGATTGCAATTTTGCCCGGCTTGCCCATCTCTGATCCATGACCAAAGATGCCAGCGCCCCGACCCTTCGTGTGATCAACCCCGACCGTCCGTTGACGGACGAGGCCCGTGGCACCGTCGCCGCCATTGCCCTGCGTCAGCGCAAGGCGTCGTCCATCCTGATGCGTGCCATCACGTTTGTCGGCGGGCAGGTCGAGGACGGGTTGCGGATGTTGCCCAAAGGTGCCCGCGATCAGATCGACGCCGCCGCCCGCGCCGCGCTCCGCC
>JBGSIZ010000077.1:0-11129 GCA_041742255.1 Marivivens sp. | reverse complement strand
AGCCACGGGCTCTATGCCTGAGCTGCTGCTGGCAGTGCGGCTACTGTGCTTGCTACTCGTGCTGCTGCAGCTGCTGCTCGTGCCCCGCCTGTGTAGGTGATCGTCCCGATCCGATCCCCGTTTTCGGCCACCGCCCTCGCCCGTTTCCCGTCTGGCGTGAACCGCGCCGGTTGGTCCAGCCGGATGTCATATGCCAGCCCGCCCATGCTGTCGAAGTTATATCCCGCCTCTGCCGCGTTCAGGAGCGGTTGATCGGTGTCCCCCGGCCTGATCCGGTTGAACACGCAGGCCGCCCGTTCCAGCCAGTCCCGCACCACCCGCCCCGTGGTCTGCAACGCCAGTGCATCGTTGGGGAACGGGTGGAGTTCACAAGCGTTGCGGAACGTGACCGACCCGGCCGGGATGTTGATATAGTTGTCCGGTCCCGACCGCCCCCCTGACCGGAACGGCGCCGCCGCCGCAAGAACCGGCAAATCCCCCAATCCCGCCTTGGCCAGAAGTGGTTCGAAATACGCCATTTGCGCCGAGTTCACATAGTCCACGCAGGGGTCAGGCCGCGCATGAGCGAAATAGCTGTGCATCCCATGGTCCAAGGTTCCCAAGGGTTCCCGGATCAACCCGAGCGTCCGCGCGTGGCAGGGTGCCGCGAGCGTCGTCAGCCCCACGTCCGCCGCCGTTCCGATTGTAACCGGTACTGCCCGGCTGCTCCCGTGGATGACCGCCCAACTGCCGTCCGGCGTCGCCTCCAACGTCAGGTCAATCACCCCGAGGTGCGACCCGAAGAACCCCGGCATCACCGCAGGTTTGCCATGCAATGTCCCCTTGACCGGGTCAATCGCCGGGGTTGCCCCGATCTCGGGCCCCGGAAACACCTGATGCGTGTGCCCCGCGATCACGACGTCGATCCCGTCCAGCGCCGCCAGTGGCACCGCCGCGTTTTCCATGCCCAGCCAAGGGTCTGCCGGGTCGATGCCGGAATGGCAGAGCGCGATCACCACGTTGGCCCCGGCCTGTTTCATCGCGGGAATGTGCCGCCGCGCTGCTTGCACGATGTCCAGGGTCTGGGGCCTGTCCGGCCCGCTGAACTGTTCCCAAACCGCCACTTGCGGCGGGACAAAGCCGATGATGCCCAGCCGCAGGGTCACGGTTTCCCCACCTTGGGTCTGCATCTGCCGGGGCAGGATCACCCAAGGTTTGACCCCCGGCAGATGTGCCGAAGGTGCCACGTTGGCGCAGACCACCGGGAACTGCGCCGCGTCCAGCATGGACCCGAGGGCCGCCAGACCATAGTTGAATTCATGATTTCCCAGCCCCGCCGCATCATAGCCCAGATGGTTGAGCGCCGCGATGGCCGGGTGTGCCCCCGGTGCCCTGGTTGTGGCAAAGTGGTCCGACGCCGGGGTGCCCTGGACCAGATCCCCGTTGTCCAGAAGGATGCAATTATCCGCCTGTTGCTGCAGGGTCCCGATCAACGTCGCCGTGCGCGCCAGACCGATGTCGGGTGCCGGTTTGTCCGAATAGTAGTCATAGGGCAGCAGGTGCATGTGCAGATCCGTCGTAGACAGAATCCGCAGATGCAGGCTGTCCCCGGACAGGAATTGGCTGGGCGGGTCGGGTAGATCAATCAAGACAATTTCCGGCAATTTGTATGTGTTTTCAACCTTAGGGAGAATAGTCGCATTTTGTGGGGAGAAGTGAAAGAGGGTCTGGTAGCCCTGTTCATCCCATGGCACGACTGCCACATGCAATTATCCGAAACAGTGACATTTGGCGGGTCGGGGTTGGATCGTGCCGCACAGGACCGTGCTGGCGCGCAGGCCCTTGCCGCCCATGCCGATGCCCGCACGATTGTGATGTGGCGCGGCAAGCCGTTGGTGGCGGGCGAGGGGGTTCTTGCCCGGTTGCCGATGTCCCATTCTGCCTTGGCGCAGGCCGCCCCGTTTCCCGTTTTCATGGGCCGCGAGGAGGACCGCCCGGTGTTTGCCACCGATGTGTCCGCGTGGGAGCCGGAGGACGTGGATTTCTCCACCCTTGGCACGTTTCTGGACCCGTCCGAACAGCGTCACCCCGATCTGCCCGCCGATCACCGGTTTGCCGAATTGCGCGCCGTGATGACCGCGTTGTCCCCGCGCGATGCCGAACTGGCCGCCACCGCCAAGGCCGTGATGGGTTGGCATGACACCCACCGGTTCTGTTCCCGGTGTGGCGCGGAAAGTGTCCCCGCCATGGGCGGCTGGCAGCGCGATTGCCCTGCCTGTGCCGCCCATCATTTTCCCCGCACCGATCCCGTGGTCATCATGTTGATCACACGGGGCAACGATGTGTTGCTGGGCCGGTCGCCCGGTTGGCCCGAGGGGATGTATTCCCTGCTCGCCGGGTTTGTTGAACCGGGTGAAACTGTCGAGGCCGCCGTGCGCCGCGAGGTCATGGAGGAAGCCGGTATTTCGGTGGGCCGGGTCCAGTATCTGGCCAGCCAGCCGTGGCCGTTTCCCGCGTCCCTGATGCTGGGCTGCAAGGGTGAGGCGACGGATGCCGTCATCACGCTGGACCGCAACGAGCTGGAGGACGCCCTGTGGGTCAGCCGCGAGACGATGGCCGAAGTGTTTCGCGGCACTCACCCCACTATCCGCCCCGCCCGCAACGGCGCCATTGCCCATTTCCTGTTGTGGAACTGGCTTGCGGATCATCCGTTTTGACGTGACACTGTGGCCAACAACAAAAGTCTGCAGAAGTGAGGCGATCCGGTGAAATTCAGCACCAAGGAAGATATCGAGGCCCCGCTGGATCATGTGTTTGGCCGGATTGCCGATTTTGATGGGTTGGAGCGGTCTGCCCTGCGCAGGGGTGCCGAAATCCGCCGGATTGACGCGCTGGAGGTGCCCGGCACCGGCAGCATCTGGGATATCGGGTTCACGTTTCGCGGCAAACCCCGCGAGGTCCGCGCCACCCTGACCAGTTTTGATCCCGGACAGGGCTATACCGCCGATCTGGTGTCCCGCACAATGGACGGTGTCATCGCTGTTGATCTGGTCGCGTTGTCCCGCAACCGCACCCGGTTGAGCGTGACGTTGGAGGTCCAGCCCAAGACCCTTGCCGCCCGGTTGATGGTCCAGTCCATCAAGCTGGCTAAGGCCAACATGACCCGGCGGTTCCGGACCCGCGTCGCCGACTTTGCCGAGGATATCGAGGAAAAATACCGCGCTGGGGCTTAGTCCTGCGCCGTTTCCCGCCGCCGTGATGCCGCCGGAAACACCCCCATCAGCGCGATGTGATCGGTGAAATAGTCCAGTTCCTCGAGTGCGAGCGCCACGTTTGTGTCGTCTGGGTGCCCTTCGATTTCCGCGTAGAATTGCGTCGCGGTGAAGTGGCCGCCGACCATATAGCTTTCCAATTTGGTCATGTTGACCCCGTTGGTCGCAAAGCCCCCCATCGCTTTGTAGAGGGCCGCCGGGATGTTGCGCACCCGGAACACGAACGCGGTTATCATGCCGTGGTCGCCCCGCCGCGTCCCGTCCATATCCCGCGCCATAATGAGAAACCGCGTGGTGTTGTTGGCGTGATCCTCGATGTGCCGCGCCAGAACGTCCAGCCCATAGATGTCAGCCGCAAGTTCGCTGGCCAGGGCACCGTGCGCCGGGTCCCCGCGTTCCGACACCTCGCGCGCGGCCCGCGCGTTGTCGCTGCTGACCACGCCCTTGATCCCGTGGTGCCGCAAGAACCCCGCGCATTGCGGCAGGATGACCGGATGCCCGTGCGCCTGTTGCACGAGGTCCACCGTGCCCCCCCGCACCCCGAGGAGGTTCACATGCACCCGCACGAACGCCTCGTCCACGATGTGCAGCCCGCTTTGCGGCAGCAGCGCATGCACGTCCGCCACCCGCCCGTAGGTCGAATTTTCCACCGCCACCATGCCAAGGTCGGCGTCGCCCTGCCGCACCGCCGCCCTCGTGGCGTCGAAGGTGTCGCAAGGCAGCGGCGTATGGCCGGGCCGCGTTTCCACGCAGGCCTGATGCCCGTAGGCCCCGAGTTCCCCCTGAAACGCGATTTTCGCAGTCATTGATGCCGTCCTGTTCCGGATGATCCGTCAAAAGGGCAATAAGTCGCGCCACTAGCGCTTGCAAGACTGGAGGCGAAGCGGATACATAGCCCCGACACTTTCGACGAGATGGAACCCGCTATGTTCGATACGATGACGATGACCAAAACCCTTGGGGCCGCCTGCGGTGCATTGCTGGTGTTCATGTTGGGTGGCTGGGCCGCCGAAACGATTTACCACGGTGCCGAAGCCGGCCATGGTGAAGAGCATGTGCAAGGCTATCTGATCGAAGTGGCTGGGACCGAAGAAGAAGCGGTCGCCGTCGAAGAAGGCCCGTCGTTCGAGGAAGCCTTTGCCGTCGCCGATGCCGGTGCAGGCGAAGGGCTGTGGCGCAATTGCCGGTCCTGTCACGCGCTGGAGGCCGGCAAGAACGGCACGGGTCCGTATCTGCACGGAGTTGTGGGCCGTCAGGTGGCCAGCGCCGAAGGGTTCGGGTCGTATTCGGGCGCGCTCGAAACCGTTTATGACGTGTGGACCCCCGAGCATCTGAACGAATTCATTGCCAATCCCAAGGGTGCCGTGTCCGGCACCGCGATGAATTTCAAAGGCATTGCCGATGTGCAGGACCGCGCCAACCTGATCGCCTATCTGGCGACGGTCACAGGGTCCTGATCCCGCGCCTGCCCTGAACGGTTCAAAGGCCGCCCCGATGGGCGGTCTTTTTGTTTGTGCCCCCGGTTTTGTTCCTGCCTCAGTGGTCCGATCACGCATTCGGAACTTGAATGTTTTGCGACAGACCCATTTAATTTGAAAACGGGCCGCCCAACGCTCGAAAACCGGGGAGATATCAATGACCGACCGCCGCAACACCAAATCCAAGCCCAAAGCTCGCGCCGATGCACGCGTGCAAAAGCCGCAAACCGGTTTTGGCGGTTGGATGCTGGGCGGTCTGTTGTTGGGGGCAGGCGTCATCTGGGCCGGGCAATTGTGGGCCGAAAGCCATGCCCCGACCACCGTCAGCCATGGTTACAACAATTATGGCGCGTTGAAGTATCCCGCCGACATGGCGCATCTGGACTATGTCAACCCGGACGCCCCCAAAGGCGGTGAAATCTCGATCTGGGCGCAGGGCACGTTTGACAACATGAACCCCTTTGCCACCAAGGAAGGGAACCCCGGCAGCCTGTCCTCTCTGCCCTATGAACGGTTGATGGTGGGCACTGCAGACGAGGTCGGATCGCAGTATTGTTTTCTGTGCACGACCATCGAATATCCCGAGGACAAATCGTGGTTGATCGTTCATCTGCGCGAGGATGTCCGGTTTGCCGATGGCGAGCCGATGACCGCCGAGGATGTCGTGTTCACCCATAACCTTTTCATCGAGCAGGGCACCGCGTCCTATGCCACCATTGTGGGCGACATGATCCCGATGGTTGAGGCGCTGGATGATTACACCGTCAAATTCACGTTCAGCCCCGAGTATTCCCCCAACGACACCATCAGTCAGGCCGGTGCCACGTTGGTCATGCCCAAGCATTGGTATGACGCCACAGGTGCCCGGTTGGACGAAAGCCGGTTCGAGATCCCCCCCGGCACCGGCCCCTATATGCTGGACAGTTACAAGGTGAACGAGGAAATCGTATACCGCCGCAACCCCGACTATTGGGGGATTTCCCAACCGTTGGCCATTGGCCGCGAGAATTTCGACGTGATCCGCGTTGAGTATTTCGCCGATACCACCGCCGCGTTCGAGGCGTTCAAGGCAGGCGCATTCACGTTCCGGCAGGAGAATTCATCGCTCACTTGGGCGACCGGGTATGAATTTCCCGCGCTGGATGCCGGATGGGTTGTCCGCGAGGAATTGCCGGATGGCAGCCTGCCCAATGCCACCGGATTCGTGTTCAACATGACCCTGCCAAAGTTTCAGGATATCCGCGTCCGGCAGGCCGTGGCGTTGATGTATAATTTCACATGGACCAATGACACCCTGCAATATGGCCTGTTTCAGCAGCGCGAGAGTTTCTGGCACGGGTCCGGTCTGGCTGCTGTGGGTGTCCCCGAGGGGTTGGAATTGGAGCGGTTGCAGTCTGTGGCCGATATGATCGACCCCGCCATTCTGACCGAGCCTGTCACCGCCCCCCACGCGTCTGGTGCCGACCAGATTGATCGCGGCAATCTGCGCGACGCCTTGCGTCTGATGGAGGAGGCCGGGTGGACCCCCGGTGCCGATGGGTTGTTGCAAAAGGATGGCCAGACGTTTGACCTTGAATTCCTGTCGGTCAGCCCGTCGTTCGACCGCATTATCATTCCTTATGTCGATAACCTGAAGCGGTTGGGCCTGAACGCCACCTATAACCGCGTGGACCCCGCCCAATATACCGAGCGCACCAATACGTTTAATTTCGACCTGATTTTTGACGGCTACAATGTCGGGCTGGAAGAAGGCGAAAGCCTGGGCCAGCGGTTTGGGTCGTCTGGCGTGGGCGATGTGTTCAATCCTGCGTCCTATTCCAACCCGGCCGTTGATGCCTTGATCCCGATGGTGGCCAATTCCACCACCCGCGAAGAAATGGCCGCCGGTGTTCGCGCCATTGACCGGATCATGCGCCGCGATCTGTATGTCGTGCCTGCGTGGTATCTGGGCAAATACTGGACAGCCTATTACGACATGTATGAACACCCCGAAACATTGCCGCCCTATGACCTCGGGTATCTGGACTTTTGGTGGTATAACGCCGAGAAGGGCGAGGCGTTGAAGGCCGCTGGCGCCTTCCAATAAGAGCAGAATAAAAGGACCCCGAATGGGCGCCTATATCCTCCGCCGATTGCTTTTGGTGATCCCGACGCTGTTCGGGATCATGGTGATCAATTTTGCCTTGACCCAATTTGTGCCGGGCGGCCCGATTGACCAGATCATCGCCGAAATGAACGGCAATGGCGATGTGTTTGAAACCATCGCAGGGGGCCGTGGCGACGTGGATATTCAGCAAGCCGGGTCCGAGATCAACAGCCAGTATGCAGGCGCCCGTGGTTTGCCGCCCGAATTCATTGCCCAGTTGGAACGCGAATTCGGGTTCGACAAGCCGCCACTGGAACGGTTTTTCAACATGATGTGGAATTACATCCGGCTCGATTTCGGCGAAAGTTATTTCCGGTCCATCAGCGTGATCGACCTTGTTCTGGAAAAGATGCCTGTTTCCATCACGTTGGGCCTGTGGTCCACCGTTCTGGCCTATATCATCGCTATTCCGCTGGGCATTCGCAAAGCCGTGCGCGATGGCAGCGCGTTTGACACCTGGACCAGTGGCGTTTTGATTGCTGCCTATGCCATTCCCGGATTTCTGTTTGCGATCCTGTTGATCGTCCTGTTCGCTGGCGGATCGTATTACCGTCTGTTTCCGCTACGCGGATTGACCGGCGACAATTGGGATCAATTGTCCCTGCTGGGCAAGGCGGGCGATTACATCTGGCACATCACTTTGCCTGTATTGGCATCCACCATTTCCAGTTTCACGTTTCTGGCCCTGCTGACCAAGAACAGTTTTCTGGACGAGATCAAGAAACAGTATGTCATGACAGCCAAGGCCAAGGGTCTGACGGAACGCCGCGTTTTGTATGGCCATGTGTTTCGTAATGCCATGCTGTTGGTTATTGCCGGGTTCCCCGCCTTGTTCATCAGCGTTTTCTTTGGTGGCAGCCTGATTATCGAAACCCTGTTCAGTCTGGACGGATTGGGCCGATTGGGGTTTGAGGCCGCTGTCGCCCGCGATTATCCGGTCGTGTTCGGCACCTTGTTCGCGTTTTCCCTGATGGGGCTGGTGATCGGGATTGTCACCGACATCACCTATGTCCTTGTGGACCCCCGCATTGATTTCGAGAGCCGGAAATGATCCGTCTGTCCCCCCTGAACCAGCGCCGTTGGCAGAATTTCCAGCGCAATCGCCGCGCGTGGTGGTCGATGTGGATCTTTGCCGTGCTGTTTGGTCTGTCGTTGCTGGCCGAATTCATCGCCAACGATAAACCGATCCTGATCAGTTATCGCGGCGAATACCGGATGCCGATATTCAAGTTCTATTCCGAGCGTGACTTTGGTGGCGATTTCGCCACCGAGGCCGCCTATACCGATGTCGAGGTGAAGTGTCTGATTGCCACGGGCGGCATTGTGGACCCCTGTTTTGACGACCCCGAGGCCACGATTGCCAGCGCGCAGGCCGGCACCTTTGCCGACCCCGAATTCATCCCCGGTTGGGCCGTCTGGCCCGTCATCCCCTATCGGTATGACACGATTGTGGACCTGCCCGGCGTGGCCCCGTCCGCCCCCACTGCCGACAATTGGTTGGGCACCGACGATACCAAGCGCGACGTGACCGCCCGCGTCATCTATGGGTTCCGGTTGTCGGTCTATTACGCGCTGCTGGTGGTCGGGTTTTCATCCGTTCTGGGGATTATTGCCGGGGCGGTGCAGGGGTATTTCGGCGGTATGACCGACCTGCTGTTTCAGCGGTTCATCGAGGTGTGGTCTTCGGTGCCGTCCTTGTATGTCATCATCATCATGACCGCGATTTTCGGCAAGAGTTTCTGGTTGCTGGTGATCCTGTCCGTTTTGTTTGGCTGGACCGGGTTGGTGGGCGTGGTGCGCGCCGAATTCCTGCGCGCCCGCAATTTCGAATATGTCCGCGCCGCCCGCGCGTTGGGCGTGGCCGATGCCAAGATCATGTTCCGCCATGTTCTGCCCAATGCCATGGTTGCCACCGTCACGATCCTGCCGTTTGCCGTCACCGGCGCGATTGGCGGTTTGGCCTCGCTTGATCTGTTAGGGTTTGGATTGCCGTCCTCTGCCCCGTCGCTGGGTGAGTTGACGTTGCAGGCCAAACAGAATTTGCAGGCCCCGTGGTTGGGGTTCACCGCGTTTTTCACCTTTGCGGTCATGTTGTCCCTGCTGGTGTTCATATTTGAAGGCATCCGCGACGCGTTTGACCCCAGAAAGACGTTTGCATGACCCCCATTCTGGACGTTCAAAACCTGCATGTCCGGTTCCGGCAGGATGGCAAGGTCACCCATGCCGTCCGCGGCGTGACGTTTCATGTGGACAAGGGCGAGACCGTGGCCATCGTGGGCGAAAGCGGGTCCGGCAAGTCCGTCACCGCGTTGTCCACCGTGCAATTGCTGGGCGATAGCGCCACCTGCGAAGGGTCCGTCACCTATGAAGGCACCCAGATGATCGGTGCCCCCGAACGTGATCTGCGCCGCGTCCGGGGCAATGACATCAGTTTCATTTTTCAGGAACCGATGACCAGCCTGAACCCGCTGCATACCATTGAAAAGCAGTTGGCAGAGTCCATCGAACTGCATCAGGGGTTGCGCGGTGCCGCCGTCCGTGTCCGGATTCTGGAACTGCTGGACCGGGTCGGCATCCACAATGCCGAGAGCCGGTTGGGTGCCTATCCCCATCAGTTGTCCGGCGGACAGCGCCAGCGCGTCATGATCGCCATGGCGCTGGCCAATGGACCGCAGTTGTTGATTGCCGATGAACCGACCACCGCACTGGATGTCACCATTCAGGCCCAGATTTTGGACCTGTTGGAGGGACTGAAGCGCGATGACGGCATGGCCATGCTGTTTATCACCCACGACCTGACCATCGTCCGCAAGATCGCCGACCGCGTTTGTGTGATGAAGGATGGTCAGATTGTCGAACAAGGCCTTGTGGCCGAGGTGTTTGCCAATCCCAGCCATCCCTATACCCGTCTGTTGCTGGAGGCCGAACCAAAGGGCCGCGTGGACCCGGTGCCCGAAAATGCCCCCGTGATTGCCGGAACCGATGCCTTGCGCGTGTGGTTTCCCATCACCCGTGGATTGATGAAACGCACCGCCGGGTATGTGCAGGCCGTCAATGCCGCCACCCTGTCCGTGCGTGCCGGGGAAACCGTGGGGATTGTCGGGGAAAGCGGGTCCGGCAAGACCACCCTTGCCCTTGCCATCATGCGATTGATCGAGAGCAATGGCGGCATTTCGTTTCTGGGTCACGACATTGCGCCCCTGACCCAGCGCCAGATGCGCCCCTATCGCGCCGATATGCAGATCGTGTTTCAAGACCCTTATGGCAGTTTGTCCCCCCGCATGACCGTGGCCGAGATCATTGCCGAAGGGTTGGGCGTGCATTATGTCGAACCCGGACGCGACCGCCGCGAGATGGTCACCGAGATGCTGCGCGAGGTGGGGTTGGACCCCGCGTTGATGGACCGCTATCCGCACGAGTTTTCAGGCGGCCAGCGTCAACGCATTGCCATTGCCCGCGCCATGATCCTGCGTCCCAAGCTGGTGGTGCTGGACGAACCGACGAGCGCGCTTGATATGACAGTGCAGGCACAGATCGTGGATTTGCTGCGCGCGTTGCAGCAGAAATACGGCCTTGCATATATATTTATCAGTCATGACCTGAAGGTCGTGCGCGCCCTGAGCCACCGGATCATGGTGATGAAGAACGGCGATGTGGTCGAGGAAGGCCCCGTCGCCGATGTGTTTGACCGTCCGCAGACCGCCTATACCCGCGCGTTGATGGCTGCCGCGTTTGAAGGCCGCGCGATTGCCGGGTCTGGCGTCTGACCGTTATTCCGCCCCGAGTTGGAAACAGGTGACGCCGCGCGCCTGAAGCCTGCGACATGCGAGGTCCGCTGTGTCCCGGCTGAGCCCCATGAAATTCGCGTCAAACCCGCCCGACCGTTGCACGACCCGCCGCAGCGATCCGTCCAGCGTGGACATTTCATTGAGCGCGACCCGCATCAGCACCCGTTCGGCCTCGTAGCGTGAACCGTAGCGCCCGACGTTGATCCCCCAGTTCCGACCGCCCGAGGTGGATACCCGGCTGACCACTTCTTGTTCTGTTGTGGCGGGCGGCGGGGCCGCGGGGGCCAGCGCCGCCGCCATCACGACCTTTTGCGGACGTGCCTGCGGTGCGATGTTGCCGGTGAACGGTGCGGCCGAGGCGAGTTCGGTTTCTTCACTGCTTTCTGCTGATTGGGGTGCCTCGATGATGGTCCCATCCGATGCCGCCGCAGGGGCCAGAAGCGCCACCGTTTCAGGCTGCGCCGCT
>JBGSIZ010000076.1:0-8285 GCA_041742255.1 Marivivens sp. | reverse complement strand
CGAGGCGCCGTTGATCTGGCTGTTGCCTATCACAAGGCAGGCGATGCCGACATGGTCGCCCGCATCCGGCGCGCCGATATGACCGCGCTGCGGTTCCGCGAACGCGTTGCCAAGGCGATCGAACTGCGGTTGGACGGGGTGGACCGCGAGGCCGTGCGCCGGGGCAGCAGCCTGTTTTCCTTGCCTCATATGGCCCCCGAAGGTGCCCGCCTGATGTGGGGCACCGCCGATGCGATCTGGAACGCGCTGGGCGATCCGTCCGACGATTTCAACTGGTATTCCAAGCGCGCCATCCTGACCGCAGTCTACGGATCGGTTGTGTTGTTCTGGTTGGGGGATGACAGTTTTGACGGGCAGGCGACCCGCGATTTCACGCATCGGCGGATCGAAAACGTCATGCAGTTTGAAAAGGTCAAGGCCGCCGCCAACGCTAACCCGTTGTTAAAGCCCGTTATGGGTCCGCTGGGGTCCATATTGGCGCGGGTGCGCAAACCCAACCCGGTGTCCCGCACCGATTTGCCCGGCTACTGGGCCCCGAGAGGCTGAACCTGATGTCGGACATGATGCGCGTTGTCGAGATTTCCCGTCCCGGCGGCCCCGAGGTTCTGGTGCCCGCGATGCGTCCCCGCCCGGTGCCCGGTCACGATCAGGTGTTGATCCGCGTCGCCTATGCCGGGGTCAATCGCCCCGATGCGTTGCAGCGTGCCGGAATGTATGCCCCACCCCCGACGGCCAGTGATCTGCCGGGGCTGGAGGCCGCCGGCGAGGTTGTGGCCGTGGGTGCCGGTGTCACGGATATTGCCCTTGGATCAAGGGTTTGCGCCCTGCTGCCCGGTGGTGGATACGCCGAATATGTGGTCACCCCTGCCGCCCATTGCTTGCCCATTCCGGCCGGTATGTCCCTGCGCGAGGCCGCCTGTTTGCCGGAGAATTATTTCACCGTCTGGTCGAATGTGTTCATGCGCGGCGGGTTGCAGGCGGGCGAGCGGTTTTTGGTCCATGGCGGGTCGTCCGGCATTGGCACGACGGCCATTCAACTGGCCCATGTTCAAGGCGCGCGGGTGTTTGCCACCGCGGGCGACGCCACCAAATGCGCCGCCTGTGTCGCGTTGGGGGCCGAGCGTGCAATCAATTACCGCGAGGAGGATTTCGTGGAGATCGTGAAGGCCGAAGGCGGTGCCGATCTGATCCTCGATATGGTTGGTGGTCCGTATATTCCCCGCAACATCAATGCCTTGGCCGATGATGGCCGGTTGGTCCAAATCGCGTTTCTGCAGGGTCCAAAGGTGGAGATGGTCGCCGCCCAATTGATGACCCGCCGATTGACGTGGACGGGCAGCACGTTGCGCCCGCAGTCCGACCGCGCCAAGGCCCGGATCGCAGATCAGTTGCGCACCCATGTCTGGCCCTTGCTGGATGCGGGCCGGATTGCCCCGGTGATGGACAGCGAATTTGCGCTGGACGAGGCCGCAGCCGCCCACACCCGGATGGAAACCAGCCAGCACATCGGCAAGATCGTGTTGCGGGTTTTCGGCGAATAGTAAACTCCGCAGGCTGCCCGAAAACACCCTTGCGGTTTTACGTCGGTCTCCCGTCGGTATTGCGGCGGTGCGATTTCGGTGAAACGCCGCCCGCATAAAGGTTTATGCGCCGTCTGCAAAGCCTGCAAAGCGTTGACAACACGCGAAGGAAATCCGCGCCTAGAGACAGCCCGCGCTGCGCATCGCGAATTCCATCGATTCGAGTTCTTGACCCGTTTCCGCCATTGCATCCCAAAGTCCGCCACACCGTCCAAGTGTGGATTGACCCAGCAGGATGTCGGGGACACCGGGCGCGACATCGCCGGACCCGAGGGTCTGGAGCGCGGCGGGGTTGGGCGACGTTGCCCCACCGGACGTGCATTCATCCCAAGAGTCGAACTGTTCGAGATAAAGGGCGACCAGCTGGTTGTAGAGATCATACCACTGGTCGCAATCGTTGGCGTCGCCGGCTTGTGAACGGGGGGGTCTTGGCGAGTCGCCCAAGCCGACCGCGACGAGGTATGCCGCGAACCGGACGCTGGTCATGGTTTCGGCCTTGGCAACGACGCGCGCTTTTCTTACCGCTTTGACCTTGACCACTGCAGTCCGTGTGGCGGGGTATTTCGTGAAGTCTGACAGGACCTTGTGGAGGTCACCATCGGCGATGGCCTGCAATTCCTTTTCAGATGTCGCTGCCAACATCCGCGCGATCACGGGTTCGATGGCCTGGCCGATTTTCTTGAGGACGGGGTTTTCTTTGGACATAACGCTTTTCCTGAATGACATTGAATGAATGTCGTCAGTCTTGCAGCCGGGGGTTTGCGTGGCAAGTCTTACCTGATTACCGCACCGGGTCGAACAGCGCGCTGGGCAGGGTGCAGTCCCGCGCCACGTCTGATCCGCAGGTCCGGAAGTCCAGATCGGGCGTAAGGCAAATCCGCACCTCTTGGATGTAGCCCGAACGGCAGGTTACCGTCACCTCGTTCGGGTCAAGGTTTGGGTTCTTGTCGGTGAATGCCTGTTCGATCAGGGAGGCGGGCAGGGTGACCTGTTTGGTCAAGGCCCGGAACGCTGCCGGGATCGCCACCGTGTCGTAGGCCCGCCGCGCCAGCCCGAAATAGTCGGTGGACGACAGCCCCGAACAGACCCCGTGTTTGTTCCATTGGTGCCACGCCAGCCCGGAAGTGCCCATGATGTCTGTCATGCCGTCCGTTTGCCGCCGGGTTGGCGCCGCGAAGGATGTCCGGCAATACTCCGGCCAGCCCGTTTCGTATTGCGGCCACAGCCCGTGCAGGGTCCAGCCGAAATCCTCGGCGTCGTCGCATTGCGGGCTGTTGCGGTCGTCGCCTTCGAGCGCGCACCAGTTGGGCGACCACGACAGCGCCAGAACGTAATAATCGAAATCCCCCGCCGTCCCATCGGCCCGCGCGGTCAAGGGAACAGTCAGGAGGAGGGCAAAAAACAGGCGCAGCATTTTGATCTTTTCAGTTTGGGTTCCCTTGACTATAACGCATTCGAGTTCCCCGACAACGTGAACTGGGCCAGATCGGCCCGCCCTGAGACCCAGGGCCGGGGGAAGGCTTGTTTTTTGATGGAGGCCCCGATGGCTGACAAACCGATTATGGCGAAGGCCACTGCCGTTTGGCTGGTGGATAACACGACCCTGAGTTTCAAGCAGATTGCCGATTTCGTCGGTATGCATCCGCTGGAAGTGCAGGGCATTGCCGATGGCGATGTCGCCACCGGCGTCAAGGGGTTTGACCCGATCGCCAACAACCAGTTGGACGCCGCCGAGATTGACCGCGCGCAGGCCAACCCGGATTACGTTCTGAAGTTGAAGTTCAACCTTGCTGCTGCGGGCGAGGAAAAGCGCCGTGGTCCCCGGTATACTCCCTTGTCCAAGCGGCAGGATCGCCCTGCCTCCATCCTGTGGCTGGTCAAGTTTCACCCCGAACTGACCGATGGTCAGATTGGCAAGCTGGTGGGCACCACCAAGCCCACCATTCTCGCTATCCGCGAGCGGTCCCATTGGAACATCAACAACATTGATCCGATTGACCCTGTTGCCCTTGGCCTGTGCCGCCAGTCCGAACTGGACGCCGCCGTGCAGGTCGCCAACGCCAAGAAGGCCCGCGAGGGTGGTGTCATGTCCGATGACGAGCGCCGCAAGCTGGTGTCGACCGAGCAGAGCCTTGGCATGGCCCCCGAGCCGAAGATGCCGTCCTCGATGACCGGGCTTGAAACCTTTACCCTGTCCGACAGCGGATTGGACCCTCGTGGCGATGAGCCCGAGGAAGAGGATATTGATTTTTCCGACGCCGAGAGTTTCTTCAAGCAGCCCGATCTGGATGAAGACGACGAGGACGAGGACGACAAGCGCCGCCGGTGATCCGGCTTCGATCCGTTGGGATTGATTGATTTGCAACAGGCCCGCCCCCAAGTGGCGGGCCTTTTTCTTTTTCCTTGATTGGCATGACGTTAACGAAGACTCTGGCAGAAAATAAAAGAAACCTGTTGAGGCTAAAGCATGAAAGATCTGGAAGAAGTGTTCGATCCGCTCGCGGATCGTCGCGTGGCCCGTCATTTGAAGCGGTTGAAAATTCAGGGTGACCTGATCGACCTGTTCCAAGAGCCACCCCCCCCCGAGTTGCTGACCGATTATGTGCTGGACGAGGCCGCCACCGCCCGTGTCGCCCTGATCCAGACCAAATACGCCCAGCGCGCCCGCAACATCCGCCGGTCGTGGAACCGGATGCAGTTGTATTTCCCCGAATTGATCCGCCCCGGTGCCCCGCCCCGCGACGTGCTAGAACTGTCCACCGCCCATGGTGGTATGTTGGAGGTTGCCCGCCATTTTGGTCATACCGTCATGGGGTCCGATTATGCCAACATGATCTATGCCCCCGACAATCAGCCGATGGCCGTGTTTCGCGATCTGAACGATCCCGATTTCGTCCGCGCCACCGATGACCACGGCATCCCCATTGGTCCCGAAGGCACCAACGATTGGCCCTATCGCCCGATCATCGAAAGCATCGGTATTCCGATGACCATTTTCGATGGCGGCAAGACCCCCTATCCGTTTGCCGACAAGTCCCAGGATGTCGTCATGTGTTTTCAGGCCATCGAGCATTATTGCCACCCCAACGACTGGATGGGTGTGGTCGCCGAGATGTGCCGGATCAGCCGCCGCACCGTGTTTGTCATGCTCAACCCCGCCCATGCCCGTTTCCAGAAAAACCGGACTTACATGAAGGCCTTTCACGCCTTTCGGTTGGGGATGCGGAACTACGGCGAAAACGGGTTTGAATGCTCTGCCACCTTTGTTCATTGGAACGAGGCGTTGGGGTTCAAGCTGTCGGCGGTTTGACGCGGCTGGACTGGTGCCGGCGCCGGGGGGCGTTGACACCGGGCCGCATACATTTGCAATTAACCCTGCTGCCATAGGGATGACCGGCCCGGATGTGGGCCAGAGTGGAGCGGAGCCATGATGATGGATGTCAGGGATATCAAGGACCCCGAGATCAGGAAACTTGTGCGCCAAGAGCGCAACAAGGCTGATAACCTTGATTTGTTTGGGGAAAAGCCCCCCGCGGCGTTGATGACCCCGTATCCTTTGTCCCCCGAGGGCAAGGAGCGGTCTGCCAAGTTGCAGCAGAAATATGTTGACCGTGCCCGCAATATCGAACGGTGCTGGAACCGGATTCAGCTGTATCTGCCTGAGTTGCTGATCACCAAGGACCCTCACCGCGTTTTGGAAATGTCTACCGCCCATGGCGCCATGCTGGAAATCCTGCGCCACTATGGCCATGATGTGGTGGGCAACGATTTCGCCAATATGGTCAGCCGCCGCGCCGGGCAGGAGATGAGCCAGTTCCGCGCCCTGAACGACGAGACCTTCACCCGCACCGAAGATGATATTGGCCTGCCCATCGAGGGTGCCACCGAGATCGACTGGCCCTATCGCCTTATCGTCGAGAGCATCGCCCTGCCGATGAAAATCTTTGATGCCGGCCACGTCCCCTATCCGTTTGAGGACAAGCAGTTTGATGTCATCATCTGTTCGCAGGCCATCGAACACTACTGCCACCCCACCGACTGGTTGCCCATTGTGGACGAGTTTTGCCGCCTGAGCCGCAAGACCGTGTTTGTCCTGTTGAACCGGTTGATCCCCGAATTCCGCGCCAAGGAAGATTACAACGCCGCCTTTACCGCGTTCCGCCATGGGATGCGCGCCTATGACCGCAACGGGTTCCATTGCGTCGCGTCGTTTGTGCATTGGGATCAGGCGCTGGGGTTCAAACTTATGGCCAAGTGACCCCGTTCAAGTGACCGCGTGCAAGGCCCGGCCGGCTAGAGGCTGCGCCGGGCCTTGAGCGCCGCCGAGATTGTCCCGTCGTCGAGATAATCCAGTTCCCCGCCCACCGGCACCCCTTGGGCCAATGACGTGACCGTCACCCCCCGCACCTGATCGGCGATGTAATGTGCCGTAGTCTGGCCGTCGATTGTCGCGCCGAGGGCGAGGATCACCTCGGTGATCCGTTCGGTCGCGATCCGGTCCAGCAGTTTGGGGATACGCAGATCGTCCGGCCCGACCGCGTCCAGCGCCGACAGCGTCCCCCCCAGAACGTGATACCGCCCCCGGAACACCCCCGACCGTTCCATCGCCCATAGGTCCGCCACGTCTTCGACCACGCAGATTTCTCCCGTCGCCCGTTTGTCGCTGGTGCAGATGCCGCACAGGTCCCCGGTGCCGATGTTCCCGCAGTTCAGACATTCCCGCGCTGTCGTGCCGACCGTGTGCATCGCCTCGGCCAGCGGTAACAGCAGGATCCGCCGTTTCTTGATCAGGTGCAGGACCGCCCGCCGCGCCGACCGTGGCCCAAGCCCCGGAAGCCGCGCCATCAGGTCGATGAGCGTGTCGATGTCTTCGGTGCCTTGGGTCATTTTCTTGCGTGTCCACAGCATCCGGACGCGCGGTCACGGCGGGCCGTGACCCGGTCAGGATCCGTTGCCGCCATGGTGCGCCGGGCCGGGGTCATGGGTCAGAACGGCAGTTTCATGCCTGGGGGCAGGCCGAGCCCTTCGGTCAGTTTTGCCATTTCCTGTTGTGCCCGTTCTGCCGCCTTGGCCTGTGCATCCTTGATCGCCGCGAGGATCAGGTCTTCGACCATTTCCTTGTCATCGGAGGAGAAGATCGAGGGGTCGATGTCCAGCCCCTTGAGTTCGCCCTTGGCCGTTGATGTCGCCTTGACCAGACCCGCGCCGGATTGGCCTTCGACCATGATCGTGGTCATGTCGTCCTGAAGCTGCGCCATCTTGGTCTGCATTTCCTGCGCGGTTTTCATCATCTTGGCCATATCGCCAAGCCCGCCTAGTCCTTTGAGCATCGCTGGTTTCTCCTGAATAGCGTTTGCCCGACGATAGGCGGCGGGGTGCGCCGGGGCAAGGGCGGGAAAATGTTGAGTAAAATAGTCGGAATATATTGTTGACAGAATCAGTCGGAAATGATGGAACGCTCTCAGTCAACAGGAGAACCCCATGACATATCCCTTTCGTTCCGTTTTCCGTGCCGTTTCTGGGTCCGTTTCTGGGTCGGCGCGCACCCTTGCGATTTCTGTGGTGTTGGCGGTCGCTGTGTTGCCGACGGTTGTATCGGCCCAAGACGCCAGCCCCGAAGACCTGATTGCCCAGTTGCAGGAGGGCGGTCTGGTTTTATACATCCGCCACGCCCAGACCGAGGCCGATTATGCCGATCAGGTGACCGCCGTTGTCGGCGATTGTTCCACCCAGCGGATGCTGAGCGCTGCCGGTTGGGCACAGGCCCGTGCCATTGGCGGCGCCGTTGCCGGGTATGGTATTCCGGTGAGCGAGGTCATCAGCGGTGAATATTGCCGTGCCTGGCAAACCGCCGATCTGGCCTTTGGCCACCATGTTCGCACGCCTGTCCTGAATTTTGAACCGTCCGAGGAGTATACCCCCGAACAGGTTGCCGCCATGTCCGACCGTGTGACCCCGTTCCTTGCCACCCCGGTGGTGTCCGGGAACCGCGTGATTGTGGGCCATGACGACCCGTTCGAGGCCGCCACCGGCATTTATCCCGAACCCCAAGGTGTCGCCTATGTTTTGCGTCCTGATGGCGCCGGCGGGTTTGCCGTATTGGGCCATATCGCCCCGGACGCTTGGTAATCCGCGCGTTTGGTCAACGAACGGCCCCTTTGACGCGGCGGATCAGTCGTTGTCGAAGGGGTCCCATTCGTCTGCCACTTCGGGGAGCGCGTCGGCCTGCGCCACTTGCGCCAAGGCTGCCGGGGTCCGGATGTCCGTGATCCGCGCCTTGGGGAAGGCCGCCAGAACCGCCTGAACCAGCGGGTGTTGTTCCGCCTGTGACCGCAGGGCCGTGGACGCCGCATCCTGTTGTTCTGCAAGCGTGGCCCCGGTGCCCGTGTTAACGATGCTCACCGCCCAGCGGTTTCCCGTCCACGCCTGAAGCCGTGCCCCGAGCCGCTGAGCGAGATCCCCCGGTGCCGTGTCGGTGGGCGTGAATTCGATTCGCCCCGGTTGATACCGCGCCAGCCGCACCCCGTTTTCCACATCCACCAGCAGTTTCACATCCCGGTGCGCCCGGATCAGGTCCACCACATCCTCGAACCGGGCGTAATGTGCCAGCGCGTCGGTGGCCGGTGCCAGTGCTGTGGCCGTGTGCCCCCCCGATGGGCTGGCGTATGTTGCTTGCGCCGAGGGTCCCCCTGTGGGCGCGGGCGC
>JBGSIZ010000075.1:0-12009 GCA_041742255.1 Marivivens sp. | reverse complement strand
CCGCCATCTTCCAATACATCAACGGCTTCTATAACCCACGCCGCCGACATTCAGCATTGGGAGGGAAAAGCCCCTTGGCTTTCGAACGCCAAGTGGCCTAAACGAGCACTTGGACCGGCACAAATACGTGACAAGACCAATATTCCTCCAGGCCGCCAACGAGGCCAGAACGACTTGCGGGCAGCGCCAGCTGTTGGACGCTGCAAACTTGCAAGCCGATGAGACCCTTGATCAACTGTTCTCCATGGCGTCGGTCCTGTCGGGGTATGAGGCTCGCTAAGCCAGAAGTCACGTCGCAGAATACATCCTACTTGACGCCCAAGTGGATCAGTTAAGCAGTTGAAGATATAAGCGAATTTGGAACTGCGACAACAGATGGGCTTCTACGACAAGACTGTCGCAGTTCCCAGACCACCGTTGATGGTAAAATGCCGGTTGAACGTCCTGTTCAACGCCCATTTTTCTGTTGATTAAACAGGGTTTAGCCTTCTTCCGCTGCGCACAGGTCAACCCGGCGCCACGGACAGTCTGATCGGCGAAATCGACCGTTTTCAGCATTTACTGCAAACACCGCGCCCCCAGCGCGCACCCCGCCATCGGTCGCCCCAAACACCTTATTTACAAGGCCCCGTCCGACTTCTTCCGCCTTCTTCGACGGTCTTCCGGGCACTGCAATATCTAGTGTCTCCCTACAAGAAAACGGGTATACCGCCTGCCCCTGCCCCGTTTCAGGGCAGGTGGAAAACGCGGAAAACTAACGGTTATAACCCGACCGTGACGGTCGGTTTGTGTCCACCGGTCTCAAAACCGGGGCGACGGGCCGAAACTTACTTGCCCTTGGCTTCCAGAACGACAATCCGGGCCATCAGGGCAGCGTTTTCTTCGCGGGCCTTCTGGGCCATCGTGCGCACGGCCTCGAATTCCTCGCGGGTGACGAAATCGCGGTCGGCCAACCAGCGGTCCATGACGGATTTCATCGCGTTCTGGGCTTCGTCCTTGGCGCCTTGGGCCACGCCCATGGCGTTGGTCATCAACTGGCTCAGGTCGTCCATGATCTTGTTGCGGGTCTGCATGTCGTCCTCCAGAGATGCGCGTTCTGTCACACACCACACATATATGGGGGCGAACGGGTCGGACACAAGCCGCCGGTCCCGGTTGACTTCGTCGCACCCCCGCACAACAAAGCACCATGCAAGCCGCCATTCCCTTTCCCGCCCTATCGCCCGAGATTTTCTCGGTCACCGTCTTTGGCATCGAACTGGCGCTGCGCTGGTATGCGATGGCCTATATCGTGGGCATCCTTCTGGGCTGGCGGCTGGCGGTGGCGGCGGCGCGGCGGCCGCGTCTTTGGGCCGGGGATAGCAGCCCACTGACCGCCGATCACCTTGAACAGCTTTTGACGTGGATCATCGTCGGGGTCATCTCGGGCGGGCGGCTCGGCTATGTGCTGTTTTATCAACCGGGCTATTACCTCGCCAACCCGCTGGAAATTCCGATCATCTGGCGGGGGGGGATGTCGTTTCACGGCGGTTTCCTTGGGGTGGTGGTGGCCATCGTCTGGTTCCAACGTAAATTCAGCCTGCCCCTGTCGGCCCTTGCGGACAGCGTGGCGCTCGCGGCACCGCCTGCGATCCTCTTGGGCCGGGTCGCGAATTTCATCAATGCCGAGTTGTGGGGGCGGCCCACGGACCTGCCATGGGGCGTGATATTTCCGGGCGAGGCGGCACAGGCCTGCGCCACGGTGGCACAAGCCTGCGCGCGGCACCCGTCGCAACTCTACGAATCGGCGCTCGAAGGGTTGGTTCTGGGGGCAGTCCTGATCTGGCTGGCATTCCGGGCCGGGGGCCTGAAACGGCCATGGCTGATCTCGGGGACGTTCTTTCTGGGCTACGGGTTGGCGCGGTTCGCGGTGGAATTCGTGCGGCAACCGGACGCGCAATTTGTCAGCCTGGGCAACCCCTTGGGGCTGGCGGTGCATTTTGGGGGCTACGGGCTGACGATGGGGCAACTTCTGACGCTGCCGATGATTGCCATCGGGCTGCTGGTCATGGCCCGCGCCCGGTCCAGATGACGGCGGCGCAGATGACGGCGGGCCAGACGCCACTTGGCAAACTGCTGGCCACCCGGATCGCGGCGACCGGACCAATCACGCTGGCGGACTACATGGCCGAAGCGTTGATGCACCCCGTCCATGGCTATTACACCACGCGCCCGGCCTTCGGGGTCGCGGGGGATTTCATCACAGCCCCGGACATCAGCCAGATGTTCGGGGAACTGATCGGGCTGGCGCTCGCGCAGGCCTGGATAGACCAAGGGCGGCCGGGGCAGATCATCCTGTGCGAACTTGGACCGGGTCGGGGGACGCTGATGGCGGATGCGCTGCGGGCGACGGCGGGCGTGCCGGGGTTCCATGCGGCCCTATCGGTTCATTTGATCGAAGGATCGGCGCGGCTGCGGGGGGAACAGGCCACGCGGCTGCCCGATGCCCACTGGCATGACCAGATCGACACGGTGCCCGCCGGTCCCTTGTATCTGGTCGCCAACGAATTTCTGGACGCGCTGCCGGTCCGGCAATTCCAACGGGACGACGCAGGCTGGCGCGAGGTCATGGTGGGGCTGGCGGATGGGCACCTGTCCTTTGGGCTCTCGGCGGCGGCGCCGCTCGGGCTTTTGTCGCACCGGCTGGACGACACGACACCGGGGGATATTGTCGAGGTGTGCCCGGCGCTACCTGCCCTTGTGGGGACCATCGGGCAACGGATCGCAGGACACGGCGGGGCGGCCATTCTGATCGACTACGGCGACTGGCGGTCACTGGGGGACACGGTGCAGGCGTTGTCGGATCACCAACCAGTGCATCCCTTGCTGGCACCCGGCACCGCCGACATCACGGCGCATGTGGATTTCGAACAGGTGGCACTGGCCGCCGCCCCGGCCCGCCATTCGCGCCTGACGACCCAAGGCGTGTTTCTGGAACGGCTTGGAATTACGGCACGGGCGCAGGCGCTGGCGGGCAAACTGACCGGCCCGGCACGCGAACAGCACATCGCGGCGCATCGGCGCTTGACCCACCCTACCCAGATGGGCCACCTCTTTAAGGGTATGGGGCTTTGGCCAAACGGGGCCCCACCGGTGCCGGGGTTTGAGCCATGACGCTCGATATCATCACCAGCGACGCGCTCGCACCCCTGACCCACGGGTTTTTCACCCGTGCGGGCGGGGCGTCATCGGGGGTGTTTGCCGGGCTCAACTGCGGCTTTGGCAGTTCGGACCAACACGAGGCCGTCGCGATCAACCGGGACCGGGTGGCGCAGGCCATGGGGGTCACGGCGTCCACGCTTCTGGGCGTGCATCAGGTCCATTCCGCCGATGTCGTGACCGTCACCGCCGCAACGCCGGACAGGCCACAGGCCGACGCATTGGTCACGGCCACACCGGGCCTTGCCCTGTCCATCCTGACCGCCGATTGCCAACCCGTGCTGTTCGCGGACACGGGTGCGGGCGTGATCGGGGCCGCCCATGCAGGGTGGAAAGGGGCGCTGTCGGGCGTGCTGGGGGCCACCGTGGACGCGATGGTGGCACTTGGGGCGACACGCAGCACCATCACGGCCATCATCGGCCCCACCATCAGCCAACGCGCGTATGAGGTTGGCCCCGACTTTTTCGATCAATTCATCGATGCCGATCCAGGGCATGGCCGGTTCTTTGCCCAAGGGTCCGGGGACCGGATGCTGTTTGACCTGCCCGCCTTTGGGCTGGCGCAATTGCGCGCGGCAGGGGTCGGTCACGCGGAATGGACGCGGCATTGCACCTACTCCGACCCCGCGCGGTTCTACAGCTACCGGCGCACCACCCACGCGCGCGAGGCGGACTATGGGCGGCTGATTTCCGTGATCCGGCTCTGATCTGGCCCGATCTTGGCAGCAATGCGGCGACAACGCGGGGTTTTCGCCCGAATTGCGGAAACAAATCCTGAAAAAGAGGGCGGATTGTTTCCTGAGAATCCGCGAAACTCAATAGAATCAACGCATTAACACCGACCTCGGCGGTCACAGCCATTTTCTTGCGGCTTTTCTTCAAATTCCCCGAAAACTTCACAGTTCGTCAAACAGTTGCCCCGATCCTTAGGCAATCTGACTGCATCCCGGACACACCGGATCAGACACAGGGGCCGATCATGAAAACAGAAAAACGCTGGATGAAATCGCTGTTGACCGAGGCTTCGGCCTGCAAAACCAAAATGCCGTGGGAACGCGGATTGCGGCGCGACGCCTTCATCGCCCGCCGGGCCGAGGTTGCGGCGAAACCTGCGCCGGCAAAGCGCGCAACGGCCTGATCCCACTTCCCCAACCGACGTAACGCCGCCCCGGTCCGGGCGGCGTTTTGCGTTCTGGCACAGCCAGTCACCGCGACTCACTTTATGGCGAAACGGGTGACCATCCCGGAACAATCGCGCCGACCACGCCGGATTGACCCCGAATCAGGACCGATTGGCACCAATCTTTGACAGAAACGGCGCAGATCGGGTCAATGGTTCTAGTTTCAGTATCACCCGAACCTGACCGTGGGGGCCAGACCGGGCGACATAATTCAGGTGTTCGCATGTCCATGACCCCCACAAACGGCACGTTCCGGGCGCCGTCCCGGTTTGCCCCTCCTGCCCGCCCAACAGCACCGACGCCGGACCTGCGGTCCGCCCGCCCGCCGCTCATGCGGCGCTACGAAGTGGTCCATCTGGACAAGGACGGCGAAATCACGGAACTCCGTCGCGTCGCTCCTGCCGTTCCCGCGTTCGAATCCGCGTTTTCCGCCTTTGCGCGCGGGGCACCCATTCCCACCGACCGGGGCTTTATCGCGGTCGAGGATCTGCTACCGGGCGACCGGGTTCGCACTGTCGATCACGGTCTGAAACCACTGTTGTGGAAAGGCTGCGCAACGCTGGTGCCGGGAACCACGGGGCAAAGCCCGGAAATGGGGCACCTCACCCGGATCAACGCCGAATCGTTCGGGTTCAACCGGCCCGCGTCGGACATCGTTTTTGGCCCGGCCGCGCATTTCTACCACCGCACACCCGGCACCCGGTCACTGACCGGGCAGGACGGGGCCATGATCCCGCTGCGGGATTTCGTGGACGGGGTGAACGTTGTGGAATTGACGCCAATGTCGGCGGTTCCGGTCTATCACCTTGCGTTCGCGGCACAGGAACGGATCAACATCGGCGGGCTGGAGGTGGAAACCTATCATCCGGGCTCGGTGTCGGCCTTTCACCTGCGCGGGGACGTGCTGAACCTGTTCCTGTCGCTGTTCCCGCACCGCCGCTCGCTCGAAGATTTCGGGGCACCGGCATTCCGCCGCCTCCGGCTCAGCGATCTGGACAACTCCAGCGCGGCGTGATCGGCGTCACGCCTCGCGGCTCAACCGTTCTTCCAGCACATCAAAGGGGACGCCGGGTTCATCCTTGGCGCCCCGGATCACCAGACTGGTCTTGACGCTGGCGACATTTGGGGCGGCGGTCAGTTGTTCGGTCAGGAACGTCTGGAAACTGCGCAAATCGGGGGCCACGCATTTCAGGACAAAATCGACCTCGCCATTCAGCATGTGACTCGCGCACCAGCGACCATTGGCGGCACCGGGCCTCGAACGCGCTCAGATCGGCCTCGGCCTGACTGACCAGCCCGACCATGGCGAACACCTGCACCTCGAACCCCAATTCGCGGGGGTCGATATCGGCGTGATATCCCCGGATGAACCCGTTTTCCTCCAACGTGCGGACACGGCGCAGGCACGGCGGGGCGGAAATGCCCACCCGCTTGGCTAATTCGACATTCGTCATGCGGCCATCGGCCTGCAACTGGGCGAGGATCATGCGGTCAATCTCGTCCAACTTCGCACCGGCCATCGGCATATCCCCCCCTGAAACTTTGCAAACACTACGCGGACGGGCGGCGCGGCGCAATAATATTTCAAGTTTGCGCAATAACCTGAATGTCTTCCATCCGGGGGGCCTGCGACCGGGGCAACCCTTTCCACCGGGGCCGCCAGCCTCTATATCGGGCACGAAACCCGCTGCACAGGACGGCCCCCATGTCTGCACCCCGCCACACCCGCGTTCTCATCATCGGCTCTGGTCCGGCAGGCTACACCGCCGGGGTCTATGCCAGCCGCGCCATGCTAAACCCCATTCTGGTGCAAGGGATGGAACCGGGCGGCCAATTGACCACCACGACCGAGGTTGAAAACTGGCCCGGCGACACTCAGGTCCAAGGCCCCGACCTCATGGTCCGGATGGAGGCGCACGCCCGCGCCATGGGCTGCGACATCGCGATGGACCTGATCACGTCGCTGGACCTGTCCGCGCGGCCCTTTGTGGCAAAATCCGACAGCGGCACCACCTACACCGCCGATGCGATCATCCTTGCGACCGGGGCACGGGCCAAATGGCTGGGCCTCCCGTCCGAGGATAAGTTCAAGGGGTTCGGCGTGTCCGCCTGCGCCACCTGCGACGGGTTTTTCTACCGGGGTCAGGAAATCGTTGTGGTCGGCGGCGGCAACACGGCCGTCGAGGAGGCGCTGTTCCTTACCAACTTTGCGTCCAAGGTGACGCTGGTGCATCGGCGCGACACGCTGCGGGCCGAAAAGATCATGCAGGACCGGCTGTTCAACCACCCCAAGATCGAAACCCTGTGGTTCCACGAGGTGGACGAGGTCATCGGGGCCGACACCCCGCGCGGGGTCGAGGCGGTGCGGGTCAAACACACGCAAACCGGCGCCATCACGGAAATTCCGTGCAAAGGCGTGTTCGTGGCCATCGGCCACGCGCCCGCGTCCGAACTGGTCAAGGATCAACTGGACCTGCACCACGGCGGCTATGTGGTGGTGAAACCGGGCAGCACGGAAACCTCGGTCGCGGGCGTTTTCGCGGCGGGCGACCTGACCGACCATGTGTATCGGCAGGCGGTGACCAGTGCTGGCATGGGTTGCATGGCGGCCCTGGACGCGGAACGCTGGCTGGCGGCACACGACTGACACCGACCTGACCGGGGGGGCGGGGCGCGTCCCAACTAGGGTGCCAGCGGCCCCGCCGCTTTTTCATGCGGGACCGGCAACATGCCCCTGAAATCACACCGATTTACGCCATTCAATCCAGATTTTTCTTGACCGGGCACCGCCCCTATCAGAGATTTCCCAAGGCGGTCGGCTGTCATTGTGTCCGTCTGTATTTGGAAACGGGAGGCCGTATTGCGGTTTTATTCTCACGGCGCGCTTCTGGGCGCAGGAATTTTGTTTGCGACATCTCAAACGGCATTAGCCGCTGACGGATTTTTCGTGCAGCCACTTGGGATCACGGACTCAACGCCCAGCGTCATCTTTTCAACGACCAACACCACGGGCGACAGCTTTTCTTTCTATTTTCAGGACGGCGGCGGGACGGGCAACGTCCCCGCACTCGATACCATGGTGGTCTCGGTCGATGGGTCCGTCGTTTGCACGGGTCCGGCGTGTGACGGAACACAAGTGCCCGTTGATGCCGGGTCGCACTCGATCACGGTGACGGGCACGGCACTCGCGCAACAATCCTTTGTCTTTTACGTCCAATGCGATGGCACCTATTCGTCCCAGATCCCCGGCTACCCCGCCGGAAGCTGCACACTCGGGTCGGTCGTCGCGGGCGGGGGCGGTGGAACAGGGGGTGGCACCGGCGGTGGCGGCTCTGGAACAACGTCCAGTCAGGTCGCAGCGGCAGCAGGGGCCAGTTCGAACGGCGTCGTTTCCTCGGCCATCGGCAAGGCAACAGGATCACGGTCGTCCGGCGGCGGGGCGCAGGTCACGCGCGACGCCTTCTTTTTCGCGGCACCCTCGCAATCGTCCAGCGCGACATGGTGGGGCCAACTGCAGGGTCAAACCTTTTCCGGCAGTCTGGATGGCGGCGGCGCCGAACTGACGTTCGGTGCGGATTGGGACCTTGGGAACGGCACGCTGGTCGGTGTGGCGGTGTCTTATGGCGACTACGCCATCACGGCGGGCGGGGCCGAAATATCGACAACGGCGCTGGCCGTCGGGCCGTATCTGTCCACAGCGATCGGGTCCGGCCTGACGCTTGATGCGCATGTCCTCTTTGCCAAACCGGACTATGACACGGGCACCGCGACCTACAGCAGTGACCGCATCATGGGCGGCTTCGATCTTGGCTATGACTACCGGATCGGGACGACACAGGCGACGGGCTATGTCTCGGTCAGCGGTTTTTCCGAAGACTTGCCCGCCGCAGCAGAAGGCGGGGCGCGCACCATCAGCCAGACCATGGCATCGGTGGGCTCGCGCTTTGACTTTGCGGCGGTGTCGGGGATGCGGCCAACCCTGTTGATCGGGGCGGATGCGATCCGCTTTGACGACGGGACCACGCAAACCGAAAGTGTGTCACCCCGTCTGGGCTTGTCCGTCGATACGGACCTCGGTCCGGGAACGCTGTCGTTCGGGGCAGAAGGCGGCAACCTGTTCAAGGACGCGCGCAGCCTGTCGCTGGGGATCACTTATTCGGCGTCGTTCTGATCCTGCCCTCGGCACAATTGCGGTGCCGAGGACAACAAACAGCACTATCAACGGCACGGGGAAATTCGCACAACTCTCTGCGTTTTCCTTGTTTGACGTCAATTGCGCTTGAATTTTGCCCCATTCGGGGTCTAGGGACGCGCGCAACCAACCCGCGAAATCATCTGTTGTGAAAAGGCCCCCGTGATGTCCCCCAACCTGTCCCCGATCCCCGAACTCTATGTCTCCTACGAAAGCGCGCAAAAGCTGAAGGCAGAGGCGGGCAATCTGGTCAGCCATGACATGACGCCGCGCCAGATCTGCGATCTGGAATTGCTGATGAACGGTGGGTTCAACCCGCTCAAGGGGTTCCTGTCGCAGGACGATTACACCGGCGTCGTGGAAAACATGCGGCTGGCGGACGGCCGGCTCTGGCCGATGCCGATCACGCTGGATGTGACCGAAAAATTCGCCGCCACGGTTGAGGTCGGACAGGATATCGCGCTGCGCGACCAAGAGGGCGTGATCCTTGCCACCATGACCGTCACCGACAAATGGGTGCCCAACAAGGAACGCGAGGCCGAAATGGTGTTCGGTGCCAATGACAGCGCGCATCCGGCGGTCAACTATCTGCACAACACGGCGGGCGCGGTTTATCTGGGTGGTCCGGTGACGGGCATCCAGCAACCCGTCCACTACGATTTCCGGGCGCGGCGCGACACGCCCAACGAATTGCGGGCCTATTTCCGCAAACTCGGCTGGCGCAAGATCGTGGCGTTTCAAACCCGCAACCCGCTGCACCGCGCACACCAGGAACTGACGTTCCGCGCCGCGCGCGAGGCGCAGGCGAACCTGCTCATTCACCCCGTCGTAGGCATGACCAAACCGGGCGATGTGGACCATTTCACCCGCGTGCGGTGTTACGAGGCGGTGCTGGACAAATACCCGCAATCCACGACCACCATGTCGCTCCTGAACCTTGCCATGCGGATGGCTGGCCCGCGCGAGGCTGTGTGGCACGGTCTGATCCGGGCAAACCACGGCTGCACCCACTTCATCGTCGGGCGCGACCACGCAGGCCCCGGTAAAAACAGTGCGGGCAAGGATTTCTACGGCCACTACGACGCGCAGGACCTGTTCAAGAAATACCAATCCGAAATTGGCGTCGAAATGGTCGATTTCAAACACATGGTCTATGTGCAGGAAAAGGCACAATATTTCCCGGCCAACGAAGTCCCCGAAGGCGACACCGTGCTGGATATCTCGGGCACCGAACTGCGCCGCCGCCTGCGCGAAGGTCTGGATATCCCCGAATGGTTCTCCTTCCCCGAGGTGGTGACAGAACTGCGGCGGACCTCGCCCCCGCGCTCCAAACAAGGGTTCACCGTGTTCTTCACGGGCTTTTCGGGGTCGGGCAAATCCACCATCGCCAACGCGCTCATGGTCAAACTGATGGAAATGGGCGGGCGGCCCGTGACCCTTCTGGATGGCGACATCGTGCGCAAGAACCTGTCGTCGGAACTCGGGTTCTCCAAAGAACACCGCGACCTGAACATTCGCCGGATCGGCTATGTGGCGTCTGAAATCACCAAGAACGGCGGTATCGCGATCTGCGCCCCCATCGCGCCGTATGCCACCACCCGCCGCGCCGTGCGCGAAGACGTGGAACAATTCGGGGCCTTCATCGAGGTCCACGTTTCGACCTCGATCGAAGAATGTGAACGGCGGGACCGCAAGGGCCTGTATAAACTCGCCCGCGAAGGCAAGATCAAGGAATTCACTGGGATTTCAGATCCCTACGACGTGCCGGCCAACCCCGAACTGCGGATCGAAACCGAAAGCGTGGACGTGGACAACTGCGCCCATCAGGTGATCCTCAAACTTGAATCGATGGGTCTTATCGCGGCAAACTGACAGCGTTCAGGTCTAACAAAATCGGCCCCGCTGTCACCGGCGGGGCCGTTTTCATATGCGCGGGGCGTCAGTGGACGCCGACGGGCACCATGTCGTGCTGACGGGCCAGAACAAACGCAAGGTCACGGCTGGCGACCAGCGCCAACTGCTCGCCATTGGAATTGTGGACGGCGAAAATCTCGCTCAGACCCTCGGCTTGATCGCGCAGTGGTTCGGGCAGGTCCGCCACCTGCACCTGTTTCACATACACGATGTCTTGGTCGATATTGGTCATCTGAAACCGGGTGTTCATGCGGCCCCTCCTTTGCGGATGCTGATGGTCTGGACAACGGCATCGGGGACGATGCGGCGCAAATCGACATGCAGCAACCCGTTTTCCATCACGGCCTCGCCCACATCCACGCCATCCGCCAACACGAACGCGCGCTGAAACTGGCGGGCGGCGATGCCCCGGTGCAAAAACACACGGCCGGCACTGTCATCGGCCTGACGGCCCCGGATCACCAGTTGATTGTCCTCGACCGTGATCGACAGATCCGCGTCCGAAAACCCCGCCACGGCCAGCGTGATGCGATAGGAATAATCGGATGTCTGTTCGATGTTGTAGGGGGGATACCCGTCGTTGCCGGTTTTTGCCGTGCGTTCCACAAGGCGTTCCAGCTGTTCAAAACCCAGCAAAAAGGGATGAGTGCCCAAGGTCAGTTTAGTCATGCGGATATGTCCTCGTCCAAGCGACCGTCCGAAACGCGGCCCCGTTGTGGCGACCGCATCAGAAATATGGGGGGAAACAGGGGGTCGTGCAAGGGTCAGGGCTATGCGACACGGGGATCAACGCCTATCTTGTTGAAACATAACGCCAAGGACCGCCCTCACATGACCTCAATCCCGCGCATGGATCAAACGGATGTTCTGCGGGTCAAACTGGCGGTGCTGCGCCGGGAACACCGCGATCTGGACGAAGCCATTCATGCGCTGCAGGAACGGGGATCGGCGGACATGCTCACGGTGCGGCGGCTGAAGAAACAAAAACTGTTTCTCAAAGACCAGATCGCGCTGATCGAGGATCAGATCATTCCGGACATCACCGCCTGACGCCATCCGCCAACGCAGGTTGCACCGGCGGCGCGGCTGGCTATAGTGCGCCTTCGGTTTCAAACAGGGCACATCGTCATGGCAACACCACCCGTCGGGATCATCATGGGCAGCCAGTCGGATTGGGCAACGCTGCGCGAGGCGGCAACGCTTCTTGATGATCTCGGGATCGACTACGAGGCCAAGATCGTGTCGGCGCACCGCACCCCGGACCGTCTGTGGGACTACGGCAAATCGGCGGTGTCGCGGGGGTTGCAGGTGATCATCGCGGGGGCGGGCGGGGCGGCGCACCTGCCGGGCATGATGGCGTCCAAAACGCGGATCCCGGTGATCGGGGTGCCGGGCCAGCCCACGGCGCTGGGCGGTGTTGATGCGCTCTATTCCATCGTGCAGATGCCGCGCGGTTTTCCGGTGGCGACCATGGCACTCGGGGCGGCGGGGGCGGCCAACGCTGCCTTGATGGCGGCAGGGATT
>JBGSIZ010000074.1:0-11113 GCA_041742255.1 Marivivens sp. | reverse complement strand
CCGCCATCTTCCAATACATCAACGGCTTCTATAACCCACGCCGCCGACATTCAGCATTGGGAGGGAAAAGCCCCTTGGCTTTCGAACGCCAAGTGGCCTAAACGAGCACTTGGACCGGCACAAATACGTGACAAGACCAATCACATCAGTTTTCGGGTAGGGGCACTGGATGCACCAACCGTGGCCCGGCAGTTTGGCGGGTTCGACGAAGCCGACCTGATCCGCATGCCAAACTATCAGGCGGTGGCCCGGTTGATGGTGGAGGGGAGGGCCACCTTGCCGTTTAGTTTCAGAACGGTGCGAGAATAGCCGTTGAGGCTATAGTGCGTGGCCTTTGGCCATTGCTGCGAACGGATTACAATTCCCGCATGAACCATGATGAACATCTTCAACGGCATTTGGATCTCTGCACGGAAATATTCTTGCGTCTTCAAGCAAGCGGCGACTGGCCATGGCAAGATTCGACAGATCTGAGTGATGTGATAGAGTCGAAGGATACCAACCCAAATGTATGAAGCCCTGCTTTGGATACATCCGAGTGTCGACGCAGAAACAAGGCGAAGGCGTCTCACTCGAAGCACAGCAAGAAGCGATCCAGGCCTTTGCGAGTCGCAACCAACTGACCATCACACGCTGGTTCGAAGAGAAAGAAACGGCGGCAAAATCTGGCAGGCCAGTCTTCAATACAATGCTTAAACTTCTCTATCGGCGCGAGGCGCTGGGAGTGGTTATGCACAAGATCGACAGATCTGCTCGAAACCTTCGGGATTGGGCAGCTATCAGCGAGCTCTCTGACGCAGGGCTCGACGTATTTTTTGCAACTGAAACTTTAGACTTTCGCTCACGGGGCGGTCGCTTGACCGCTGACATCCAAGCAGTGATCGCCGCCGACTACATCCGCAATTTGCGCGAAGAAACCAAGAAAGGACTTGATGGCCGCCTTCGACAGGGAATCTATCCATTCCGTTCACCAATTGGGTACCTCGATACCGGCAAGGGCAAACCGAAAGCGATCGATCCGGTCAAGGCACCGCTCATTCGAGAGATGTTTGAACGTTACGCTGGCCATCAGCATACTTGCCTGCGTCTAGGTTCTTCGCCCGCAGTTGGGTAAGGGTATTGAGCAGCACCATGACATTCTCGCCTCAGTCCACCTTTTGACTATACCGAACAGACTCTAAACCGGTCCACCCTTTAGTCTACCGTGATCGATGTGAAGTGGTGAGTCACTATGTTCAGCGTTGCGCCTAGTCTTTTGTATAATATAGGATAAATCAACAAGAAAGCTCACATATGTTCAGCTATTGTTCGGTTCCCTAATTCCTCTTCTGGGCACCAAAAATCTGATGTTGTTCCAAATCTTGCGCACTCTCGCCCTGCCTCAATCGCGCCGCCTGTTGCACGGCTTGGCCGGGTCCTCTATTGCCAAGGCACGGCAGGAAAAAGGGTCCGCAGATGGCAAACCACCTCTATCACGGCGATCTTCCGGACGGGCTCGACCTTGGGCCGGTTGTGGCGATTGATTGCGAAACCATGGGGTTGAACCCGCACCGGGACCGGCTCTGCCTGATCCAGATGTCGGGCGGCGACGGGCATTGCCACCTTGTGCAGGTTGGCATCGGGCAAACAACGGCGCCCAATCTGTGCCGGATGCTGACCGATCCCGCCGTGCTCAAGCTGTTTCACTTTGGGCGGTTCGACATTGCGGCGTTGCACAACGCCTTTGGGGCGGTCACCGCCCCGGTCTATTGCACCAAGATTGCGTCGAAACTGATCCGGACCTTCACCGACCGGCACGGGTTGAAATACCTGCTGCAAGACCTGATCGGCGTCGATATTTCCAAACATCAACAACAAAGCGACTGGGGCGCGGTGACGCTGACCGATGCACAGCTTGATTATGCGGCGTCGGACGTTTTGTATCTGCACCGGCTCAAGGTCGAACTGGACCGGATGTTGGCCCGCGAAGGGCGCACCGCCATGGCGCAGGCGTGTTTTGATTTCCTCCCGATGCGGGCGCAACTGGACC
This sequence comes from Marivivens sp., assembly GCA_041742255.1. Taxonomy (GTDB): domain Bacteria; phylum Pseudomonadota; class Alphaproteobacteria; order Rhodobacterales; family Rhodobacteraceae; genus JBGSIZ01. The sequence continues at coordinate 9,084 of JBGSIZ010000074.1, read as the reverse complement.
TGACCGGCTGGCCCGAAATCGACATTTTCGCGCACTGACATGGACAAACGGCAAACATACCTCGACACCGCCCGCCGGGTCATCGCGCAGGAAGCGGATGCGTTGGTGACACTGGGCCGCGATTTGGGCGACGGGTTCGCGCAAGCGGTCGAGGTGATCCTGGCCGCCCAGGGCCGGGTGATCGTATCGGGCATCGGGAAATCCGGGCATATCGCGCGAAAAATCGCGGCGACATTGGCCAGCACGGGAACACCCGCGCAATTCGTGCATCCGGCCGAGGCCAGCCATGGCGACCTTGGCATGGTGACCAAGGCCGATGTGGTGCTGGCGATCTCGAACTCGGGCGAGGCGCCGGAACTGGCGAACCTCATCGCCTATACGCAACGGTTCGGCATCCCCTTGATCGGGTTGTCCAGCAGGCCGGACAGCACCTTGATGGGGCAGGCCGATGTTCACCTGCTGATCCCGGCCTTGGGCGAGGCCTGCGGCTATGGCGTTGTGCCCACGATTTCGACCACGCTGACGCTCGCCATCGGGGACGCGCTTGCCGTGGCTTTGATGGAACAGCGGTCGTTCACGGCGGAAAACTTTGCGCAATTCCACCCCGGTGGCAAACTCGGCGCGCAATTGGCCAAGGTGCGGGACCTTATGCATGTGGGCGACGCCGTCCCGCTCACCGGACACGCCACCCCAATGAGCGATGCGCTCCTGACCATGAGCGAAAAAGGTTTCGGCGTGGTTGGGGTGTTGGATGCGCAAGGCGACCTGTGCGGTATCGTCACCGATGGCGACCTGCGGCGTCACATGGCCGGGCTATTGGACCGGACAGCAGGGGCGGTGATGACATCTGCCCCCAAAACTGTCGGCCCGGATATTCTGGCCCAAGAGGCGGTGGCGGTCATGAACCAAAGCAAGATCACCTGCCTGTTCGTGCTGTCGCAGGATGGCACGCGGCAGATCATGGGGTTCCTGCGGCTGCATGACTGCCTGCGCGCTGGTGTGGTCTGACGACATTGGGCAACCACGACAACCTGTATTCCCGGTTTGTTGCCCTGTCCAAGGTTCTGCTGCCGCTGGCGGCACTGGCCCTGTTGTCCACGTTGTTTCTGTTTGCGCGAGGGCGAACCGGCGAAGGCGACATTCCCTATGCGGAACTCGAGGCCATCGCGCGGGAACCGCGCCTGTCACAACCCAACTTCTCGGGCGTGGCCGAAGACGGCTCCGTGTTCGACTTGTCCGCCACCAGCGCGCGACCAGACCTGTCGCGGCCCGGCTTTGTGACCGTCGAAATGCTGGCGCTCGCGGTGCAAAGCCCGGATGGGTCCACCGTCAACGTCACCGCGGGCCAGGGCGAGGTTGACACCGACGCCAAAACCGCCCGGATCAGCGGCCTTGCCCGGCTGACCACATCGTCAGGTTACGAAATGGAAACCCAAGGGATCATCGCGGACCTGACAACGGGCCGGGTCGAAACCGTGGGGCCGCTCGAGGCGCGGGCACCGTTTGGCCAGATTACGGCGGGTCAATTGATTGTCGAGCCGGCAACCGCCGACACCGGCACACGAATGGTTTTCAAGAACGGGGTGCGGCTGCTATACCAGCCCCAAAATTAAAGGAGTTTGTTCGTGCGCTATGGTCCCCTTCTGGCCCTTTTGATCGGCCTCATGCTGCCTGTTGGCGTCACCGCTCAGGGAACGAACATCGCCTTGGGCGGCATCAACGCGGACCCGACCGCCCCGGTCGAGGTGACCGCCGACAGCCTGAACGTGGATCAGGACAGCCGGTCGGCAGTGTTCGAGGGCAACGTTGTGATTGGTCAGGGCGACCTGCGGATCGCCGCCGCACAGGTCCGGGTTGTCTACAACGACGAAAGCGGGGAAATCGCGCGGCTGGTGGCATCGGGCCGGGTGACCTTTGTCACCGCCACCGAAGCGGCCGAAGCAGATACAGCGGATTATGACCTGACCACCGGCATGCTGGTGATGTCGGGCAATGTGCTGTTGACCCAAGGGGCCAGCGCGCTGTCGGCGGAACGCATGACGGTCAACCTGACGGACGGCACGGCGCGGATGGAAGGCCGGGTGCGGACGGTCTTTCAACAGGGCGGCAACTGACATGACGCCAAAACCGGACCTTGCGGTGACGGATGGCAACGTCGGGTTGCGGGTCGTGAACCTGCGCAAAAGCTATCGCAAACGGCTGGTGATCCGGGACGTCAGCATGGAACTGGGCCGGGGCGAGGTCGTCGCACTGCTCGGGCCGAACGGGTCCGGCAAAACAACGTGTTTTTACTCTATCGCCGGGTTGGTGACACCCGAAGGCGGGCACGTCATCATCGACGGGCGGGATGTGACGACGCTCCCGATGTATCGGCGGGCGCGGCTTGGTATCGGCTATTTGCCACAGGAAATGTCGATTTTTCGGGGCATGTCGGTCGAGGATAACATCCTGTCGATCCTTGAAATCAGCGAACCGGACGGGCTGCGGCGGCGGGACAAACTCGAAGAATTGCTGTCGGAATTTTCCATCGAACACCTGCGGCGGGCGCCTGCGCTGGCGCTGTCGGGGGGGGAACGGCGACGGGCGGAAATCGCGCGCTGTCTGGCGGCGGGGCCGAAATATGTGCTGCTCGATGAACCCTTTGCCGGGGTGGACCCGATCGCGGTGGGGGAAATCCGGCACCTTGTGGCAGACCTGAAAACGCGGGGCATCGGGGTGTTGATCACCGACCATAACGTGCGGGAAACGCTGGAAATTGTGGACCGCGCCTATATCCTCCACGACGGCAAGGTGTTGATGAGCGGCACGACCGACGAAGTGGTGCAAGACGAAAACGTGCGCCGGGTCTACTTGGGCCAAGGGTTCAGGGTCTGACTGCGAACAGCCGCCATCGCTATCAGTTTAACCATAGACTCATTGACAAATCAGGGACGGATGCCGCCAATTAAGGGGATGACAGTCGCAGTGTCCCCATGCGTTTCGGTGCAGGCTTTTCAGCCCGCCCGAGACTTTCGGGCAAAGGACCGGCAACCGTCATTATTCCCAACGGACACAAGATCGCACACCCGGAGGCAGGCAATGGCCACCGCACCCGGTTGCGCGAAAAAACAGGAGGACAACACCATGATGCGATATCAGATCAGCGGCAAACAGATCGACATTGGCGAAGCACTGCAAACCCACGTCCGGACAGAACTGGACGCGACAGTGCAGAAATACGCCGGACGGCCCACCGAAGCCTACGTCGTGTTTTCCCGGTCTGGTCATGAATCGGTCTGCGAAACGGTGATCCACCTGTCTACCGGCCTGACCTGTCAGGCCAAAGGCCACGACCCCGAAATTTATGCCGCATTCGAGAGCTGCCGGGAAAAGATGGACAAGCAGTTGCGCCGCTACAAACGCCGGCTCAAGGACCACCAGAAGGAACGGCCGGACCCGGTTGAACTTTCCGATGCAGGGTCCTATATCCTCGCCGCAACAGACGACTCTGACGCAGAGTTGGCCAGCGAAGCCGGACCCGTGATCATTGCGGAAATGGCGACAAAAATTCCATCCCTTTCGGTCGGAGAGGCCGTGATGCAGATGGAACTGGCCCACTCCTCGGTTCAGGTGTTTCGCAACGACAAGACGGGGGGCATCAACGTGGTGTATCGCCGGGACGACGGCAATATCGGGTGGATTGACCCCCGCAACGCAGGCTAAGATCCGGGGACGTCCGGTCAGGGGATCACACGATGCAACTCCACCAACTCCTCAGCCCCGAGGGCGTCAAGCTTATCGGCGGCGTGTCGAGCAAAAAGCGGCTGTTTCAAGATCTCGGGGACCTCGCCGCACAGTGTTTTGGGGTGCCTGCCGCCCGGGTCGTGGACGCGCTTTTGGACCGGGAATCGCTTGGACCAACGGGGGTAGGGCAAGGGATCGCCCTGCCCCACGCCCGCATGGATGACGTGAAATCGGTCTGCGGCCTGTTTGTGCGGCTTGAAAAACCGCTCGATTTTGATGCGGTGGACCGGCAGCATGTGGATCTTGTGTTCATGCTTCTGGCACCCGCCGACGCCGGGGTGGATCACCTCAAGGCGCTGGCGTTGGTGTCGCGGACCATGCGGGACGCCAACACCTGCGCCAAACTGCGGGCCAACGCGGACCCGGGCAAACTCTACGCAATCCTGACCGCCGGGGCGACCACACAAGCCGCGTAATTGGCCGCGTGATTGGCGGCCTAGGCCCAATCTCCAAACCCAAACGTCATGTAATCGCGCAGGAACGCATCGCGGGCGGCGTCCTCAACTGCGCGATCATAAATCGCGGCAAGGCGGGGGCGGTGCGGGTCGGTTTCCCCCTGTTGCAACGGTGCATCCGGGCGGCCAATCTGTGCGGCCAGAATGGCAAGGTCGGTGGTCAGCCCGTCCTCGCGCAGGATCATGTCCGGGGCGGCGAAATTGGCAAACCCCTGCACAATCGCAGCCTGTGACGCCCAGACAGGATCAATCCGAATGCTGGTCTGCCCCGCCAGATTGACCTTGAGAAACGCGAGAAACGCGAGAAACGCGGCGCGGTGGGCGGCCTCGTCATACTCCGGTCCCAGCGCATCCTTTGGAATGGGCAACTTGAACTGCTGGCGCAGGGTGGTCCGAATTTCACCAAACGCGCCCGGCCCGGTGGGCAGGATATGATCGCAAAACGCGGCATGGGCACGGGCGACCGGATGGCGGATCACGGTAAAACTGCGGTGGCCCACGGCACTCCGCTTCCACTGGCGCAACGATTTCTGGCTGAAATTGGTCAGCAGGGCATCGGTAGAAACGGCATCCAACGCGGCCAGCCACGCCATCACGGCGGGCACCGGCCCCCCTTTGATCGGGGCAAACAACACGGGCGCACGGGGCGGGGCGACATAGGTCGGGGTTACGGCACCCCTTCGGGGTTCAAAATTCGGGGTCCGGGTCAGGTTGAACCGATCCAGCCGGGCCAGCGCCTGTTCCATGGCGGCAAAGTTTGACACCTTGCTCTCCATCGGTTCGGGGTTCTGTTTCTTGAGCTTTTTATCCAACCCCTCGATCCGGGATGGACAGCCCAGATAGGCGGCAAGGCCGTTCATCACCTCGACATCCTGCAAATCTTCATAGGCGACATAAAACGCGGTCTGGCCAGTTCGCTGCAAGGCGTTCAACAACCGGACCTGAAACGCCTGCAAAGCGTCCATATGGGCCTCAAACTCGGCGGCCTCGAACACCACGGTTTCGGATTTGGCGTGTTTGACGTTGGTCAGCTTCCATTGACCAGTCGCTTGGGCGATCTTCCAACTGACATAGCTTTCCACAGGGTTGCGGGTCAAAACGATCTTGGCACAGCGTGGGTCGGGCACGGCAATGTCAAACACGCGGGGGTCGTGATCGTTGAAATAGCGAAATCCGCCCAACCCTTCGCTTTTTTCCTTGATCCGTTCAATCAGGCGGGCGGGGTTGCCTTCGCGGGCGTTCAGGGTGACGCCCAGAATATCGGTGCGGTCGGGATAGCCGATGAAATGAGGGTTGAACGCCTCGCCATGGCACTGCAACCCGTCAAAGGCGTTGATATTCGTTTCCAGAAAATTGGACCCGGTGCGCATTTCAGCGAACACGACAAAATAGTCGAACTTGGGCATGGATCATCGCACCAGATAAGGTTTGCGGGGGGACGGCTGCATCGTTTCGGGGACAGGTCCAGCGGGAAAGTCCCCCATCAGATAGGGATGCATCCCGTGATTTTTAAGGTTTTGCAGAAATTGACCAAATCCGGTCAGATCCACCATGCGGGGGGCCTCGGTCAAGCGGCGCACGGTCTTGCCGGTGATTTCGTCCACCACGGCCTGCAAGCCCTCCATCGGAGCCTCGACAAATTCGGCCAGCGTCCAGATGCGGATCCGGGCCTTGGCATAAATCGACCGCAAGGCGTTCAGGTGATCGCTTTCGACCTTTTGCAACTGGGCGGCTTCGGCGCGCAGGTCGGAAAAATTCCGGTTCGATTGGAACAACGGAATGGCCCAGGCCCCGGTGACAACGCTGATCTGGGCGTTGGGGTCCTTGGCAATTTCCCAACTGATGAACTGTCGGTCACCCGGTCCAAACTGAAAACACTGGCGCTCGCCTCGAGTGTTCCAGATCAGATTGCGCAGGAACATTTGGGCGTTGTAGTCGCGCAAGATCGGGCTGTTGGACAACGCCCCGCCAAACGTCGGTTGCTGGCCATCAAACTGCACGCGCTCGGGATGAAACAGGTGTCCATGCACGCGGGCACCGGTGGCACGGGCCAGCCACGGTTCGAAATTCTCGAACAGCTCGGAAAACCCCTCGAACACGGAATAGGGGGACGACGTCAGGCCGTTCTCCCAATTCGGATTGGGAAACCGGCTTTGCATATACAAACCCGGACGACCCCGGGTGCGGCGGTCCACGGCCTTGGCAAAGATGCGGTCGATCTTGCCGGGGTTCGGTTCGGCACCTTTCATCGCTGCGGCGGCATCGCCCAGAAACGTATCATACAGACGGTTGGCGTGGGGCCAGATCTTGCGGGCAACAAAACAATCGGACCGGCGCAGCAATTGCAGATGGTCATCGTAGAATATGTGCGGCTTGCCCTGAAAATCGAACTTGGACAGGGTCAGGGACCGGCTCTCGACCTGCGTGGAATAATGCCGAGCGAGGGTCTGAAAATAGCTTTCGTCAGGAATCCAGACCTTGCTGAAATACCTGTCAAACACGGCCCGGTCGGGGTCCTCCAGAATAGCAGACAGGGTCTGCCGGGTCAGGCACCACCACTGCGACCCCATATGGGGGACCAGCCCGGCGGGCACCTTGCGATACAGCCGGAACCGACGCTGAAACTCGACATAACGATCGAACCAGAACCGGTTGCGCTTCCACGAAAACGGAAACCGCAGGGTGAACCGTTCCTGATCCAATCCGCCCACGGTCCACGGCACATCGGCGGTTGTCGCACTTTCGATGAAATCGGTGCGGGGGCGGGCATCCAGATAGCGGCGCAACTCCTTGATCGGGCGCAACGGCAAACAAGACCCGGATGCCAGATAGACGTGACGCACCTCCGGGAATGTCTGCAACATGACCTCGGACGCGGATTGGGATGCGGCCACAATCCCCCATGTGCCCCATTCGCAGCGGTGCCGCTTGGAAAACACGACCTGCGGCAGGTCGGACAATGCCGCAACGAACCGATCATGATTGGCTTTGCCCACAGACTTGTCCACATGGCACACCAACGGGCAGCCCCCCGCGACCCAGTGCCGGATCACCTGTTCGGCGCGGCCGAATGCGTTATGCACCAGAATGACAATGCCCAGAGTCTGCGCGGTCATGCCCAGTTCCCCTTGGACATCAGGCCCAAAATCTCCAACTGCCGCCAGTTGATGTATTTTTCGGACCACTTGCACCACAGGTCGGGATGCTCGCTCAACCCTTGGGCATAGGCCTTGTATTCAACGCTATTGGCGTAGTGCTGGCCACGCTTCAACTCCTCTCGGGCCTTGACGGAAAACGTGTCCAGAAACTTGGTATGCAACAGCAATCCGCTGGCCTTTTCGCCACCCCATTCGTCGTAAACAAGGTTCAAACCACGCGGCAGCAACATGTGGGTTGAACTGACATAGGCATAGTTGCGGTCCCATTTGACCAACGGGATCTTGTTCAGCGCAGGGGCCCTTTCGGGCTGGTCGGGAAAGAACACGCGGGCGCGCGGACCACCTTGTATCCACAGGTTCCCGAAGCGTTGGTTTTTGTAGATGGAATAGTTGCCCGAATCGAACCAATCCGCGATCTCCAGCGGGTTCTGGCCCCGCCGATAGGGCTGCTGGTCCAGCTTTCCCTTGGGATACATGTCCAACAACATCGCACCAAACGACTTGATGGATGACGCATCCAACCAATCAGTCAGGGCACGGATCGGGCGGGTGTCGCAAAACGGGTAAACCAGAAACTCGTCGGGATCGACAACCAGACACCAATGCCCGTGGCCATGTTTGTGCTGCAACCAGTTCAACCAATCGACACCAAACCGGGACCGTTTATAGCTGGCTTTGGTCGTCCACAGAGAAACATCGGGCTGTTCGGCCAGATAATCACGACCGCCATCCGTGCTGTCGTTGTCCACCATGACAAAGTGGTTGACGCCCAAGTCACGGTAATACTTAAGGAAAAACGGCAGGCGAATATCTTCGTTCCGAAAGGTCGAGAAAACGATGATGTCATTGCGGGCAATCAGATGGGTGCGGTCAGAAACGGGTTTCAATTCGCGCCGCTTTCGAAAGGCACGGATGCGCCAGCGTTTCCGCTGCAACCGCAGACGATATGACTGCCAGACGCCCAAACCCTGCCCTTATACCCAATCCGGTTCCGACCGTATTTCCCGCGCTATCATGCCATGCTTAACACAATGTTGAAATGCGCCTCCCAGGTCGGACCCTGAAACGGCACCGTCGCGCGGGTCTCGAAACCGGTCGCCAGCCTCTTTACCTCTTGTGCCCAAGAATAGGGGTCCGTGACGTCAAGGTAAACGGGGCAATCACCCATTGTTTCCAAATAGATGGCAAGTGCGCCACAGACAACCGGCACGCCCAGCGCGGCGGCCTCCAGCGGCGGCAGGCCAAACCCCTCGGCAACGGACGGAAACAGCATCCCCGCAGACCCGGCGACAAGTGCGGACAAGGCGGCATCGCTCAACCCCGGCACCTCGCGCACGCCCGGCACACCGGCATCCAATCGGGCCATGACGTCGGCATTTTCCCACCCCCGCGATCCACAAATCACAAGTGTCGGCGGGGCAGGCCCCAACATGGCCCATGCATCCAGCAACACGGCGTGATTCTTGCGCGGTTCAATCGTGCCCACGGTGACGAAATCGGGGGCGGGGGGGGGCAACCCAGCGGGCAATGCTGCGGCATCGGGGATCGGCGCCTCGATACCCAGCGGGGCAACGGCAACCGGGGGAACCCGCCCGGCCCGCGCCATGTGGCGGACGACATCGGCGCGCGTCACCTCGGCAATGGTCAGAACCAGATCGGCAAACCGGGCGGTGCGGTCCAGCTTGGCG
>JBGSIZ010000073.1:0-4469 GCA_041742255.1 Marivivens sp. | reverse complement strand
GGGCACCACACCTGCGGCCGCCGCCACCTTGAACGCCACCGCACGCGCCGGGGAAATGCCGCGAATGCCGGTCAAAACAGCCTCGTCCGCGCTGGCAAGGTCCGCCAGCGTCACAATGCCCACGGCACGCAACCGCGTGGCCAACGCCAACCCGATGCCGGGCAATGCGGATATTTCGGTCATTTCGTCTTCTCCTTAGGGCCCTGTGCGTCGGGCGAGGTATCTTGGAAATGTTGGGCGACAAACCCACGAATAAACTTGCGGATTTCACGGGCGGCGCTGGTATCCAGTCCCTCACACAGCCGCACGAACGCGTCTCGCTCATCGCCATTGATCCGCAGGACAAGCTGGCTGTCCTTGCGGGTTTTCAGGACCTTCTCGCGTCGCGTCATGGCCGTGTCACCCTTCTGCATGTGTCCATGATGCCAAATTCGGGATGCATTGTATATACATTTTTTCAACATCCGGTTGCAGACCCCAAAACGCAAAACGCCCGGGCCTTGCGGTCCGGGCGTCTGGAGTTTCGGCAGGTTGTCCGGCTCAGGTGATCTTGGTCAACAACTCGTCCAGCGACTTTTTCGCGTCCCCATAAAACATCCGGGTGTTTTCCTTGAAAAACAGCGGATTCTCGATCCCGGAATACCCGGTGCCCTGCCCGCGCTTGGACACGAACACCTGTTTGGCCTTCCAACACTCCAGAACCGGCATACCGGCGATGGGGCTGTTGGGGTCCTCTTGGGCCGCAGGGTTCACGATGTCATTGGACCCAATGACGATGGCGACGTCGGTGGTGGGGAAATCCTCGTTGATCTCGTCCATCTCCAGCACGATGTCATAGGGGACCTTGGCCTCGGCCAGCAGCACATTCATGTGACCGGGCAAACGGCCCGCCACGGGGTGAATGGCAAACCGGACGGTCTTGCCTTTGGCGCGCAGACGCTTGGTCAATTCGCTGACCGATTGCTGGGCTTGGGCCACGGCCATGCCGTATCCGGGGATGATGATGACGCTGTCGGCATCCTCCAGTGCGGCGGCAACGCCATCGGCGTCAATCGCCACCTGTTCGCCTTCCACGGCCATCTGCGGGCCACTGGTGCCGCCAAATCCGCCAAGAATCACGCTGACAAACGACCGGTTCATCGCCTTGCACATAATATACGACAGGATAGCCCCGGACGACCCGACCAATGCACCGACAACAATCAACAGATCATTGCCAAGGCTGAACCCGATCGCCGCCGCCGCCCAGCCCGAATAGCTGTTGAGCATGGACACGACCACCGGCATATCCGCGCCGCCGATGCCCATGATCAGGTGATAGCCGATGAACAACGCGGCCAGCGTCATCAACGCCAACGGCAGCAACCCGCCCGTATTGAAATACCAGAACAGGCACAGCACCGAAATCGCGGCAGCGATCGCGTTCAGGGCATGACCCCCCGGCAGCTTTTCGGCCTTTGAACTGACCCGGCCCGCCAGCTTGCCATAGGCAATGACCGACCCGGTAAACGTGACCGCGCCGATAAAGATACCCAGAAACAATTCGACGCGCAGAATGGATTGCTCCACCGGCGATTTGTGCGCCAACAGCGCGGCAAACCCGTCCACGCCTTGTTCTTCCAGCATCAACAGCTTGCCACTCTCCGACAGGCTCGGGGCCAGCTCGGACAGCATCTGCAACACGCGGACCAGTTCAAAATGAGCGATAAAGCCCACAAACACCGCCGCCAGACCGACAAGACTGTGCATCGCGGCGACCAGTTCGGGCATCTGGGTCATCTGCACCTTGGTCGCCAACTGATAACCAATCAGGCCACCCGCCGCGATCAGGATCAGCGACAACAGCCACAACCCCGCGCCCGGCCCGATCAACGTGGCCGCCACGGCAAGGGCCATGCCCGAAATGCCATACCACACCGCGCGCTTGGCGCTTTCTTGGCCCGACAACCCGCCCAGCGACAGGATGAACAGGACCGCCGCGACGACATAGGCCGCTGTTGTAAATCCGAAATCCATTTCCCGGCCCCCTTACGACTTCTGGAACATGGCAAGCATCCGGCGCGTCACCAGAAAGCCGCCAAAAATGTTGATGCCCGTCATGAACACGGCCAGCGCGGCCAACACGATCACCAGAAACGACCCGGACCCGATCTGCATCAGGGCACCCAGAATGATGATCGACGAAATCGCGTTGGTCACCGCCATCAACGGCGTGTGCAGGCTGTGGGACACGTTCCAGATCACCTGGAACCCGATGAACACGGACAACACGAACACGATGAAATGCTGCATGAACGACGCCGGTGCGACCAACCCGATGCCCAGCAACACGGCGGCGCCGATGGCCAGCAATCCCACCTGATTGCGGGTCTGAGCCTTGAACGCGGCCACCTCACGGTCGCGTTTTTCCTGCGGAGTCAGCTCCTTGGGCTTTTCCTTTTTCTGCACGGCAATCGCCTGCACCTTTGGGGGGGGCGGCGGATAGGTGACAGCACCGGCATGGGTGACGGTCGCACCCCGGATCACGTCATCTTCCATGTTGTGAACCACGACGCCGTCCTTGGCAGGGGTCAGGTCGGTCAGCATGTGGCGGATATTTGTGGAATACAGGGTCGACGCCTGCGCGGCCATCCTGCTGGGAAAGTCAGTATAGCCGATGATGATAACACCGTTGTCGGTGACAATGCGTTCATCCATGACCGTCAATTTGCAATTGCCGCCCTTTTCGGCGGCAAGGTCGATGATCACGGATCCGGGCTTCATCGCGGCCACCATGTCCGGCGTCCACAATTCGGGGGCCTCGCGGTTGGGGATCAGCGCGGTGGTGATGACGATGTCCATCTCCGGGGCGATCTCGCGGAATTTCTTCAGCTGGGCCTCGCGGAATTCGGGGCTGGAGGGGGCGGCATAGCCCCCCGTGGCAGCACCATCCTGCTGGCCGCCGTCAAAATCGAGATAGACAAACTGGGCGCCCATGCTCTCGACCTGTTCGGCAACTTCGGGGCGCACGTCAAAGGCATAAGTGATGGCACCCAGCGACGTGGCGGTGCCAATGGCGGCCAACCCGGCCACACCGGCACCGACGACCAGAACCTTGGCGGGCGGCACCTTGCCCGCAGCAGTGACCTGCCCGGTGAAAAACCGACCGAAATTGTTGCCAGCCTCGATCACGGCACGATAGCCCGCGATATTGGCCATGGATGACAAGGCGTCCATTTTCTGGGCACGGGAAATCCGGGGGACCATTTCCATGGCGATGACGCTGGCACCCTTGGCGGCGGCCTGGGCCATCAGCTTTTCATTGGCACCGGGGTTGAAGAAGGAAATCAGGGTCTGACCCTCGGTCAGGCGCTTGACCTCGGCGTCACTCGGCGGGCGGACCTTGACGACAACATCGGCGGCTTTCCACAACGCGGCGGCGGTCTTGACCACCTCGACACCGGCCTGTGCATACAGGGCATCGGAAAACCCGGCCTTCTCGCCGGCTCCGGCCTCGACAACACAACTGTGGCCCAGTTTCTGCAAATCGCGGGCAGAGGCCGGGGTCATGGCAACCCTGTTTTCGCCGTCGATGGTTTCCCGTGGTGCGCCGATCTTCATGACCCGTCCCCTGTCAGAATATTCCTCATGACGGGGTTATAGCGCGCAACAATATTTCACAAGCCGGGGGCTGCGATTTCCGACCCTTCCGGGGCAATAGGCGACGCAGGGTCAGGCAAAATCACAGCCAGCGGCGGGTCTTTTCGCAATACCGGGCAAACTCGGCGCGGAACTTGCGGCGCAACCGGTCCTCCTCGGCGAGAATGAAATGGCGCTCGATCCACCACACGAAAACGGGGACCAGCGGCAAGGCAAGCGGGACATCCCACCGCAGGATGAACCCCAGCAGGATCAACGCATCGCCCAGATAAATCGGGTTGCGGCTGCGCTTGAAAATCCCTGATTGCACCAGATGGTTGGCCTCCAGATGGGGAATGACGGTCGTGCGCCATTTGCGCATTTCGATGACCGCCAGAACCATCAGGATCACGCCCCCGCCAATCAGAACCCCGGCTGCGAAATCGGGCCACCCGGTGCCAAAACTCAACGCCCAAGGGTCCCATTGGCCAATTCCATAGGCAGCGATCAACGCCAAAACCAACCAGACCGGGGGAATATCAAGCCACTTCATCGCAACGCTCCTGTGCATCAACGCACATCCTGTGCGGACCCACTCTACCGGGTCATCGGGGCAAACGACATTTGATTCTATGGTTTCAGCAACGGATTCGGGGCCGCACCCCGCGCACGGCACTTTTGCACGGGGTCTCGACCCGCGCCCTGCCCCGGTCTAGCCTGATGGGGCACACAACAAGGACACAGCATGGAACATATCGGTCGGCACGCCCTTGTGACAGGCGGGGGAACAGGCATCGGCCTCGCCGTCGCGCAAACGCTCGCGGGCGCGGGCGCGCAGGTGACGATCACGG
>JBGSIZ010000072.1:0-4125 GCA_041742255.1 Marivivens sp. | reverse complement strand
CTTGGGCCGTGGCCGCGGCCGCGTTGCTGGTGCCCGCTGCGTTTCCCTATACCGAGGGGTCATTGCTGGCGCTGGCGATGACCGGGACGATGGGATTTCAGGTGATCTGGGTCGTTTTGGGCACGCTGGTGTGTTTTGGCGCGGCCTATGTCGTGCTGGGTATCTTCTCCAAACCTGCCGCCCAATTGGCGGTTGCGGGCGGTGGCCCCGGGGCGTCGCTGGCCATGGGCGGGGGCGCCGTGATGGCGGGTTTGCCCCGGATGTTGTCCGTATTCTGGCACAAAGACACCCGCGCCACGTTGTTTGAGGCGGGCAAGCTGACCGTGACGTTGATGTTCATCATCGCCAACGCCTTGATCCTCAAGCACGTTTTGACCGATGAACAAATCCCGCAGCATATTGCGGGCGTCATGCTGGATGCCGGGTTGGGGCCGATCACGTTTCTGATCGTCGTCAACATTATCCTGCTGATCGGCGGTCAGTTCATGGAGCCGTCGGGGTTGATCGTGATTGTGGCCCCGCTGGTGTTTCCGATTGCCATGCAATTGGGCATCGACCCTATCCATCTGGGCATCATCATGGTGGTCAACATGGAGATTGGGATGATCACGCCGCCTGTGGGTCTGAACCTGTTTGTCACCTCGGGTGTCGCGGGTATGAGCGTGATGGGCGTCGTGCGCGCCGCCCTGCCGTTTCTAGCGGTTTTGTTCGTGTTCCTGATCATCATCACCTATATTCCGTGGCTGTCCACGGTGATCCCGAACGCGGTGATGGGTCCACAGACCCTGATCCAGTAGCGGGTTCCGAACATGGCAAAGGGCGCCCCGGTGGCGCCCTTTGAATTGCGTATGTATCGCGGCGGTATCCCGTCGGTGTCGTTTTTGCGCCTAGGCCTGTTCCAGCGCCGCGATGATCGGCGAAAAATCTGCCGCTGTCAGGCTGGCCCCGCCCACCAGTGCCCCGTTCACATGCGCCACCCCAAAGATATCGGCGGCGTTGGACGGTTTGACCGACCCGCCATAGAGCAGTGTCATGTCCGCCCCGTCGCCAAACCGCGCCACGAGTGCCGCCCGGATCGCCCCGTGGACAGTTGCAATCTGGTCGAGCGTGGGCACCTTGCCCGTGCCAATCGCCCAGACCGGTTCATAGGCAATGACCGTGTTGGCCGCTGTCGCCCCGTCTGGCGTGGACCCGGCAAGTTGCCCGCCCACGATCGCCAGTGTGTCACCGTTTTCCCGTTGGTCCAGCGTCTCACCAATACAGATGATCGCGACCAGACCCGCCGCGTGGGCCGCTGTCGCCTTGGCCCGCACGGTCGCGTCATTTTCGGCGTGGTCCGCCCGCCGTTCCGAATGGCCCACGATGACGTGGCTGGCCCCAGCGTCCTGCAACATCGCCGCCGAGATGTCCCCGGTGTGCGCCCCCGATGTGCCCTTGTGGCAATCCTGCCCGCCGACCAGAAGGGGATGATTGCCCTTGGCCCCCGGCACCGCCGCCAAAAGTGTGGCAGGGGGACACAGCAGGATATCGACGAGGGGGGCAGGGTGCGCCGCCGTCAAGGCCGCAACCTGTGCCAGACTGGCGCGGGTGCCGTTCATTTTCCAGTTTCCGGCGGCGAGTTTGCGGGGCATGTGTGTGATCCTTTTGCACGGGTTGCCCAGTGGTAGCATGATTGCGGCCATTGAAAACTCCCCCTTGATACGGCCGCGCGGGGGCGAGATGGTGCGGGTCCAGATGGAACGGAGGCCGCCGATGATCCCACAAGTCAATGCCCATGACCTGTTGACCCCGGCGGCCGCCGGCCATGCCGTTGCGGTGGCCGCTGCCCGGTTGGGTGCCACCGATGTGGGGTTCATGGTGGTGCATACGACCCCGATCCCGGCGGCAGAGGTAGAGGCCGTTCTGGCCGTTTACCGCGCTTTTTTCGCGCTGCCCACCGCCCAGAAGGCCGCGTGGGACATGGCCCGCACCGGGTCAAATCGGGGGTGGGGCGCGCCGGGGTCCGAACAGGTGGACCCGGACGCCAATCCCGATTTCAAACAGGTGTTTGATTGCGGTGTCGATTTGCCCGAAGGCGACCCGCTGCTGGTCCTGCCCGCCTATGCCCGCAATCTGTGGCCCGATACGCCACCCGATTTCGCGCCCGTCGTGCAAGCCTATTTCGCCAAGGCCACCGCGTTTTCCCGCGACCTGTTGGCCGCGATCCTGACTGCCGTAGGCGAGGATGGCACCTATTTCGCCGACCGTTTTGCCCGTCCCATGGCGTTGTTGCGCGGCAATCATTATCCCGCCCGCCCCGCGTGGGCCGGGGCCATGGATTTCGGCATTGCCCCGCACACCGATTATGGCTGTCTGACCTTGCTGGCCGCCGATGGCACACCGGGGCTGGAGGTCCGTCGCCGTGGCGGGGGCTGGATACCTGTCACCGCTCCGCCCGGTGCGTTCATCATCAATTTCGGTGAAATGCTGGAGATGTGGACCGCCCGCCGGATTGTCGCCACCCCGCACCGGGTGATTGGCACAAACGCCGAGCGGTTGTCGGTGCCGTTGTTTTTCAACCCCGACCATGACACCAATGTCGCCCCCGTAGGGTCCGGCCAGACAATCCGCGCGGTGGATCATCTGCAAAAGCGGTTCAACGAAACCTATGTGCATCTAAAGCCCGTCTGACCGCCGTTTACAGGCAGTCCAGCGCGTCCCGCGCAAGCGCGCAGGCCATATCGGGGTCCTCAAGCGCCGCATCGGGCAGTTGCCAGTAGGGCATAGAGACCGTTTTGCCGCTGTCGCGCGTGTAGGTCCAGCGGGTCCAGTCATCGGTCCCCATCCGGGCCGCCATCGCCCCCGCCCCCTTGAGCCAGAGCGTCCCATCGCTGTAGAGCAGGGCGAAAATCGTGCCGTTCCGGTAGATGCAGAGGCCGCCCATCATCTTGCGCGTGGTGAGCGGACCCAGACCCGCAAAGAGGTCCAGCGCAAAGTCGATGTCGTCTTGGCCGACTGCCATGATGCCGGGTTATTTGCCAGCGGTCAGCGCGTCATCGAATTTGATCGATTCCCCGCATCCGCAGGCGTCCACCACATTGGGATTGCGGAATTTGAACCCGGATTCCAGCAGTGAGGTTTCATAGTCAATCTCGGTCCCGAACAGGAACATCTGTGCCATCGCCGCGATCATGACCCGCGCCCCGTCCAGTTCGATCACCTCGTCGTGGGGGTTCACCTCGGTCACGAAATCCATGGTGTATTCCATGCCCGCGCAGCCCCCCTTTTTCACGCCAATGCGCAGGCCCTGATGCCCGTCTTTGGCCATGAGCCGCGCGATTTGCGCGGCGGCGGTGGGGGTGATGGACACGGCCTGTTTGCCGGGGATGCCGAACATGGGATGCTCCTTTGACCTGATGGTAACTTAGGGCGTTGGGACCCGTTTCACAAGAAGCCCCGCGCGGTCAGGTGAACAGCCCGACGGGGGACGCCACGAGACCCGGAAACACCGCGCCGACATCAGGCAACCCCATGTGCCCCATCAGAAGTTCCCCCAGAACCGCCCGGTAGTCAGTTGTCACGGCCAGATCCGCCCCTTCTTCGAGCGCGTCGTTATCCAGTCCCGGCCAGCGTCCCAAGAGCCGTCCCCCCCGCGCCTGTGGTCCCAGAACCAACATTGCCCCGGCCCGCCCGTGGTCGGTGCCACCGCTGTCATTGGTCCGAAGCCGCCGCCCGAATTCCGACATCACCACCACGCTGACGTTTTGTTGATGCGCCCCAAGATCTCGCCAGAACGCCATCAGCCCAAGGTCCAGCCCCCGCACCAGCCCCGGAAAATCCGCCGTTTGGTGCGCGTGAGTGTCCCAGCCGCCGTAATCCACCGTCGCGATCCGTAGCCCAAGCCCGGACTTGATCGTTTGCGCCACGGTCATCAGTGGTCCCGACAAGGGGCTGTCGGGATAGTCTATGGTGGGCGCGTAGGTCGCCAGCGCGTTGTCTGTGGCCGACCAGAGCCGGTCCTGCAACACATCGTTGAGCGCCAACAGGTCCGCCGTGGTGGGGCCAAGCCCCGCATGTGTCCCGAACCCGGCGGCCAAACGCGCCCGGAGGGCAGGGGCCAGCCAACGGTCCCCGCCGATCATGAGG
>JBGSIZ010000071.1:0-3316 GCA_041742255.1 Marivivens sp. | reverse complement strand
GTGGTCAACGGCGCGTCCGATTTCATGGTGGCGGTGTTTGGCGATGCGGGGCGGCATGCCCGGTCGGCGGTGGGTGTGGCCGCCCTCCCCCTTGGGGTCGCGGTCGAGGTCGAAGGGATCTTTGAACTCAAATGACCCTTGATCCCGCGTTCCTGACCCGCCCGCTCGCCCACCGCGCCCTGCATGACAAGACGCAGGGACGCCCCGAAAATTCCGCCGCCGCCGTGCGCGCCGCTGTCGCCGCGGGCTATGGCATCGAAATTGACGTGCAACCGTCGCGTGACGGGGTGGCGATGGTGTTTCACGACGAAACGCTGGACCGGCTGACCGACGAGACAGGCCCGGTCAACGCCCGCACGGCCGCCGACCTTTCGGCAATCCGGTTGCGGCACGGGGACGAAGGCATTCCCACGTTGGCGCAGGTTCTGGGGATTGTTGGTGGCCGCGTGCCCCTGCTGATCGAAATCAAGGATCAGGACGGACAGATGGGGCCGCTGGAAACCCCGCTGGAACAGGCCGTCGCCCGCGATCTGGCGAGATACGGCGGCCCGGTGGCGGTCATGTCGTTCAACCCGCACTGCGTGGCACGAATGGCGGTGGTATGCCCCGACATCCCGCGCGGCCTTACCACTTCTGCTTGGGACCCTGCCGTTTGGGCCCCTGTCGCCCCCGACATCTGCGCGCGGTTGCGCGACATCCCCGATTATGACCGGGTTGCGGCCTGTTTCATCAGCCACGAAGCCGCCGATCTGGGCCGGGGCCGGGTGGCCACGCTCAAGGCGGCGGGCGCGACCGTCCTGTGCTGGACCATCCGCAGCGTGGCAGCCGAGGCGACGGCGCGCAAAGTGGCGGACAACATCACATTCGAAGGGTATCCGGCTTGACCTGCGCGCCCGCGCGCACAGGTATCCCGCCATGACCCAGACAGACCCGGACATGATCGAAATCGCGACCCATGACAGCATTGCCCGGATCGGGCAGGCGACATGGGACGCCTGCGCCTGTCCCGAGGTCGCGGATGGTGGCAGGCCGCATGATCCGTTCACCACTTATCGGTTCCTGTCCGCGCTGGAGGACAGCCGGTCCGTGGGTCCGGGCACCGGGTGGCAACCGCAATACCTGACCGCCACGCGCGGCGGACAGGTCATCGCGGTCGCCCCGCTTTATGCCAAGGGGCACAGTCAGGGCGAATACATCTTTGACCACAACTGGGCGCAGGCCTACGAAAACGCGGGCGGCAGTTATTATCCGAAATTGCAGATCGCGGTGCCCTTTACCCCGGCCACAGGCCGCCGGTTTCTGACCCGTCCGGGCGAGGATGCGGCGGGCATGGCCGCACTGGTTCAAGGGGCGGTGCAAATCGCGGCGGACAACGGCCTGTCGTCCCTCCACGTCACGTTCTGCACACAGGCCGAGGCGCTGGCGGGCGCCGACATGGGCCTGATGGCGCGCACGGGCCAGCAGTTTCACTGGGACAACGCAGGCTATGACAGCTTTGACGGGTTTCTGGATCAATTGGCCAGCCGCAAACGCAAGATGATCCGCAAGGAACGGGCCGAGGCGCAAGCGTTCGGTGGGCAGATCGTGCAATTGACCGGGGACCAGATCCAGCCGCACCATTGGGACGCCGTCTGGGCGTTTTATCAGGACACGGGGTCGCGCAAATGGGGCACGCCCTATCTGACGCGGGCGTTCTTTGATCTGGCACAGGACCGGCTGCGCGACGATATTCTTCTGGTGCTGGCGCTGCGGGACGGGCGGGCGATGGCGGGGGCTGTGAACCTGATCGGGCGCGATACGCTTTTTGGCCGCTATTGGGGCTGCACCGAACATCACCCCTTTCTCCACTTTGAACTGTGTTATTATCAGGCGATCGACTATGCCATCGCCCATGGCCTGCGGGTCGAGGCCGGGGCGCAAGGCGAGCACAAGCTCGCGCGGGGGTATCTGCCGGTGGCCACCCATTCGCTGCACTGGATCGGCAACCCCAGCTTTCGCGATGCCGTCGCCCGCTATCTGGTGGCCGAACGGCGGGCCGTTGACCGCGAGATCGAGGTGCTGACCAGCTATGGCCCATTTCGCCAAACCCAGATGGAGGATCAGGATTGACCGACAAACTGAACGAGACCGACCGGGCCGCCGCCTTGCATGATCTGACCGCCGCCGGTTGGACCCTGACGGACGGACGCGATGCCATCGCCAAAACCTATGTGTTTCGCAATTTCGTCGAGGCGTTCGGGTTCATGACCCGCGCCGCGCTGTGGGCGGAAAAACTGAACCACCACCCGGAATGGTCGAATGTTTACAAGACCGTGCAGGTAACCCTCACTACCCATGACGCAGGCGGCATTTCGGCGCTTGACGTGATGTTGGCCCACAAGATGGACGCGCTGGCCGCCTGATGTGCGGGGGGGGGCGTGGCCCGCCCCCCCGTTCGATCAGATCTGCGACAGCAGCGTTTCGCCCGACGACAGGTCGCATTGCCCCGGTCCGGGTTCTTCGTTCAATACCTTGACCACGCCGTCCACGGCATAAAGCGAATATCGCTTGGACCGATCATAAAACCCGACCGGGGGGGCGGTGAAATTCATGCCCAAGGCCTTGGTAAACTCGGCCCCGGCATCGGCCAGCAACGTGATCCCTGCGGCGGTGGCCCCGGTGGCCTCGCCCCACGCCTTCATCACAAAGGGGTCGTTGACCGACACGCAGATCACCTCGTCCACGCCCTTGGCCTTGAAGGCGTCGATGGTGCGGATGAAACTGGGCACATGGGCCGTGGTGCAGGTGCCGGTATAGGCACCGGGCAGACCAAACAAGACCACGTTGCGGCCTTTCAACTTGGCGGCCATATCCACGGGCTGCGGGCCATCGGCCCCCATCTGCGACAAGGTGGCACCGGGCAGGGTCGATCCGGGGGTAAGTGTCATGTGATTTGTCCTTTGAAGGAATTGCTGCATCCTGAACCCCGATATAGGGTCCAACGCGGACCGCGACCACCAGAAGGATCAAACATGGCGCATTTTGTGGGTATCGGGGCCGGACAGGCGGGGGCCACGCTGGTGGCCAAACTGCGGACCGAAGGGTTTGACGGGGCCATCACCCTGATCGGCGGGGAACCCGTGCCCCCCTATCAACGCCCGCCCTTGTCAAAGGCATATCTGTTGGGGGACATGGCGCTGGACCGTTTGTTCCTGCGTCCCGCCGATTGGTATGCGGCGCAGTCCATCGACCTGCGTCTGTCCACCCGCGCCGTGGCGCTGGACCCGGCCGCGCGCACGGTGACGCTTCATACCGGGGACGTGCTGACCTACGACGC
>JBGSIZ010000070.1:0-3729 GCA_041742255.1 Marivivens sp. | reverse complement strand
CCCAACAGATCGTGGCGCGTCACGCCGACGCCGCCCTTGATGTGGCGATCACGCTGGCCCCCGGTCCCCGGCTCACATTTGGCGCGCTCACCGTCACCGGGAACGACGCCGTGCGCACCGCGCGCATCCTCGAAATCGCGGGCCTTCCCACCGGGCAAGTGTTCAGTCCCGCCGAGATTGCCAAGGCCGAAACCCGGCTCCGGCGCACCGGGGCGTTCCGGTCGGTGTCCATCACCGAAGGCACCAGTATATCGGCGGGCAACGTGCTGCCAATGGGTGTGCAGGTGGTTGAGGAAACCCCGCGTCGCATCGGGGCCGGGGTCGAGGTGTCCACGACCGATGGATTGACCCTGTCCGGCTTCTGGTTGCACCGTAACCTTCTGGGCGGGGCGGAGCGGCTGCGGATCGAGGGCGAAGTGGCGGGCATCGGCGGCACCACGGGGGGCACCGATTACCGACTTGGCGCGGATTTCCTGCGGCCCCGGACGTTTGACAACGACACCGACCTTTACGTCAGTGCGGCTGTCGAACGGCTGGACGAACCGGACTATTTCATCGAACAGGTCACGGCGGCGGCGGGCCTCAACCGGATAATCACCGATGACATTGTGGTGAGTGGGGGGCTTGGGTTCATCTCGGCCCGGATCAATGACGATTTCGGTGCGCGGGATTACACGCTCATCACGTTGCCGCTGACCGGGACGCTCGACAAACGGGACGTGCCGCTGGACGCGACGCGGGGCTACTACCTTGATCTGGAACTCACGCCGTTCCTCGGGTTCGGGGATTCGGGGTCTGGCGGGCGCATTTACATGGACGGGCGGGTGTTCCGGTCCTTTGGCACAGACGACCGGGTGACGCTGGCGCTGCGCGGCCAGTTGGGCAGCATCATCGGCCCGACCTTTGATGAAACACCCCCCGATTTTCTGTTCCATTCGGGCGGCGGGGACACCGTGCGCGGGCAACCCTATCAGTCGCTGTCGATCAGCCGGGGGTTCGGCAACACATCGGGCGGGCTCAGCCTTGCGGTGGTGTCCGCCGAGGCGCGGGTGGACGTCACCAACACCATCGGCGTGGTGGCGTTCTACGATCAAGGGTTCGTGGGCGACGACAGCGTGCCGCTGACCAACGGCGACTGGCACGCGGGTGCGGGCATCGGGGTGCGCTATGCCACCGGGATCGGCCCTATCCGGCTGGACATCGCGACCCCCGTCACCGGGCCGGACGCCGGACAATCGGTCAGCTTTTACGTCGGCATCGGGCAGTCGTTCTGATGCGGGGGTTGTTGCACATCGCGCTGTTGCTGGGTCTGACGCAGTTCGCGCCGGGGCCAGCGACCGCACAGGAAACGGCACAAGAAACCGCCGACAAGGGGTTCCTGACCGAATTCATCCAAGACAACCTGTCCGGTGCGGGTCGTTTCGTCAGCATTGACGGATTTGCCGGCGCGCTGTCCACCAAGGCCCGCATCGACCGCATGACCATCGCCGACGATCAGGGGATCTGGCTCACGCTCGAAGACGTGACGCTGGAATGGACACGCTCGGCCCTTCTTGCGGGCCGGATCGAGGTGGCGGAACTGTCTGCCGGGTTGATCGTTCTGGACCGCTTGCCCGCGACCGACCCGGACAGCCCCACGCCCGAGGCACAGGGGTTCTCGTTGCCGAACCTGCCGGTGTCGGTGAATATCGGCAACCTGCGGGCGGACCGGATCACGCTGGGGGAAACGATCCTTGGGCAACCCTTGGCCTTTGGGATCACGGGCGCGATGGCGCTGTCAGGGGGCGAAGGCACGGCAACCGTGGCCGCCGAACGGCTGGACAGCGAACGGGGCACATTTTCCATCGACGCCGCCTATTCGAATACAACGCGGGTTCTGGGGCTGAGGCTCGACCTTGACGAAGACGCGGGCGGGATCGCGTCCACCCTGTTGAACCTGCCGGGCGCGCCCTCGGTGCGGATGACCATCGACGGCACCGGCCCCATCAGCGACTACGCCGCCGACATTTCCATCGCCACAGACGGGGCGGACCGTTTGACCGGACAGGTGCAGGTGCAAAACCTGCCCCCGCCCGAAGGTTCAGCGCCGGATGCCAAACCCGAAAGCCGCTATGCCTTGACCGCGCGGGGGGATGTGACCCCCCTGTTCGCGCCCCAATACAGGGATTTCTTTGGCACGGATGTTGCGTTGAACATCGCGGGCGGGCGCAACCCCGAGGGGCTTTTGGCCCTGCGGACCTTCACCATTGAAACCCGCGCGCTGCAACTGGATGGCACCATTTCCGTCAGCCCCGAAGGCTGGCCAAAGGCGTTTGAACTGACGGGCACCATGGCGGACCCATCCGGTGGTCCCTTGGTCCTGCCCCTGACCGGACCTCGGACCGAGGTGTCGCGGGCACGCCTTGACCTGCGGTTCGACCATGACGCCGGGGATGCCTGGACGCTGTCGATGCGGATGGAGGATTTCAGCCGCCCCGGCCTGACACTGGCCACGGTGGACGTCACCGGTGGCGGCACGATCCAAAGCGGCGAAGGCGGCACCCTCGGCGCGATCACCGCGGCGGTGGACTATGCGGCAGACGGCCTGCAACTGGCCGATGATGGTCTGGCCGAGGCATTGGGGGGCACCATCGGCGGGGCCTTGCGCCTGCGCTATGACGAAGGGACGGGGACCACGATCGAAACCCTGACACTGGACGGTCCGGGAATTGCCGTGGTGGCCGACGGCACCGCGACGCTGGATGCGCAGGCGGCAATCATCGTCACCAGCACGGTGCGCCTGACCGCCGACCGGATGGCGCGGTTTGCCACGCTGACGGGGCTGCCGGGACTGGGGGGCGGGGCCGATCTGCGGATCCAAAGCACGGTCTTGCCGGTGCTTGGGGAATTTGACGCGGTCATATCAGGCGGGACCACCGACCTGACCACCGGGATCACCCGGCTGGACCCGCTATTGACCGGCAACAGCACCGTGGCGCTGGGGCTTGCCCGGTCCACAGACGGGATCACGCTCACCGATTTGCGCATCGCGGCCACCAATGTCCGGATCGAAGGCAACGCAACCCTCACCAGCGGGGCCAGTCAGGCGCGGCTGGTTCTTGACCTGACCGACATCGGGCTGACCGAACCCCGCCTGCGCGGGCCGTTCAAGATGGACATCAACGCGGGGCGGGATGCCTTGGGCGAGGTTTCGGGCTTTGCAGCGGTCACGCTGGCCGGGGACGAGGTCACGCTGGCCGCGACCCGCCCGCAGGAAACCGATGGCAACAGCCCGGACATTGCCCTGCGGCTGACGGCCAATCTGCGCGATCTGGGCCGCTACGCGGAATTGGCGGGGCGGCAATTGGGCGGGGCGGTTGTGTTGAGCGCCCAAGGGGTCACGCAACCGGATGCCACCCGGTTTGATCTGGCGCTGACCGGGACCGCTGTGTCCCCTGTCACGGGGTTTGACGAACTGGACGGGCTGTTGACCGGACCCGGCATGTTCCGGGCACAGGCCACGCGGGACGGGGATACCTATGCCCTGTCGGGGGTCAACGTGGTCACATCTGCGCTGACCCTGACGGGGGATGCGGCCCATGGACCAAATGCCAGCCGGGGCACGGTTTCGGCGCAGGTGACCGACCTTGGGCTGATCCGGGCCGGGCTGTCCGGGCCTGCCACGGTCGAGGGCACAGGGGACATGGGGCCGGACGGGGCCATCACGGGCACGGTTGCGGTCACGGCGTC
>JBGSIZ010000069.1:0-5734 GCA_041742255.1 Marivivens sp. | reverse complement strand
ATGTGACGCGGTGGCGCAGGTGCTGATCACGGCCGCAGGTTCGGCCGTGGCGACGCGCCCCCTGCCCGCCTACGGAACATGACACCGACGGGATACCGCCGGAATACCGACGCGAAATAAAGGCCTACAAAACCCGCAACTGGCCCTCCAGCCACGGTAATTCGGCGACAGCCGGCGCCACGATCATCTCCCCCAACAACCCCCGCAACCGCCCCCCCACCCGCTCCGGCATGTCGCCCAGAACGCCTCGGCGGGCGGTCAGAGACACGGTGCGGGACAAGGGAGCGAACGGCAGCGGGACCACTTCGGTCTGGGCGCGAAACCGTTGCGCTCGCATCCAGCCCAAGGGCGTCAGAATGGCCCAACCGGCACCGCTCGCGACCATCGCCATGATGGCGTGGTAGCTGTCCAGTTCAAACCGGTGGGATAGCTGGATATTTTGGCGGGCCAGATGGGCCGCGATCATCCGGCCCATGTAGTGGCGGGTGGTGTATTGGATTAGGGGCAGACGGCGTAGCTGTCGCAACGGATCACCGGGACCCAGGACACCCTTTGGGACGGCGGCAATAAACGGTTCCTCCAACAACGGATGCACCTCCATCCCCTCGGATGCGAGACCCATATCCGCTCCCACAACCACATCCAGCGCGCGGGCCTCCAGCAGATCAAACAACCGGTGCGACGCGCCCGTTTCCAACAGGAATTGGCAGTTTTTCAACTCGTCCCCCATCTGCGACAACAGCCGGGGGGTCACATCGGCATCGAAATCCTCGATCATCCCCAACCGAAACCGGGTCAGGCGGCTCAGGTCGTTCATCGCCAGTTCGGCGCGGGCCTGATCGGCCTCGTTCAGAATGGCGTTGGCACGGCGCAAGAACATCTCGCCTGCGGGCGTCAGCCGGATCGGGCGCTCGCTGCGGTTCATCAGGGTGGTGCCGATGGCGCCTTCAAGATTGGTCAGTTGCTGACTGACCGTCGCGGGGGACGTATCGAGCCGGCGGGCCGCCGCCGAAATGGATGCCTCCTCGGCCGTCGCCACGAAAACCTCGACGCCCCATAACGTGATTTTGCCTGCCGATGTTGCCATCTGTCGCTCCCGATTTGCGCCAAAGGCTAGGCTGATTGGAAGACAGACGCAATGCGAGGCCAAGGCCCAAGAGCGGGACCGGGGCAGCGGCCCCAGTATCCGGCGTCAATGTCCAGCGTCGGCGATACCGATGACTACTTGCCCATCCGGCTCAGTTTGGTCTGCAATTCAGCAAGCTGTTTCTTGATCTCGTCAAGATCGCTGTCGTCGTCTTTGGCGGGGGCCGATGTGCCCATCATCCCGGTGCCAAGGCCACCTGTCATCGCCTTGAAAAACGCGGCTTGTTGGGCCTGCATGGCCTCAAACCCGGGCATCTTGGCCATCGGATTGGCCTTGGCCATGTTGTCCATCACCTTGGACTGGCCGTCGCGGAGCATTTCGAACGACGCCGCCAGAAACTGCGGAACGACGCTGGCGGCCTGACTGGTATAGCTGCGGACCAGATCGGTTAGAACATCAACAGGCAGCACACTTTCGCCCCGGCTTTCGTGTTCGGCGATGATTTGCAGCAGATATTGCCGGGTCAGGTCGTCGCCTGATTTCAGGTCAACAATCTGCACTTCGCGGCCCGCGCGGATAAATATCGCAATATCCTCAAGCGTCACATAATCACTCGTCTCGGTATTATACAGTCGGCGGCTCGCGTATCGCTTGATCAGCAGCGGTTTGCTCGTATCGGCCAACGGGTGTCCTCCCAAAACGGTGCGGCGTTGCAGAAACCCTATGCCGCCCCTGCACAAAAAGAAAGGGCGAGCTGCACATTGGCAGCCCGCCCCAACTTTTCACGGTCCCAGACAGGACCGAAGATCGTTCCGATTACTTCGCAGCGGCTTTTTTGGCAGCGGCGGTCACGTCGGCGGTGGCTGTCTTGGCAACAGCCGATGCTTCTTCGGACATGTCTTTGCCAGCGGCCATCATCAGTTCGAGCGTTTCGGTCTGCACTTTTTTCGCGATTTCGGCGAAGGCGGACATGTGCTCGGCAGCGGCTTCAGCGGTGGCCGAGGCGAAGTCGGTCATGGCTTTGACGTAGTCGGTCGGCTCGGCTTTGACGGTGGTCATCGCGGTCATCTTGGACAGTGTGTCCTGGGTCCATTTGGCCGACAGGTCGGTCGATTTCTTGGCGGCGTCGATGGCGACGGCCGACATTTTTTCGGTCAGCGCGGACTGGGACTTGATCATCCCTTCCATCGCTTTGGTGTCAACGGGGAACGAACCCATCATGTCTTTGAACACGGCGGTGAAATCTTGGGTCTTGGTCATGATATTAACCTTTCAGGTTGGGTGCAGGGCCGCGCCCCGCTCTGTATTTCATGTGACCAATATGCATGCTGCACTGCAGCATTTCAAGTGAATTTTCTGCGACGCGGCATAAAATTTCTGCAGCGCAACAAAATCAGACAGTTAGCGAACAAGTGATCCGGGGGCGGCGGAAACATAGGTGCCCGGCGCCGGTCCAAGGCTAGGATGCCCCGAATCGCCGGGGGCCCGCGCGGGCACTTTTTCGCCCGACCGGGGGGCCAGCCATGCCTCCCACCGGGGCCACCACGACCCCGACTGTTTGTCTGCCCCTGCGAACCAGTCGGCGGCGGTCAGGCCCATATCCGGGTTGGTCCAATGGCCGTATTTGTCGCGTGACGGCGGATTGACGATGCCCGCGATATGGCCGCTTTCGGACAGAATGAACGTTTTGTCCTTGGACCCCATCTTGCGCACACCTTCGTAGGACGACGTCCATGCGGCGATGTGGTCGGTCTGGCAGGCAATGGCGCAGACGGGCACGGTCACGTCGCGGATATGGACGGGCTGCCCGGCAATCTCGAACCCAGTGGTCGCAAACCGGTCGGTCTGGCACAGCCCCCGCAGGTATTCGACACTCATCTTTGCAGGCAGGTTGGTGCCGTCGCCGTTCCAATACAGCAGATCGAACGCCGGCGGGGTCTGGCCCAGCATATAGGATTTGATGGCAGGCGTATAAATCAGGTCGTTGGAGCGCAAAAACGAAAACGTGCGCGACATGAAAAACTTGTCCAGCACACCATCGGCCTGCACCTGCGCCTCGATCCCGTCCAGAAAATCGTCGGACAGGAACACGCCCACTTCGCCTTGGTCGGAAAAATCGGTGAGCGTGGTAAAGAATGTGGCCGAATTGACGGACGTGTCCCCCCGCGATTTCATCAACGCCAGCGTCAGCGACAGCGTGGTGCCCGCGATGCAGTAGCCCACCGCGTTCACCTGCTCGGTGCCACAGATCGCCTTGGCCTGTGCGATGGCGGTCAGATAGCCGTCCAACACATAATCGGTCATGCCGATATCGCGGTAGTCTGGGCCGGGGTTGACCCACGACACGACGAACAGGGTATAGCCCTGATCAACCACCCATTTGATCAGGCTGTTCTGCGGTTTAAGATCCAGAATATAGAATTTGTTGATCCACGGCGGAAACATCACAACGGGGATGTCATGCACTGTGTCGGTGGTCGGCGCGTATTGGATCAGTTCAAACATGTGGTTGCGAAAGACCACCTCGCCTTTGCTGGTGCCGATGTTTTCGCCCACCTGAAACGCGTCCTTGTCGGACAGCGTGACGACCAGATCGCCGTTGTTGGCCTCCAGATCGCGGACAAGGTTTTCCATCCCGTCCACAAGGCTTTGCCCGTCGGTGGCCACCGCGCGTTCCAACGCTTCGGGATTGGTGCCCAGAAAATTGGTCGGGCTGAACATATCGACAATCTGGCGGCCAAAGTAATCCAGCCGCTTTTTCTCCAGCGCGTCCAACCCGTCGATGTCGGAAATGGCGGTTTTCACGGCGTCGGCGTTGAACAGATACTGCTGCTTGAGAAAGTTGAAATAGGGGTGCGTGTCCCACATCGGGTTGGAAAACCGACGATCCTGCGGGCCAGTGTTTTCGGGGGGCGCAATCTTGCCATGGGCGATCTGCTGTTGCGCCTCGACATAATGTTTCAGCGATTTGCCCCAGTATCCGATCTGGTGTTCCAGTATCTTGGCCGGATTTTGCATCATTTCGGCGACATAGGCGGCGGCGGCCTTCATATACAGATCCTGCCCCGGCCCCTGCAATGACGGAGGCACAGCGCGTTTTTGGGCCATCGCCTTGACCAGACGGGCGCTCAATTCTTCCATCCGGGCCAGATTTGCCTCGAGTTTGCCCGAAGTTTGACCCCCTGCGTCGTCATTGTGTGAATCGCTAGTTGTCATGTTAACCTCTTCGGCCTACTTTGCAGGTGCAGCATCTGCCTTGCCAACGACAGGGACGCAATGCGAAGGTTCGCCTATTGTGCCGGACCACCCCAGACAGGAGTCGCCTCTCGAATGAAGTATATGTTGACCTATGACCTCATGGAAAGCGTCCGTACCACCAATCAGTGGCTTGGATCAACGGCGCGGGCGTTTGCGGGCTATCCGGCGATGGCGATGACGACAAATCCGATGATCCAGTGGATCGGCGCCTGGGGCGAGGTGACGGAACGCACATTCGAACGGATGATCACCAAACCTGACTGGGGCATCCCCACGGTCACGGTCGAGGATGGCAAGGATCACGCGGTCCGGGTCATGACGCTGGTCGAAAAACCGTTCGGCAATCTGATCCATTTCAAGGTGCCGGGCCGCGTGCCGCGCAAACGCCGCGTGTTGTTGGTGGCACCGATGTCGGGGCACTATGCCACGTTGTTGCGCAAAACCGTGATTTCGCTGCTCCCCGATTGTGAGGTGTTCATCACCGACTGGCACAATGCCCGCGATATTCCGGTGTCTGCCGGCAAGTTCGATGTGGAGGATTACACGCTCTACCTCGTTGAATTCATGCGCCATCTTGGGCCGGACCTGCATGTCATCGCGGTGTGTCAACCCGCGCCCTTGACATTGGCCGCGACCGCCTATCTGGCCGAAGAAGACCCCGATGCGCAGCCGCGCACGCTCACCCTTATCGGGGGGCCGATCGACCCCGAGGCCAACCATACCGAGGTCACCGATTTCGGGCGGTCCGTCACCATGGGCCAGTTGGAACAGACGATGATCCAGCGGGTCGGGTTCAAGCACAAAGGCGTCGGGCGGCTGGTATATCCCGGTCTGCTGCAACTGTCGTCCTTCATTTCGATGAACTCTGAAACCCACATGCAGGCATTTCAGGACCAGATTTTCCGCGCCGCCAAAGGCGAAACGTCGGACCACGACAAACACAACAGTTTCTACGACGAATACCTTGCTGTCATGGATATGACCGCAGAATTCTACCTGTCCACGGTCGAACGGGTGTTCAAGGGGCGCGATATCGCGCGCAACGATTTCACCGTCGCGGGCAAAAAGGTGGACATTGGAAAGATCACGACGGTCGCAGTCAAGGTTGTCGAAGGCGAAAACGACGATATCAGCGCGCCGGGGCAGTGTTACGCCGCCCTTGGTCTGTTGACAGGTCTTCCGGCGTCGAAAAAACACAGCCATCTGGAACCGGGGGCCGGGCACTACGGCATTTTCGCAGGCAAAAGCTGGCGAAACAACATCCGGCCCCTCGTGCTGAAGTTCGTGGATGCCCATACCGACGCGCCCGCCCCCGCACAGCGCAAACCGCGAAGTGTCGCCGCGCAATAGCGCCCGACCGCACGAACAGGATCAGGCGCGGCGCCCCGG
>JBGSIZ010000068.1:0-2711 GCA_041742255.1 Marivivens sp. | reverse complement strand
CCACGGTGCCCCGCGACATCGACACATGGTGCCCGGCCTATGCGCAAAACCCGCCGGACCTGCGCCGGGCATTCTGGGTCGGTATGATGTCGGCGCTGGCCAAACACGAAAGCACGCTCAATCCGGCGGCGGTGGGTGGCGGCGACCGATGGTATGGGCTGCTCCAGATTTACCCCGATACTGCCCGCCGCTATGGCTGTCACGCCCGTACGGGCGAGGCGTTGACGGACCCCGCCGCAAACCTTGCGTGTGCGGCCCGGATCATGGCGGTGACGGTGGCGCGGGATAACGCGATTGCGGTGCATGATGGGCGGTGGCGCGGGGTTGCGGCAGATTGGGGACCGATGACCAATCGGGCCAAGGTGGCAGAGATGTCCGGCTGGACCCGGGAACAAACCTATTGCCGGCCATTGGAAACGGTGCGGCCACGGGCACGCCCTGCGGACCTGATCCCCGTGGTCAGAGCCGCAAAAGCGGCCGCCGCGTCGCCCGCACCAGGCTGACGGTCGGCGCATCCTTGCCCGCAAGGGCGAGCGTGGCCTTGCGCAGCACCTCGATCCCGTCTTCGGACGAGGCGGGCAGGGCAGAAGGCGAAATCGGTTCGCCCACGGTCACCACAAAAGGCTGCGTCGCCTTGTTCAACGTCTCATGGAACAGCGTGATGTCCTTGAGCGTGGGATGGATCAGGTCGAACAGGTAAAACAGGACCGAATTGCGGGCCTGAATGTTGATCGGGATCACGGGCAGGTCAAATTTCCGCGCCAGCATCGCCGCTGACGCCATCCACGGGCGTTCATGCAGGCGCAATCCCTTGCGGAATGCCAGCCTGCCAGACGGAAAAATGACGCCCAGCCGCCCTTCGGCCACCGCGCGGCGGGTAAACGCCATCGTGTCGCGGGTCTTGCCATGGCTGCGCTTTTCCTTGCGCCATTCGACGGGGGCAATCATGTCTTCCATCTGGGGCATAACGCGCAGAATGTCGCGGTTGGCGTAGAAATACGGGTTCGGGCGTACCTGGGAAATCAATCCATGCAGGATGATGCCGTCTGCGATTCCCGTGGGATGGTTCGCCACAACGAGTGCGGCGCCATGG
Organism: Marivivens sp.; assembly: GCA_041742255.1. Classification (GTDB taxonomy): domain Bacteria; phylum Pseudomonadota; class Alphaproteobacteria; order Rhodobacterales; family Rhodobacteraceae; genus JBGSIZ01. Next base: position 1,618 of record JBGSIZ010000068.1, on the reverse strand, counting down.
GCGGGAATGTTGTGCAGTCCCGTCACCTTCACATTGGTGGCGATCTGGCGATACACTTCGGCCATGATACCGGCCGTGTCGGTGTCTTTGATCTGGGTGGCAAGGGCGACCGTCTTGTCATAGGACAACATCCGGTTCAGCCCGGCGCGCGCTACGCCGACCAGTGGCGTCTGGCGAAACAGCCACGGCGCGCGTTCTTCGATCAGCGGATCAATCCGGTCTCTCATGGTGCCTATCCGATCACGATCGAGTGACAGTCTTGCGACGTTTCGCATTCCGGCGCGCGCCAATCAAGGTGGCACAGTATCGCGGCGGTCCGGTGGCAAGGCTTCGCCTGTGGCGTCACCCCAACCTGAACGCCCGCTTGATATCCTCGAGCGCCTCTTTCTGGCGCAGGCTCAGGCCGTTTCCGGTCGCGCCCGCGCTATTTTGCAGAATGATCAACAGCGGCTCAACCGACGCAACTCCCTGCAATTTCTGGAGCTTACGGGACACGCGGGTGATGGCTGCGGCGGCCCCGCCGCATTGCGCCACCATCCAGCGGCCCAACACGGTCAACTCCTCCACCTCGGCCTCGGTCACGCGCAATTGGGCGCGCAACTGCACCTGCAAGGCGCGGCGGTGTTCTTGGGTCGGCAGGTCATCCAACTCGATAAACGCCGAGGCGATCGTGGCCATGGCGATTTTTGGATCCTCAATGGATTCGGCGGGGTGGACGTTCGTGTGGCGACGAAACCCGAACCGGCGGGCGGCCAACCGAACATCGTTGGCCATATCCAGTACATCATCGGCGATGTTTGCGGCGTTGCGGGCGCGAATGACAAAGAAATAAACAGCGACCGCGATCCCGACAAGTCCAAGCAGAATAGGCATAATAAAACCTCACCCAAAAACTGATGATATTTAGCGCCCCGTCACAATCCCTGACAAGCCGTTATCGGCCACGGATACGGCCCACCATTTCGGCCACGTCCCGGCTGAGCCCCGGCGCGTCTGCAATCCGGTCAAGGGCGGCGGTGGCCCGCGTCTGGCGGGCGGGATCATACCTGCGCCACGTCTCGAACGCGGTGATCATCCGGGCGGTGGTTTGCGGATTGACCGGGTCCAGCCGGATCAACCATTCGGCCAACAGGTCATATCCGGCACCATCGCGGGCATGAAAACCGGCGTGGTTTCCGGCGAGCGCGCCAAATACGGACCGGAACCGGTTCGGGTTCCTCATGTCGAAGGCAGGATGCGTGGTCAGTTGGGCGGCGGTTGCGGCCGCTTTGTCCGGCGTGGCACACGACACCTGCAACCCGAACCATTTGTCCATCACCAACCGGTCCTGTGACCATTGATCCGCAAACCGGGTCAGTTGATCGGCACCCGCCCCAATGTCCAACAACGCGGCCAAGGCGGCCAGTTGCTGGGTCATGTTGTCGGCACCCGCAAACTGGGCAGTGGCACGGTCACCTGCATCGGTCAGGGTCAACAATGCCAAGGCAGCATTGGCCAGCGACCGGTGGCCCGTTGCGGTGGCGTCGGGGGTATAGGGGCCGGGCACCTGATGCTGGTCGAACAGCCGGGACAACGTCGGCGCGCAATGGGCCGCAATCGCCTCGCGCAGGGCGCGACG
>JBGSIZ010000067.1:0-1817 GCA_041742255.1 Marivivens sp. | reverse complement strand
CCCATCCCCGCACCCAAGGTCGATCACGTCGCCCGAAGGCAGCGCGCCGATCCGGGCCAACAGGTCCAGCGCAGGGGCCAAACGCAAACCCCGAAACCTTGCGTAGGTTTCGGGGTTCCAGTCGTTCTCAGTCCTTGGCGTCACACCGTCGGTTCCGGCTCCAGACCCGTATCGGGGGTCTTTGGCTTGCGGGCGGCGCGGGTCTTGGGGATGGACACGACCGATGTGGTGCCGCCCGTATCGGACGGTTTGTCATCGGCACCGGGTCCGGGCTGGGGCGGTTCGCCGCGCATCACCCGCTTGATCTCCTCGCCGGTGAGGGTTTCGTATTCCAGCAACCCTTGGGCCAACCGTTCCCATTCCACGGCCTTGTCCGACAGGATCTGACGGGCGCGGGCATAGGCGTCGTCGATAAACCGCTTTACCTCGGATTCGATCAATTCCTTGGTATGGGCGGACACCGAGAACCCACCGGCCTGCCCCGAAGAATACCCTTCGTGGGCTTCGGAATAGTCGATGTTGCCGATCTTGTCGGACATGCCCCACCGCAGGACCATGGCGCGGGCCAGTTGGCTGGCCTGCTGGATATCGCCAGCGGGACCGTTGGACACGTTGTCCTCGCCATATTTGGCAACTTCGGCGGCTTTACCGGCCATGGTCATGGCCAGCTTTTCCTCGCACTCGGACCGGTGCCAATTCAGGCGGTCAATCTCGGGCAGGGACACGACCATGCCCAACGCGCCACCGCGCGGAATGATCGTGGCCTTGTAGACCGGATCACACTGCGGCAGGGACAAACCGACAACGGCGTGCCCGGCTTCGTGATAGGCGGTCTTTTCCTTTTGATCGGCGGTCAGAACCATGCTGCGGCGCTCGGCCCCCATCATGACCTTGTCCTTGGCGTTTTCGAAATCGACCATGACGACAAACCGGCGGCCCACACGGGCGGCGGTCAACGCGGCCTCGTTCACCAGATTGGCAAGGTCGGCACCGGAAAATCCGGGCGTGCCGCGGGCGATGATCCGCAGGTCCACATCGGGGCCGAGCGGGGTCTTGCGGGCATGCACGCCAAGGATTTTTTCACGGCCCTTGATATCCGGATTGGGCACGGTCACCTGACGGTCAAACCGGCCCGGACGCAGCAACGCGGGGTCCAGAACGTCGCGGCGGTTGGTGGCGGCGATGATGATGACACCCTCGTTCGCCTCGAACCCGTCCATTTCAACCAGCAACTGGTTCAACGTCTGTTCGCGTTCGTCATTGCCCCCGCCATAGCCCGCCCCACGGGACCGGCCCACGGCGTCGATCTCGTCGATGAACACGATACAAGGGGCGTTTTTCTTGGCCTGTTCGAACATGTCGCGCACACGGGACGCACCCACACCCACGAACATTTCGACAAAGTCAGAGCCGGAGATGGTAAAGAACGGCACGCCAGCCTCGCCCGCGATGGCGCGGGCCAGCAGGGTTTTACCCGTGCCGGGAGGACCGACAAGCAACGCGCCCTTGGGGATTTTCCCGCCAAGGCGGCTGAATTTCTGCGGGTTGCGCAGGAATTCAACGATTTCTTCCAATTCTTCCTTGGCCTCGTCAATGCCCGCCACGTCGTCAAACGTGACCCGGCCATGCCGTTCGGTCAGCAGTTTGGCCCGCGATTTGCCAAAGCCCATCGCGCCGCCTTTGCCGCCGCCCTGCATCCGGTTCATGAAATAGACCCAGACGCCGATCAACAAAACGAACGGCAGCAGTGACAACAGGAACGCCTGCAACGTCGATTGTTCCTGGCTTTCGGCGGTCAGGGGGATGTTCTTGTCCAA
>JBGSIZ010000066.1:0-1941 GCA_041742255.1 Marivivens sp. | reverse complement strand
GGGCCAAGGCGGCCAGCACGGCACCCGCACGGGCACGGTCTGCCGTTTCGGCCTCGATCCGGGCGGCTTCGTCACGGGCCGCGGCAATTTGGGTGCTGGCAGACGCGGCCAGCGTTTCGATCTGGGCCTGCAAATCCTCGATCTGCTGGGTATAAGCGGCGAGTGCGGTTTCGGCCAATGTGCCGTCTGCATTCGGGGCGCGTTCCACTCCGGTAATCCGGGTGTCCAGCGAGGCCAGATCGGCCGCGATCCCATCGACAAGGGCGGCACGGGCGGCGGTCTCGGTTTGCGATGCGGCGTCCATTGCGGCGGGCATGGCGTCAACCGCCACCCTTAGTCCCGCAATGTCATTTTGCACTGCGGTCAGGGTCGCGCCCTGTGCGGCCACGGTGGTTTGCAGGGTGGTATCCTGCGGCTGGGACAATTGCCCGAAATACGCGGCGGCATAGCCAAGGGCAGCCATCAACGCGCCCCCCAGAAACAACGGAATGGGGCTGGATCTGCGGGGAGGATCGGTTTGTGGAGCAACAGCGGCACGCTCAGGCTCAGGCTCAGGCTCAGGCTCAGGCTCAGGCTCAGGCATCATCTGCGCGGGCTCGGGTTCATCAAGAACAACTTCCGGCGTCTCAACGATAACTTCGGCATCTTCAATATCTGCGGAACCGTCGGGCACATCCGCCGAGGGCGACGTATCCGTTTCAGGCACATCTGTTTCGGGCACATCTGTTTCGGGCGCACCCGTTTCGGACGCATCGCCTTGAACGTTCTTGCTGCGGGGGCCTGATGTCTTGCGTGCCAAACTGGCTCTCCTTCTGTCCGCCCTACGCTCAACTCGTCATAGCCTAGACCGTGCGGATCACAGTCTCAAGGCAGTCAGTCCTGTGGCATCGCGCGTATGCGGCGACAGGTTGCCGCAACCATGGCGGGACCGTTCGGGGCATCGGCGATCACCATCGTCTCAATCGGCAAAATGGCAGCCTCGTCCGCCACGGCCTTGCTCATGGCAATGACATGCAAGCGGGCCGTCATGCCGCCCACACCTGTCAATATGGTGGCGCTGCGCGGGGAAAACAGTGGCAGGATCACAGGTTTATCACCCGACAGGGCCGCGCGGGCCTCGGGGGTCAACCGGGTCGGGACCTGTGCGTAAATCGCCAGCGACCCGCACGGCACCCCGGCAGCGGTCAAACGGTCGGCCACATCGCCCCGCGTGTGTTCGCCGTGCAGGTGGATCAACGGACCCTCCGGGCGGGCGGCACAGATCATGGCAATCAACGCCTCGGCATCACCTTGGGCGGACCGAGCGCGAAACCCGGCGGCGTCGGCCACTTGTGCGGTGCGGTCCCCCACACACCACGCGGTCAACCCTTGGGGCAGGGACAACCGCTCGGCCTGCCGCACGCCGTTTTCGGATGAAAACACAACGCCCCCCAATGGCTCGGGCAGGTCATCCACGGCCATCGGCACAACCTTCATCACAGGCGATATGATATGGGTCACGGGCCGCCCAAGCACGGCCTCCACCTCGCCCAGAAACCGGCGGGACGCCTCGATCGGGCGGGTGAGTATCAAAACCGGCACCGGGTCTCCTCCCACGCCGCCATTGTTTGAAATGCCCCTCAATGTTACCTGCCTGCACAACAGGTGCAACCGGAACCCTCATGCCACAACCCCCTATGCCGCGACCCATGACGATCCTCGGACTGGAATCCAGTTGCGATGACACCGCCGCCGCCGTGCTGCGGGGCACGCCCGATGCGGCGGAAATCCTGTCGTCTGTGGTTTATGGCCAAACGGCGCTGCACGCGGATTTCGGCGGGGTGGTGCCGGAAATCGCGGCCCGGGCGCACGCCGAGAAAATCGACCTCGCGGTCGAGGATGCGCTGCGGGCGGCGGGCGTTACCTTGGCCGAGATCGACGCGGTGGCGGTCACGGCGGGGC
>JBGSIZ010000065.1:0-1965 GCA_041742255.1 Marivivens sp. | reverse complement strand
GTTGACCCAACCGGGGTTTGGCCGGTCTAACGTGGGGCAGGGCCGTCGCGTGAACGTGGAGTTTGTGAGCGCCAACCCTACCGGCCCGATGCATGTCGGCCACACCCGCGGTGCCATTTTTGGCGACGCGCTGGCCGCCTTGCTGGATTATGCCGGATGGGACGTCACCCGCGAATATTACATCAATGACGGGGGCGCGCAGGTCGATGTTCTGGCCCGGTCCGCCTATTTGCGGTACCAGGAAGCCCACGATCTGAGCGTGGATTGGCCCGAAGGCAGTTACCCCGGTGATTATCTGATCGACGTGGGCGAGGCGTTGAAAGCCAAGGTTGGCGACGCCTATCTGGGCCAGCCCGAAGATGTCTGGCTGGTTCCCGTTCGCGAGTTCGCCACCGCCGCCATGATGGACCTGATCCGCGCCGATCTGGCGTTGTTGGGCGTTGAGATGGACGTGTTTTCGTCTGAAAAGGCACTGTATGGCACAGGCAAGATCGAGGCCGCCATTGACCGGCTGCGCGCGCAGGGTCTGATTTACGAAGGCACGCTGGAACCGCCAAAGGGCAAGGTCCCCGAAGATTGGGAACCCCGCCAGCAGACCTTGTTCAAATCCACCCAACATGGCGACGATGTGGATCGTCCGGTGATGAAATCGGACGGATCGTGGACCTATTTCGCCCCCGATATCGCCTATCATTATGATAAGGTTTCCAGAGGGTTCGACGCGTTAATTGATGTGTTTGGTGCCGACCATGGCGGCTATGTCAAGCGGATGAAGGCCGCTGTGTCTGCTTTGTCCAATGGCCGTGTGCCGCTGGATATCAAGCTGGTGCAGCTGGTTAAGCTCTACAAGAACGGTGAGCCGTTCAAGATGTCCAAACGCGCCGGCACGTTTGTCACCCTGCGCGATGTAGTCGAGCAAGCCGGGGCCGACGTGACCCGGTTTCACATGCTGACCCGCAAGAACGATGCCCCGCTCGACTTCGATTTCGCCAAGGTTCTGGAGCAATCCAAGGACAACCCGGTTTTCTATGTTCAGTATGCCAGCGCCCGCGTTCATTCCGTTTTGCGCAAGGCCGCTGAGGCAGGAATTGCCGTGGACGACGCGACCCTTGCCGGTGCCGATCTGTCTGGTTTGACCCATGATGCCGAACTGGCCCTTGCCAAGAAAGTTGCCGAATGGCCCCGGTTGGTGGAGATCGCCGCCAATGGGAATGAGCCCCACCGGGTGGCGTTCTACCTCTATGACCTCGCTTCGGATTTGCACGCCTTGTATCACAAGGGCACCGAAGATCCCGCGTTGCGGTTTGTGCAAGACGGCGACGCCGCCACATCACAGGCGAAAATCGCCCTGATCCGCGCCGTGAGCGTTGTTATTTCGTCAGGGCTTGGTATTCTTGGGGTCAGTCCGGCGACCGAGATGCGCTGAAGCGCACGATGCTGTGTGATCGTCCGGACCAGAGGCAACCAGTCGATCAGGGGATGCGTCCCCGGGCAGTGAGGCGGATATGGCGATCCAGACGGGCGAGACCGCAGGTGCAGGTGTGTCCCAACGCGCCGGACAAATGGTCCGGTTTGCGGGGGCTGCTACATCGCTTGCGTTGATGGCGGGCGTGGCTGTCTGGGGCTATTCCCTGATCATGCGCGATGTCACCGGCGTGCCGGTTGTCCGCGCCATGGAAGGCCCGATGCGGATGGCCCCCGAAAATCCCGGTGGTGCCGTCACCGATTATGAAGGGTTGGCCGTCAATGCCGTTGCCGCCAAGGGTGCCGCCGAGCCGCCCGAAGATGTGGTGATGTTGGCCCCCCCCACCGTGCAATTGTCCCAGGATGATCTGGAGGCCCAGCCGCAGGCCGAGGCGGCCGAACTGAGCGCGAGTCCGGTGCCAGACGCCGCCGAGACTGGCCTAGAGAATGGCCCGGAGGCGGCGGTTGCGGCCACTCTTGACCCTGTCCCCGACGCGGCCC
>JBGSIZ010000064.1:0-3379 GCA_041742255.1 Marivivens sp. | reverse complement strand
ATTGCCTGATGCGCGGCGGCGGTTATCCCCGCGCGGGCTGGACACATGGTTGCGCAGCGCGGGCACCCTGCACCGGCTTGGACGGGGGGATGGTCTGGTGCTGGCGTGGATCGAAACCGCGCCCCAGATCGCGCGGGATCTGGGCGAAGATATCCTGACCGATTTCGCCACCGCCTGCGCGGGCTTTGCATCGCGGACCTCGGGGGCGGTGATCGAACGGATCGTGGGCACCGCGCCAATCGCGGCGCGCAGACTGGGGGATGCACATCTGTTTCACAGCTATCTGCGGTTCCTCGAACACCTTCTGGGCCGGGCACCACGGGGCATACGGCCCATGCTGGACCATCTGGGGGAACTTCTGGATGTGCTGACGCTCGGCGGTCTGCGGCGTTGGGCGGACTGGGGGGCGGACGCGCACCGCACCGACTACCCTGAACTGGACGGCTACTTTGGCCTTGGCTCGGCTGAATCGCTGGCGATCCTGCGGCGCGAACGCAAGGGCACGTTGCTAGTTGATGTGCAGCGGCGGCTCGGGCTCTATCTGCGGGCCCTTTGGGGGCGGGATTTCATGATCGCACCCACGGCGGGGGATTTCGAAACCCGGGACGGGCTGCATCCCTATATCGAAGGGCACATACTTTACCTTCCGGACGCGCTCGATGACTGGAACGGCACGCCGGCGCTGGACCTGTACCGGGCGCAACTGGCGCATCTTGCGGCGCATCTGGGCGCGCTGCGGACATCACTCCCGGGGGACCGCCTGAACGGGCTTCAGATGGCATGTATCGGCCTGATCGAGGATGCGCGGGCCGAGGCGCTGGCGATTGCGCGATTTCCCCGGTTGGCCGACCTTTGGGCGGGGTATCACGAACAAACAGCGGCGGGTGTGGCGGGGCTGTTCGACCAGATCGGGCGGACGCTTCTGACCGGGGTCGGGGATACGGCGCTGACCGCATGGGCGCTTGGGCAATTTCAGACGATGGATATCAACGACCCGCTGGCATCGCACGCACTTGGCCTGCGGCTTGCGGACAAACTCCGGGACCATCCCTATTCTGCGTGGCGGGACAAACCGTCCTGCCCCTATCGGTGCGACAACCGCATCCTGTGGGACTTTGAGGAACAGGATTTTGACACGGCGGGCCACGGCCCGGCACAGGTGCGCAAACACGTCTCGGTCCTTGACATGGTGAACGAGGTAGAGGTCGAAACTGCAGGGGACGACGCACAGGAAATCTGGGTGCAATCGGACCTGTTGCTGGATGACGACGGCACCAGCCTGAACGACAAATACGGCACCCCCGCCACAGCGACCCCGATCCACTACGATGAATTCGACCACACGGTTCAGATGATGCGGCCCGACTGGGTGACAGTTCTGGAACGGCGGGGGGCACCGGGGGACGCAGCACAGGCGGATGAAATCCTGTCGGACCATGCGGATGTGATGCGGCGGTTGCGGCACCGACTGGACGCGATGCGGCCCCAAGGGGTGCAGCGGATGCGCAAACTCGAAGACGGGGATGACCTCGATATCGACGCGGCGGTGGCGGCGGCGATCGACACCCGGGCACGGCGGCAACCCGATCTGCGGGTCATGATGCGGCACATTCGGAACCGACGCGATACCGCCGTGTTACTGCTGCTGGATTTGTCGGCCTCAACCAACGATCCGACAGCGTCGGGGCAATCCATTCTGGACGTGACCCGCACCGCAGCACTTCTGATGTCCGAGGCGACCCACCGGGTCGGGGACACGTTCGGCGTGCACGGGTTTTGTTCGGATGGACGGTCTCAGGTGTTCTATGACCGGTTCAAGGATTTCGACCAGCCGTGGGGGGCCACGGCCAAGGCGGGGATCATGGGTGCACAGGGGCGGCTATCCACGCGGATGGGGGCGGCAATCCGGCACGCCAGCCACCATCTGGCACAGCTTCGAACCAGCCGGAAACTCTTGTTGGTGCTGACCGACGGGGCACCCGCCGACATCGACGTGCGCGATCCGCTGTATCTGCGGGCGGACGCCAAACGGGCGGTCGAGGAGGCCCAGAGGGACGGCATCACCCCATTCTGCCTCACGCTCGACCCCGGCGCAGACAGCTATGCCCAGCGGATATTCGGCACCCGAAACGTGCGAGTGGTTGACCGCATTGACCGTTTGCCAGAACGGCTGCCAGCGCTTTATGCGGCACTGGCGCGCTGATCGCGCCCGGATATATCGGCGCGCTGATCATGCACCGGGCCAACCTGTGTGGGGCAGATAACTGCCGCCAAGGGCCACGATCTGCGCGGCAAGGTTTGCGGTGACGGCGGTCGGCTCCTGATCCACCGCGCGGACCAGATACCAATGGCGCATGACGGGCAGACCGGGGCCGCGCAGGGTCACCAACCGGCCCGCGCGCAATTCGTCATCGCAGGTGTGCAAGGACAGGAATGCGATGCCCAAACCTGCCATGACGGCCTGTTTGATGGTTTCATTGCTGTCCATCGTGATCAGCTTGGGGTTGGCACCCTCGGCCAGCCGGTCAAAATACCGGCCCATCAGAACGCGGGTGCCAGACCCGGTTTCGCGGGCCAGAAACGTCTCCTCCATCAAGGTCACGGGATCAAACCCATCGACACCCGCCAACCTGTGACCGGGGGGCAAAATGACCCCGTGCGGATGCGGGCCAAGCGGCTCTGCCGTCACCTCGGGCACGCGGGGCGGGCGGCCCATGATGGCGAGGTCGGCCACCCCCTGCTCCAGGTCGGCAATCACCTGTTCCCGGTTGCCCACCCGCAAACTGACCTCGATCTGGGGCAGAACATCGCGCAGGCGACGCACCAGACGCGGGGCCACATATTTGCCGGTGGACACAACGCTCAGGCGGACATGACCAACATATCCTTGGGCCAAGGCGGCGATTTCGGCATCGGCCTGCGACAAATTGGCTTTGATCCGGCGGGCGGCACGGGCCATGGCCTCACCGGCGGGGGTCAGAACAAACCCCGCGCCATCGGCGGCACGGGACACCAAAGGGCGGCCGACCAAATCCTCCAACTTCTTGATCTGACTATGAATAGCGGGGGTCGTCTGGTGCATCACCTGCGCAGCAGCGGTCAACGTCCGATGCTCGGCCACGGCCAGCAACGCGGTCAATTGTTTCAGGGTAATCGCCTGCGCCAGCATGATTAGATTCCTTTTAACGCTGATACACTTTTTTTAAATTTCAAGAAACCCCCTGTCATGCCACCGTCACACCACGTCTTGGGAGGAAACAGAATGTCACGTTTCATGGATCAGGTGCCGCCCGGCACACCCGCGCCGCTTGCCGATGCGCTCGACCGCCTCGCGGGGCTGGGTGTCGCACTTTCTGCCCGGATCGCGCGCGGTGGTTTG
>JBGSIZ010000063.1:0-1943 GCA_041742255.1 Marivivens sp. | reverse complement strand
GGGGCAACCACGCAGGCAGACAGGGCCAGCGCCGCACACACCACGCCTGCGGCTCCGGTGAACCGGGCCGCCGCGTGTGTGTGTCGTGGGGCTGCCCCTGTCATTCGTGCATCAAACGCCCGTGGCCGTGCCGATCGTGTCGCCAGTGCCCGTGGTGCGGGCCTTGGCGCTGGACAACGTGGCCTTCAATTCGGCCTCCATCTTTTTCAACTCGATCTCGGCCTCGGCGCGCATCCGTTTGCCATCGTCGGCAATTTGCAGGCTTTCGTTGATCGTGGCGATCAGGTTTTCGTTGGCGGATTTCACGGCGGCAATGTCGAACACGCCGCGCTCCATCTCCTCGCGGACGATTTTGTTGGCGTCACGCAGGTTCTTGGCGTTGGCGGTCAACAATTCGTTGGTCAGATCGTTCGCCTCGCGCACGGCCTTGGCGGCTTCGGCGCTGCGCTGGATCGTGACGGCCTGCGCCAATTGGGTTTCCCACAAAGGCACGGTGTTCACGAGGGTCGAGTTGATCTTGGTCACCAGCGATTTGTCGTTTTCCTGCACCAACCGGATCGAGGGCAGGGATTGCATGGTCACCTGACGGGTCAGTTTCAGGTCATAAACCCGGCGTTCCAGATCGTCGCGGCCCGCGCGCAGATCGCGCAATTCCTGTGCCAGCATCATGCCCTTGTCCTCGGGGGCGGCGGCCACGATGGCCTCTTTGGCGGGAATGTCGGTGGTATCAAGGGCGGTCAGCTTGGCCTCGCCCGCAGCAATATACAGGGCCAGTTCGTCGTAAAACGCCAGCGTCTTGTCATACAACTGATCCAGACTCTCGATGTCCTTCAGCAGAACATGTTCATGCTTGAGAAGATTGTCGGTGATCTTGTCGATCTGGCCTTGGACGGTTTCAAACTTGGCCACGAATTTGGCCATGGGGGCGGCGCGGCCCAACAGTTTTTCCCACCATGTGCGGTTGCGGCGCACGTCCAGTTCGCTGACCGAAAAGCCGCGGATGGTGGTGACGATGTCGCGCAGGCTGTCGCCTGCCGGGCCCACGTCCTTGTTGCGGACACCGTCCAGCATGGATTGGGAAATGACCTGCAATTCGGTCTGGGCGCGGCTGCCGAACGACACGATGGAATTGGTGTCATCCATGTGAATTTCGGCCATGCGCTTGGTGATTTCGGCGCTCGTGGGGGCGTCTGCGGCCTCCAGCGGGATCACCTCGCCCTTGGGTTCGGGCAGAACCACGGCGTTGAGTTTTTCCACAGACGCAAGCGTCATTTCGGCCTTCTGGCGGGTGGTTTCGGTCATGTCTGATCCCTCTCTTTTGTTCCGGCCTGTTTTATTCTGGCCTGATGCCTTCGCGCTGCAAACGGTCCCGCAGCACCTTGATTTCAATATCCATATCGCCCCGGCTGTCGGACAGCATCGCGTCGGTCTGGGTGGTAAAGTTGGTTTCAAGATCGGTCAGCAGCGCCTCATAGGCGGCGCGCACGCTGTCGTCTTTCTTGCGGCGATACAGATCGGCGAACTTGGCCGTCGCATCGCGGGCCCCCATCAGATAGACGCCCAGATATTTGCGGGCACCTGTCAGGTCGCGGGGGTCTTCTTCGACGGTGCGGATCATCTTGCGGGCCATCGCCTGAAACGCGGTGATGCGCATCAGCAACGGGCGGTCGTTCAGGCTCTCGATCTGGGCGCGGATATTGGCGAGATAGGCTTCGGCCTCGTCCACCACGCGGGCGACGCGGTCTTGTTGAAACTGGTCGATGCCCTCGACCAGCTTGTCGCGCAAGGGGTCGATGCCAAAGGCGGACAGGTGCAATCCAGCGGCGATCACACCATAAAGGACGGACCCCACGATGCCTGCGTCGCCGGTGAACGCGGCCAGTGCGACGCCGATGCCGGTTAATGCGGTCGCGATCATCTTGCGGGGCAGGGCAGGTTTGCGG